>NZ_AXWQ01000007.1 GCF_000482745.1 Oleidesulfovibrio alaskensis DSM 16109 | reverse complement strand
GGTATGCCTGTGGGCGCATTGCTTTTTTCCACCACCGGCACACCGCTGCCCGGCACAGTGGCGGTCAATGTTAAACAAAAATTTACACTGGGCACCTACCCCCAGCTGGAAGCATGGGTGCGCAGCTGCGGGGGCTATCTGGCCACAGAGGCGGAATGGGACGCAGAGGCCGCCGCACAGGAAGGCTCCTGCGGCAAGTACTGCCTGACGGATACGCATATCATTCTGCCTTGCTACAGACACTACTTCTCGGCCGCGCAGAATGGTGCGGCGGGTAAAGCGGCAGGCGACTGGGCCGGTGATGCCATACGGAACCTTACTGGTGAACTCAAGTCATCCACTTCGCCTAACAGCCTTTTCCCAAGCCTCAGAGACACCGCTTCTGCAACCGGCGTCTTTCAGGTCAATGCAGAAGACCTTGGCGGGCGTATTGACCAATCCGTGAACACATACATTGCTGCGGAGCGCGTCATTTTCGACGCTTCCCGCGTAGTCCCCACAGCCGAAGAAAACCGCCCGAAAACCAGTTATCTGCTGCCCTGCATCAAAGCCTTTGATGTGGCTGTAAATACCGCACAGGTGGACATGCAGGCTCTTGCCGCACAGGTCAGCGCCATTAACGGCAACAAGGTTGACCGCAGCGAATGGACACAGAGTCTGGGCGAAAGCGGCTGGCAACGGCTGCCCAGCGGGCTGATTCTGCAGTGGGGCACCGGTTCTGTATCAACTGGAGTCGCCACAGAGGTAACGCTGCCGATCGCCTACCCGAACGCGCATCTTTCGTGCGTTGCTGTTATCGGCATTGACTACGGTTCTGTCGGCAACGACGCCATCGCTGTATACAACAGGATGGCAGGCAAGTTCACCCTGAAGGGAGAACACTCCGGTTCAACTGTAATGCCATATTCATACATTTCCATCGGCTACTAAGGAGGCCGCACAATGAAATACAGCCCGTCAACAAACGGTTTTTACACCCCCGAACTGCACGGCACCAATATCCCCGCCGATGCGGTTGAAATTACGGATGCGGAGCATAAAGCACTGCTGGCCGCACAGGCGCGGGGGCAGATAATCCGGCCCGGTGAAAACGGCTGTCCCGTGGCTGTTACGCCCGCCGCACCGCCTGCGCCTACCCGCGCAGAACTGTACACGGCTAAACAGGCGGAAATCCGCGACGGGGCCGAATCCATGCTGACCGCGCTGGCCGCGGAATACGCTCCGCTGGAACGCCAGACATGGGACCAGCAGGCGGCAGAGGCCGAAGCCCTGCAGGCGGATGCGGACGCACCGGCCCCGCTGGTTCGGGCCATTGCCGCCACGCGGGGCATGCCCGTGGGTGAGCTTGCCGCCCGTATCCTTGCCAACCGCACCGCATGGGTTGCCGTATCCGGCCATGTGGTAGGCCAGCGCCTTGCCTATCAGGATGCGCTGGAAGCAACACAGGGGCTGGACGATGCGCAGGCGGCAGATACCATACAGGGCATCAACCCCGTCTACACGTTGCCGGAGGATGCGTAGATGACAGATATTCTTGATATGGCAGCCGAGGTGGAACGTTTGCAGCGCGAGGCTGCCATAGCCCGTGCCCGCTCCGGGACATTACGTTCCGCCGGCGGACCGCAGATCATTGACGGCATAGCCTGCTGCCGGGAATGCGGTGAACCTATTCCGGCGGCACGACTGGCCGCCGTGGCCGGTGTTTCTTTGTGTGTGGACTGCGCCGGCCGGCAGGAGCGACATGATGTTTACTGATACAGCGGCACATACCATGCTTGATGCGCTGGACATAGCGTATGCAGCTCTGCATGCGGCCTATCCGGGAGCCGACGGGGCAGATGCGGAGCTTTCCGGCGGAAACTATGCCCGCAGGCCCGTGGCACTGCAGGCAGCTTCCGCCCGCGCCCGCACTCTTTCAGCCCCCGTCACGTTTGAAGTTCCCTCCGGCGCCACAGTGGCCTGGTTGTCGTGGCGCAAGGCGGACGGAAGCTGCGTTGCGGTCACACCGCTGGGGGGCGAAGCGCCCAGAGCGGCCATCACCGACCCCGCAACAGATATCGTCACCTGTGAAAACCACGGCTTCGCAGACGGATATACCGTGGTGTTCAGCGGAGAACCGCCTGCGGGGCTGCAGACAGGCGTTATCTATCATGTGCGCGATGTAGCGGGCGACACCTTCAGAGTGGCGGCAGCCGCTGGCGGCGCCGCCGTGGATATCACCGCAGACGGGGTGGCCCGTGTGACCCGCATCGTGCCGGAGATATACAACAACGCCGGTACCTACCAGCTTACCGGCGCGGTGCTGGCGCTGGAATAGGCTGCGGCGATGAAACAATACCGTTGCCCGATCATAGGTGCAGAAACAACGGACCAGCGGCCTGCGGCGGCCGACTGTGTGGCCTGGTGGTGGGTGGTACGCCTGCTGCCCGACGGTACCGCGCTGGTAGCCTGTCCGCAGGTCAGCCCGCAGCAGCACGCCGCGCTGCTGGCCGCCGGCTGTACAGAGGTCCCGACCGATGGCTGATTTTTACACACCCTTCACAGGGGCGGCGGGCACCACGCTGGAAAGTCTGGGCTGGCATACGGTCATTGCCTACGGCGACTACAAGTACCGGCTGACAGGTGATGGCTATGCCTATGGCATGACCGTGGGCATGAGTCACTCCGACCGGCAGTACACCGATACCGAGCAGATCGTCACGGTTACGCGGCGCGACGATCTGACGGATAACACTCTGGTGTTGATGGCACGGCAGGACGCTCCGGACAACAAATACGCGTGTGTCCGCATTTACATAAAGGCCGGCGAGATCAAGCTGGTGCAGGATTATACGACATACGGGACGTTTACCCGCGACCTCGCCGTTGGAGATTCAGAGACTCTGGCTGTCCGGGCAGAGGGTGAGCAGTTCACAGTGTACCGCAATGGAGAACCGGTCATCGGTCCGGTTACTCTGACAAAATACAGACAGGGCCATGCCTGTATGGGGACATGGTCAACGGCATGGGACAAACAGCAAAGCGGGATTCTGTTCGGCAGCTATTCCTTTGCCGACCTTTCGACCGGCGCAGGAGCCTCCGGCACCGCGGCCGGTATCGCCCGTCTTGTGTGTCTGGCATCCGGCCGACGCGGCGCCCACGGCCTTACCGGCGGCGCGCGTGTGCCATACCAGCAGACAACAGCCTGTAAAAACGGCACAGCGGCATCGCATGTCGCCGCCTGCGGAACAGATCCGGCCAGCGGCAATAAAATGGCGCTGTCAGGCTGTACCGGCCATATCCGCCACGCAGCCACAGTACAGACAACAGGCACAAAACAGACCGCCGCCCTTGCCGTTAACAGCGGCGCAGTCCGCATCACTGCCCGGGCGCACAAAAAGCTGGCAGGAACATCCTCGGCCCTGTGTCTTGCCCGCCTGCTGGCGTATGCCGGCCATGCCAAGATGCCCGTGCCGCCCCGGCAGCGCATTTACACCGCCCGCCCGCTGCACAGGCTGCATACAGCATCCACCATTCAAAGGCAGATCATCCTGCCGGCAACGAGGTGATTATGTACCCGTCCTGGCCGCCCAAGCTGGCAACTGAAAAACTGGATTACGCAGTGGATATGTCCGCAAGACTGGCCCCCGGAGAAAACATCTCCGAAGTCATATGGTCAGCGCCGGCTGCCCTGAAAGTCGAGCAGCAAACAATCTCCGGCCCGCTGCTCACCGCGCTGATCTCCGGCGGCTCCCCGGGGCACCATCATCCGGTGACAATTACCGCCCGGACAACCGCCGGCAGAATCCTCGCAGAAAGAATCCTGCTGCCTGTCAGATAGCCCGACAAACCTATGCCGAATCCATCCCCACGAAGTGCCAAATCCCGCGCCGCCTTACAAAAAGGGATAAGAGACGAGAAACTAAGACTAGGTAGATATAGGGTAGATAAAAGGAAAAGGGCTCATCGCTTTGTATGCAATAAACCCTTGTTTTTGATGGTGGGCGGTACAGGGCTCGAACCTGTGACCCTCGGCTTGTAAGGCCGATGCTCTCCCAGCTGAGCTAACCGCCCGTCGGTGGTTTATCTATAGAAACGAGGTACCGGTGTCAACTGAATTTTTTTAAAAAGTAAACAAGGTAAAGAATACTGCCCGCAAGCCGATACAGTCATCATGGACGTCGCTTCCGGTGCCCGTTGGCACACGTAAATTTCCACCAGCAAGCAACAGCGTCAGGGCACCCGACCATCTGGCGGTCGCCGGAGACGAGCCGGCTTGGGGAGAAGACGCCTCTACACGCTCCGGCGGGGTTGCACGCGGCACCGGCCTGCAACGGTCAGCCGAGGTGCCGCACAGTGTGGTCGCCAGGGCATAGCCGGAGGCGGCGTCCAGTTTTCATCCTTCAGTGGTTCCGTCACGTATTTCCTTACGCAGGTTCATGCCGTATTTCAGCATTCTGTTACGCACCGTGCCTCTGTGCACGCCCAGCAGGCGCGCCGCTGCAGCCATATTGCCACCGGTCCGGCGCAGTGCCCGCAGCAGCTCATCGTGTTCCTGATTCCGCTGTTCCGCTTGCTGTGCAGCCAGATCCTCCCCGGCAAAGGAAGCTACATGCAGAGTCTGAGGACAACACTCCGCACGGGTTCCCGTGATGTGTGCCGGCAGATGTTCCACCCCCAGCCGCCCGCGGTCAGCCAGCACAAAGGCATACTCAACGGCGCTGCGCAGTTCGCGCACATTGCCCGGCCAGTCGTAGGCTGTCAGGCGGTGCATGGCATCAGGAGTAAACCCTTCGATATCCTTGCCTGTTCTCTGCCGGATACCCGCAACAAAATGCGCTGCCAGCAGCGGAATATCTTCCGCGCGCTGACGCAGCGCAGGCAGTACCACGGGAATGACGTTGATGCGGAACAGCAGGTCTTCGCGGAACTGTCCTGTCCGGACAAGGCTGCCGAGATCTCTATGAGTGGCACAGATGATCCGTACATCAACCGCCCGCGACCTGTTTTCCCCCACCCGCTCGATATGCTTTGTCTCAAGCACGCGCAGCAGCTTGACCTGCGTGGCAAGGGGCAGATCACCCACTTCATCCAGAAAAAGGTCTCCCCCGTGCGCTGCCTCAAAACGGCCTTGTCTGTCGCGTACTGCCCCGCTGAACGAACCTCTGGCGTGCCCGAACAGTTCACTTTCCAGCAAAGATTCATTCAGGGCTGAGCAGTTAAGCGGCACATACGGGCCGTTTGCCCGGTGTCCCAGATCGTGCACAGCCCGTGCGGCAAGCTCTTTGCCGCAGCCGGACGGCCCCAGTATGAGCACCGGCGCATCGCTGTCCGCAGCGCGTTCCACGATGCGGTAAACACGCTGCATGGCCGGAGAAACACCCACCATACCGGCAAATCCGTCAGCCCTGTCCAGCATGCGTGCCAGCGCCTCGATGCGCCTGTCACGCTCCACAACTTCGCTCATGTCGGTAAACGTTTCCACCGCTCCTGCAACACGGCCGTCCTTGCGCACCACGCGGGCATTTTTTGAAACCGGCACCCGCACACCGTCTTTGCGCACAATATCACACCGGCGGCTGCTCTCGGTCCCGCGTTCAAACAACCGGCACCAGCCGGAAGCACCGCGCCGCGCTTCATCGCACGCACCGCAGCCCAGCACAGTGCACGGCTGCCCCGTCAGCTCCGCAGCGGAATATCCCGTCAGGCGCTCCAGCGCGGGATTGACCATTTCTATCTTGCCCTGCGGAGAAACAAGCATCAGCCCCTCACTAATGGTGGCAACCACTTCGGCCACCAGATCGCTGCATGATGATGTTCCGGTCATTGCTTCTCCCGTTTCAACACACGTCTAACCATATGATTAGACATTATCACAACGCACGGCAACCCGCATGCCCACAATGCGTTCAATATTTCGATTATAAAAATAAAAACAACATATTAGATTGCCGGCACGGTTTGTGCTGCTGTGCCGGCATATCATGCGGCCTGCCGTTGTGCCCGGGCCGTTCACCCGAACCCCTTATTACCATGAAGCAACACGACATTACATTATCCCGCGCTCCTTCCGCACGCGGCGCGGTAAACCGCAGAGCATTTCTGACCGGTGTGTGTGCCGCCGGCATGGCTGCCTGCGCATCCGCACTGCCTTCCTCTGCGGATGCGGCGCAGACAGACTCCGCCCCCGCTGCCGGTACAGCACAGCCCATGGCAACGTTGTTCGATCTGTCCCGCTGCGAAGGCTGCGGCGCCTGCGTCGACGCATGCACGGAACGCAACGCCCGCAAATACCCGCAGCCACGGCATCCTTTTCCTGCCATGTTTCCCGCCCGTGTCCGGGCGGAGGACTGGTCGGACAAAAAAGAGGTGACGGACAGACTGACACCCTACAACTGGCTCACAATACAGCATGTATCTGTAACATATAAAGAAAAGACGTACGAACTGCACATTCCGCGCCGCTGCATGCACTGCGACAACCCGCTGTGCGCCAATCTGTGCCCGTGGGGGGCCGCCTACAAAGAAAACTCGGGGACGGTCCGCATTGATGACGATATCTGTCTGGGCGGGGCCAAATGCCGTCAGGTCTGCCCGTGGGACATTCCCCAGCGCCAGACCGGCGTGGGGCTGTACCTTGACCTGCTGCCGCGATTTGCCGGAAACGGTGTCATGTACAAATGCGACCGCTGCCACGACAGCGTAAAACAGGGAGCGCTGCCCGCCTGTGTGGAAGCCTGTCCGCTGGGAGTGCAGGAGTACGGCCCGCGTGACGCAATTATCAGCAAAGCGCGCAAGCTGGCGCAGGCAACTGACGGCTATCTGTACGGACTGGATGAAGCGGGCGGCACCAGCACCATCTATGTTTCTCCCGTTCCCTTTGATCTGCTGAACACTTCGCTGACCCGAAGTGCCGGACACCCTGATTTTCCGCCGGTGCAACCCGTACTGCAACCCCAGAAGCACCTTGCGGGAGCCCTGATGGTTGCTCCGCTGGCGGGCATGGCCGCAGGAGCGTTAAAAATACTCGGGACACTGCGGAAAGAGCGTGACTCCGGTCATGCTCCGGCAGCCGCGCACAATAAGGAACAGGACCATGAATAACCCCGCACCGCAGCACCGGTTCATACGTGTTGTCTGGCCGGCCGCAGTCACGCTGCTGGCTGTGACAGGCATAGCTCAGATGCCTGTTTTTAAACGGTACTATATCGCCGATATTCCCGGACTGGCATGGACTGCCGACCCCATGACCACGCATCTGCTGCACTATCTGGGCGCCGTGGTTCTGCTGGCCGCCGGAGGCTGGATGACGGCCGTCTTTTTGCTGCAGCAACGCCGCCGCTGGCAGCTGACAACAGCTGGCGTATGGCGTCTGGGCCTGCTGCTTGGGCTGGCTGCCACAGGCTATCTGCGCGTGGTTAAAAATCTGCCGGAGTTTTACTGGCCGCCGGTGACAACCATGATTATCGACTGGTCGCATCTGGGGCTGGCGGCCCTGCTGGGACTGGCGTCTCTGGCATTCAGAATGACCGGCCGCGGGGCATGGCTTGCCCCGCGCCGCTGAACCGCTCCGGTGTGCGCATCTGCCGGACGGATTCAATCAGGCAGGGCCATGCGCGCGGCAGCATGGCCCTGCCCCGTTCAGCAACGGGGTAAAGCCACACGTCGCAAAGCCTGCACAGCAGACGTTTCCGACTGCAAAAAACGCATGCTTGTATCAAAATCCTTTTCGCTATGGGGCTCCAGCGTCACCGTTGCACGCACCCCCCGCTGTTCCAGCCCCGCAAAAATCCGGCTCCACGGTATCCGGCCGCTGCCCAGTCCCAGATGCTGGTCATCTGAACCGTCATTGTCGTGCAGGTGCATATGCCGTATGCGCGTGCCGAAAACATCCAGCCATTTTTCCAGCCCCGCGGGATCACGGCTGCCCCTGCCGAAGCTGAACCAGTGCCCCGCATCAAGGCATATCCCCGTACCGCCGTCTTCTCCGCCCTTAGCGGTCAGTTCATCTATCAGGGCGGCCAGCGGTTCCGGACTGATATCATGCGTATTTTCCAGCCGCAGAGGAGCCATGGCAGCATGTTCGCGCACGGTGCGCCATGTTTCTGCACTACGGCGCAGCCATTCATCGTGACGGGGCGGATGCTGCCCCCTGTCATACGCAGGATGGCCCACCAGCAAACGGGGCCCGTACAGCCGCGCCAGCCCGGCGGCCCTGTAAAGTGTGGCCCGGCTGGCTTCCAGCACCGCATTGTTCAGACTGCCCGGGTGCAGGTCAAAAAAAGGCAGATGAACAGAACACGCCAGCCCCTTTTCACGCAGCAGGGCAGCGGTTTTTATGTGCCAGCTTTCCGGCAGGTCCTGCACAGCCACGGTATCCATGCCAAGCTCCGGACAAATTCCGCGGCCGACAATCATTTCAAGATACGATTGGTCTGCCGCGGCATAGCTCAGCGGCAGGTTAACAAAAAAATGCATCGTCATTCTCCTTGCCTTTCTGATTACACATGAGCGCGCGGCACCGCAAAGCCTACTTTCAGGGCATGAAAAACCATTGAACAACCCTGCGTTTTACCATATGAATGACCACTCACTAACCACGCTTATCTCATTCTCTCCCAACGATTTTTCATATTTTTCTTGACGCACTCTTGATAATCGCATACCTCAGCGGTAGGAAATAAATCATACCATGCAGGTAGGGTATTTCGGGACAAAATCCGGCCCGCCCGCGGGGCGCCACCCCGTTCCGGACGGAACCGGACATACCCCCTCTGCAGATGCCTACGGGAAGGTTGCCATGCGCAGAAACAGGCTCGACAACCGGCACAGACATACGGCTCCGGCTGATGGGTGTGTCGTTTTTTGCGCCCTTTTTGCGTTCTGCCCGCAGGCTTACCGCCACCGGTCACGGGGATCTGTCCGGCCGTCGGTACAGGATGTCTGAGGATGCGTTTCACCATTTTTCAAAGGACTGCCACTATGTTGAAAAAAAAATCACTGCTGCAATGGGCAGGGATTCTGGCTGCCGTTGCCGTCATATCGGCATCGGGGTTCCTGGTCCGGAGCACCAGCGCCATGCCCGAACCCGCGGGCGCGGGCGGCGGCAATGCCGACCTTATCCGGATCGACGTTGTTAAACAGTTCGACGATCTGGAGCTGCCGCCGGCTTCTTTCCGCCACGACAAGCACACTGCCGCGCTGAAAGACAAAGACTGTTCCGCCTGCCACAAAACCGTGGACGGCAAAATGTCGCTCAAGTTTCAGCGCACCGCGGACGAAAGCGCCGAGCAACTGAAAAAAGTCTACCATGACAACTGTATCGGCTGCCATACCGAGATGGTGGACAACGGTCAGAAGTCCGGTCCGCTGGACAGTGAATGCCGCAGCTGCCACGTGGCGCAGGAAGCACCGGCAGACCGCGCCGAAGCCGGCATGGACAAATCGCTGCACTACCGCCACATTGCCGCGGCAAGCATCAAGCCCGCCGGCGGTGCAGATGTCAACTGCGGCACCTGCCACCATGTTTACGACAAAGCAGCTGAAAAGACCGTGTGGAAAAAAGGCGAGGAAGACAGCTGCCGCGCCTGCCACAAGGACGCCCCCGTCACGGCTGACGGCGTGACTGTTTCTGCTTTTGCCGATGCAGCCCACAACCAGTGCGTGGTGTGCCACGTGACCACGGCACAGGCACAGCAGAAGACCGGCCCCGTCAACTGCGCAGGGTGCCACACCACACAGGCGCAGGCCGCGTACGAAGTGGTGAAGGATGTGCCCCGCCTTGACCGCGGACAGCCCGACGCCGTCGTCATGACTCCCCCTGCCGGTTCAAAGACCGTCAAAAAAGAAGCCGGTCCCGGCTCCATCGCCGCCGTGGCCTTCAACCACAAGGTGCACGAACAGGCCAATGATACCTGCCGCGTCTGCCATCACGAAAAAATCGCCAGCTGCTCCGAATGCCATACGACCGAAGGCAAGAAGGAAGGCGGCTTTGTTCAGCTTTCGCAGGCCATGCATGCCAAGCAGGCCGATGCCAGCTGCGTAGGCTGCCATAACAAGCAGAAAGAGCAGCCCGTATGCGCCGGCTGCCACAGCTTTGTCCCCTACAAAAACACGGAAGATTCATGCGCCAAATGCCACAATGTTCCCGCTGAGCTCGCTCCGCAGGGCGCTGAGGCACTGAGCAAGGAAGAGCGCGTCTCCGTAGGCATGCTGGTGGCTTCTTCGCGCCAGTACACCAAGGGCACTTACGACCTTAACGACGTCCCCGACCGCGTTACCATTGATGCGATGGTGAACGAGTACGAGGCTGTGGACTTCCCGCACCGCAAGATCATCAAGACCATGCTGGCGGGAATTGAAGGCGACAGACTTGCCGCCGCTTTCCACAACGAGCCCGGCACGTTCTGCCAGGGCTGCCACCACAACAGCCCCGTTTCAAAGACACCCCCCGCATGCGCCACATGCCACGGCAAGCCGTTTGAGCTGGATCAGGGCGACCGCCCGGGCCTGAAGGCCGCCTACCACCAGCAGTGCATGGGATGCCACACCGCCATGCGCATTGAAAAGCCTGCCAACACGGCTTGCAACGAGTGTCACAAAAAACGCGATCTGTAGGATATTAGCAAGGAGACTAGTCCATGCGTCGAAGAACCTTTCTGAGCCTGCTCGGTGCTGCCGGACTTTCGGTGGCAGCGGGCAAGCCCGCCGCCGCGGGGGGCAATCACAGCTTTTCCGGCTACCCCGACAGCTACGGCGTTCTGCATGATTCCACCCGCTGCATCGGCTGCCGCAAATGCGAGGAAGCGTGCCAGCAGGTGAACAATCTGCCCATGCCCGAAAAGCCGTTTGACGACCTTTCGGTGCTTGAAACCAAGCGCAGAACAGATGACGCCACCTATACAGTGGTCAACAAATACAACGTGGCCGGCCTTGAACACCCTGTGTTCCGCAAACAGCAGTGCAACCACTGTCTGGAACCCGCCTGCGCCTCGGCCTGCTTTGTAAAGGCGTTTACCAAAAACCCCGACGGCTCGGTTACATACAACCCCAAGCTGTGCGTGGGCTGCCGGTACTGCATGATCGCCTGCCCGTTCAACGTGCCCGCGTTTGAATACGGTGAAGCATATGATCCGCTGATTACCAAGTGCACCATGTGTCACCCCCGTCTGCAGGAAGGCAAGCTGCCGGGATGCGTTGAAAAATGCCCCAAGGAAGCTCTGACTTTCGGCAAGCGCGAAGACCTGCTGCGCATCGCGCGCGACAGAATCCGCAAAAACCCTGAACGCTATCAGGACCACATCTACGGCGAACACGAAATGGGCGGCACCAACTGGCTGTACCTTGCCGGTGTACCCTTCGGCGAACTGGGTCAGGATGAACATCTGGGCACCAAGCCCGCGCAGGAACATACCGCCGGCGCACTGGGTTCCGTGCCCATGGTTGTAGGCATCTGGCCCGTGCTGCTTACCGGTGCGTACGCCATTTCCAAACGCAAAGATAAAATAGCGCAGGAAGAACAGGCCGCCGCCGTACGCCATGCCGTGGGCGAAACGCAGGCCGAAGCGGACGCCAAGCTGCAGGCCGCCATGGAAAAGGCCGCCAAGGAAAAAGAAGCCGCCATTGCCCGCGAAGTGAAAAAGGCAAAGGAAGAGGCTGAAAAAGAGTTCGAAGCGCGCCTTGCCGCTCAAAACGAACCCGAATCCGCCGAATCCGGGACGGAAAAGCCCGAGGAGGACGCATAAATGGCTGACATACAGAACAACCGTAACGGGTTGCTGACACCCGGCAACATCCTGACGGCCATTATCCTTGTGGGCGGTCTCATTCTGACGTTCATCCGCTTCACTCAGGGTATCGGCGCCGTTTCCAACCTTGACCACAACAACCCCTGGGGGGTGTGGATCGGATTTGACCTGCTGTGCGGTGTGGCACTGGCAGCCGGTGGCTATGTCACCAGCGCCGCATGCTACCTGTTCGGTCTCAAACGTTTTCATTCCGCGGTGCGTCCGGCCATAACCACGGCGTTCCTCGGCTACTTCTTTGTGGTTATCGCCCTCACCTACGACCTCGGCCATCCGCTGCGTCTGCCCTATCCCATATTCTACTCGCAGGGCACCACGTCGCTGCTGTTTGAAGTGGGTCTGTGCGTCATGACGTATCTCACCGTGCTGTTCATCGAATGGTCGCCCGCAGCGCTGGAATGGCTGGGACTGCGCAAGATACGCAACATCGTGGTCAAGTTCACGCTGGTGCTCACCATCTTCGGCGTTGTGCTTTCCACACTGCACCAGTCCTCGCTGGGCGCCCTGTTCCTCATCGCACCCAGCAAGCTGCACCCGCTGTGGTACTCCTCGTTCCTGCCCGTATTCTTCTTCATCTCTTCCATGGTTGCCGGCCTTTCCATGGTTATCTTTGAAGGTACGCTGGCGCACAAGGGGCTGCATCACATGATGGACAAAACCCATCTGGACGAAGCTGACGACGTGGTGCTGGGCTTCGGCAAAGCCGCCGCCTTTGTGCTGGCGGGCTACTTCTGCATCAAGACCATGGACATAGCCATGGACAACGACTGGCACTACCTTGCAACCGGCTACGGCGCGTGGTTTCTGGTGGAAATGTTCGGCTTTGTGGCGCTGCCCGCATTTCTGTATGCGCTGGGCGTACGCGAAAAGAACAAGACCATCATCCGCGTGGCTTCCATCAACGCCGTGCTGGGCATCGTGATGAACCGCTTCAACGTTTCTCTGGTGGCATTCAACTATCAGCTGCCCGCAGACGAACGTTACTTCCCCCACTGGATGGAAATATGCATTTCCATCTTCATCGTGACCATGATCATCACGGTGTACCGGTTCATCGCCACACGTATGCCCGTGCTGTTCGAGCACCCCGACTACAAAGACGCCCACTAGGCTGGCGTGAAGGAGAAAACTCATGGAACAGATGTTTTACACGCTTCATGAATTCATGCTGCACTCCAAGGGCATCACCTATATCCTTATGGGAGTGACCCTTCTCTGCTTCGTCGGCTTCTGGAAGTTTCTGACCGGTCGGGACGAAAAAATGCGGAAGTACTAACTTCCGGCCCGAACACACGTCTTAGCAAGCAAGGAGACAATAATGATCGATTTCCTGACCGGCCCCATGCTCTGGATATCCCTGGTGGTCTGCTTCGGCGGTCTGCTGGCACGGGTTGTCTGGTACATCCGCGGCCTTGATTGGAAGCTCGACAGAGTGGCCTACCGGCCGCATATGAGCATCGGACTGCGCGGAGCGCTGCGTTCCGTACTCTGCTGGATAACCCCCATGGGAACCCACAGCTGGCGTCAGCAGCCTTTCATGGCTGCAGGGTTCTTCCTTTTCCACATCGGGGCTGTGCTGGTTCCGCTGTTTCTCATGGGTCACAACATCATTCTGGAAGAACGCTTCGGCTTCAGCCTGCCCACCCTGCCGTGGTGGCTGGCAGACGGCCTGACAGTTGCCGCTCTGGCCGGCGCGGCCATGCTGGCCCTGCGCCGCATCGCCCTGACGGAAGTGCGCATCCTGACCAGCGCTTACGACTGGTTCATTCTGGCCGTTTCCGCCGCACCGTTCCTCACAGGCTTCATCGCCCGTCTGCATGTGGGCGACTACCAGTTCTGGCTGGTCATGCACATAATCACGGGCGAACTGCTGCTGGTGCTCATTCCGTTCACCAAGCTGTCTCATGTGGCACTCTTTTTCATGTCACGCGGCCAGCTGGGTATGGATTACAACATCAAGCGTGGCGGTATGAAGCGTACAGCCGGCTTCCCCTGGTAACCGGCACACCCAGAAGGAGTGAACAATGCCTGAAGGTAAGTTCTGTAATAAACGTCCGGTCAACACCGAAGAGGACCTGAAGGCCCTGCTCGGCGACAAGGGCGGCAATCAGTATTACGAAGAAATGAACTCGCTGGAAGTGGACACCGACGCGTTGTGGTCCACCATTGAAAAAACCTGCCAGTCACGCATCCGCACCTGGCTGGAAATATGCGCCCACTGCGGCATGTGCGCCGACAGCTGCTTTCTGTACCGCGTAAACAACCGCGACCCCAAGCAGGTTCCCGCGTACAAGATACAGTCCACGCTGGGCGAAATGGTTAAACGCAAAGGCAAGGTGGACAACGCCTTCATGCAGCACTGCATGGAAGTGGCGTGGTCGCAGTGCACCTGCTGCAACCGTTGCGGCATGTACTGCCCCCACGGCATAGACATGGGCGTCATGTTCAGCTACCTGCGCGGTCTCATGTACTCTCAGGGTTTTGTGCCGTGGGAACTGAAAATCGGTTCCGGCATGCACCGCGTGTACAGCGCGCAGATGGACGTGACCACCGAGGACTGGGTAGAGACCTGCGAATGGATGGAAGAGGAAACAGCCGAAGAATGGCCGGGTCTTACCATTCCCGTGGACAAAGTAGGCGCGGACATCATGTACACGCTGAACGCCCGCGAACCCAAGCACTACCCTGAAGACCTTGCAGAAGCCGCCATCCTGTTCCATCTGGCCGGTGAAGACTGGACCGTGCCCAGCGAAGGCTGGGAACAGACGTCGCTGGCCATGTTTGCCGGTGACTGGGCCGCGTGCAAAATGCAGGTGGACAAGGTGTATGCCGCCATGGAACGCCTGAAACCCAAACGCATGGTCGGCACCGAATGCGGCCACGCACACCGCGCCACCGTCATCGAAGGGCCGTACTGGGCAGGACGCGAAGACGGCCTGCCGCCGGTCAAGTGCATGCACTATGTGGAGTGGGTTGCCGAAGCTCTGCGCGAAGGCAAGATCAAGATCGATCCTGCCAAAAAGATCAAGGAACCCTGTACGCTTCAGGATTCCTGCAACTATGTGCGCAACCATGGTCTTGCCAACTTCACCCGCGAGATCATGAGCTATATTGCCGAAGACTACCGTGAAATGACCCCCAACCGCGAGCATAACTACTGCTGCGGCGGCGGTGGCGGCTTTAACGGTATCGGCAAGTACCGCGCAGAGCGTAACAAGGCCCTGCAGACCAAGCGCGACCAGATTCTGGCCACAGGCGCCACGCTGGTGGTGGCCCCCTGCCATAACTGCTGGGACGCCATCCGCGACCTTGAAGAAGAATACGAAATCGGCATCAAGTGGAGCTTCCTCAAACCGCTCCTCATCAAGATGGCCATTGTGCCGGACCATCTGAAAGCCGCAGACGACGAATAACAACAACAGGGGCGGAAGCAGACGCTTCCGCCCCGTTTCGCTCCCCGTGATGCCCCGTGCATCCGCATCCACGCAGGATACCCATGAAGCTTACCACACGAAGCCGTTACGGTACGCGCATGCTGCTCGACATCGCCATGCATACCCATGGTGACGATCAGCCGGTTTCCATCAAGGAAATCGCTGACCGGCAGGGCATATCCATGAAGTACCTTGAAAAGCTTATCAGGGTATTGAAGGGTGCCGGCTACATCTCCAGCAGACTGGGATCCAAGGGCGGCTACATGCTGGCCAGGCCGCCGGAATCCATCCTGCTGGGCGATGTCGTTTTCGCTCTGGAGGAAACGGTTCCCACCTTTGAATGTGTGGACCCCGAACCGTGCTGCCCCCGCATGGACTACTGCCTGACCAGAACCATCTGGAACGAAGCGGCCAAGGCCATGTATGAAAAGCTGAATTCGTTCACGCTGGCAGACCTGATCAACGACGCGGAGCTGTGCCCCAAACAGGGGCAGGCCTGCTGAACGCGTCCGCAACGCACATACCGCAATAAAAGCGGTCTGCCATCAGGCAGACCGCTTTTTTCAGTACCGGCACAATCCCCCCGGATGCCCCGGCCGACGCTGCAATCCCCCCCGGGATTAGATAACCGCAGCGTCTGCATAAGTCGTTTGCGTTGCCGCACGTACTCTGTGCGAAGTGCGGCGCGGTCATGCGTACAAGATGTACAGCACTTCCCCCCTGTAATGCCTGCAACATGGCCGCGCCGTTTTTCGCTGATACCGTGTTTGCCGTGCCGCCTGTGCGCGGCAGGGCCGAAATACGCGCAGTGTGCGCGGACGTATCCGCTATGTGTCCGCCAACCCCCGAAGGCGGACCGGGCCCGTTGCGGGCCGCGCACACTGATTGCGCGGTATCCGGATGCCGTGCTTCCCCCCGTAGCCCCCGCTATGGTGCACGGCTTCCGTTGCATCTCGTGTCCGTATGTGCTCCGCCTTGCAGCGGCGGAGACTTACTCCTTCCTGACCTGCTCCGGTCTTGTCTGCGGCTGATAAACGGACGCCTTCCGGGATCATCAAGGCATTGTTCCGCTATGCCGCAGCGCTGGCAAAATTCATCAGGACCAGTATCCGGCGCGGCTCAGTTCCATATCAAACCGCGGTGCCTGCCTGCCCTGCGCCTCAGGGTGCCGTGCCGCCGGCAGCAGTCTGCGGGCCATGGCTGTCAGATTGTGCAGTTCGGCCCTGCCCAGAAACCGCTCGTATTCTGTTCCGCCGTTAAACAGCAGGTACGACGGGGTACCGCTTATGGAAAACTTGCGGCAGAACTCGTTCAGCCAGTCCGGGTCCATCAGGCAGACTCTGGCCTTTCCCTCCACTGCGGTGGACGCAGCCTGCAGCACCATACACTGCTCCATAAAAGCGGAATCTCTCTGCAGGCATCCTGCCAGCACCGGTCTGTCTTCCGTATCCAGTATGCTGGCGAACTGTTCAGGCGTAACCACTGTTACCATGCCGGCCCCCCTTGTCCTTGCATCCTGTATTACAACACCGGTGCCAAAATAAAAAAAATCTGTAATATAAAATTATTACAGATTTCCACTAAGAATAACCCTGTCGGTGAGACACCTAATCGCTGTCTCAAACAAGACACTTGAGACACAAAGATGTCTCGCTTGAGACACTTGAGACATGTTATATGGACATGTCCAGCTCCCGCAGTTTGCGGTACAGAGTCGCCCGCCCTACTCCCAGCAGGCGCGCCGCTCTGGCCTTGTTGCCTCCGGTCTGTTCGATGGCCGCCGTGATGCTGCGGGCGTCCAGCTGCCGCCGTCCGAATCCGCCCGCCACGGGCTGCGGAACTGCGCCGCCCGCGGCGGCAGAAACCGGCCCGGACACCGCCGCATCAAACCGGACAGGGGAAGACTCAACCGCCGCAAGCTCCGCCGGCAGGTGACCGGCTTCCACATAGCCGTCGCGGCACAGCACGCAGGCATGTTCCAGCGTATGCTTCAGTTCGCGCACATTGCCCGGCCACGGAGCACGGACCAGCGCAGCCATGGCTTTATCATCCACTCCGGCCACACGGGTTCCCAGTTCGGTGTTGCATTGCTCCACAAAATGCTGGACCAGCAGCGGGATGTCTTCGCGCCTCTCCCTGAGCGGCGGCAGATGCACACTGGTGACATTGAGCCGGTAAAACAGGTCCGCGCGGAAAGTACCTTCACTGATGCGCCGGTGCAGGTCGGCATTGGTGGCAGCCACTATGCGCACATCAGCCCGCCGCGGAGTGGTGTCACCCACCCGTTCAAATTCTTTTGACTCGAGAAAGCGCAGCAGCAGTACCTGAATACGCATGGAGATGTCGCCGATCTCATCAAGAAAAATAGTACCGCCTTCGGCTGTCTCAAACCGTCCGGCCCTGTCGCGCACGGCTCCGGTAAAGGCCCCGCGCACATGGCCGAACAGTTCGCTTTCCAGCAGGCTTTCAGACAAGGCAGTGCAGTTCACCTTGACCAGCGGTCCGCCCGAGCGCGCCCCGTTGTAATGCAGAGCCTCTGCCACCAGTTCCTTGCCGGTACCGGATTCACCGGTGACCAGCACTGTGGTGTCGTATGCCGCAAGATTTTCCAGCAGGCCGAACAGCGATTGCATAACCTTGCTGCGCCCGATGATATTGCTGAATGAATGCCGCTGACGGAGCTGCTGCTCCAGCGACACAAGCCGCGTGATATCGCGGCAGGAAAGAACGGCGCCGGAAAACGTCCCGTCCAGCGAGATAAGCGGCGTGCCGCCCAGAATCATCACCTGAGCGCCGTCTTCACTCACGGCGCGGAATTCGCGCACGGGCGTACCGGAACCCAGCGTGGCTCCCAGCACATCCTGACATGCTCTGGCACAGGGCAGCTGCAGGGCGGTATGATGCATTCTCACAGCCTGTGCAGCCGGAATGCCCAGCATTTTTTCAGCAGCGGCATTGGTGTTCAGTACCACACCATTCAGGTCTACGGTGATGATGGCATCCTGTATGCTGGAAAAAACGGCCTCAAGATGCTGCCGGTATGACTCTTTTTCGTTCAGAGTCCGCCGCAGCTGCTGCTCTGCCAGACTGCGTTCCTCCACCTCGCGTTCCAGACTGGAGTTAATGGACACCAGTTCGCGGGTGCGGTCGGCCACCTGCTGTTCCAGTCCCTCGTTCACCTGCTGCAGCTGGCGGTACAGAGAATAGCTTTCAAGCATGGATGCGCAGGAAAAAAACACCACCGTAAGCAGATAAAACCCGAGGTCTGTGGACTCTGCCCCTTCACCGGTAAAAGCCACAAACATGCCCCACAGCCCCGAAGATGTCGCCAGCGGATGGAGCAGCAGCCTGCCGGCAGCGCCGATGCCCGAAGGCACAAGCACGGCCCTGTTGCGACCCAGAACCCACGCAAAGGTTCTGTCTTCTATCAGTGCGTCCACTTCACGTTCAAAACGCAGACGGTCTTCCGGCCCGTCAGTAAGGGCACAGGTAAAATCTCCGGTTTCCGGATCGACCAGAAAAAAAGCCCATGACTGCATTTCCACCAGTCCCTGAGCCTTGGCCGCGGTCTCTCGCAGAATGCTGTCCACTCCTTCCATACGGTCAAGCCGCTGGTCAAAATGGCTCAGGGTGGCTGCCAGCTCCAGCGCGGCCAGCGTGGCTCTGCGCTCGTCCGGCACCCGCGCCCGCAGATCCTGCTCCGTTTCTGCCCCTTGCTGATTCATGCCTTGTCCCGCGCTTCCTGACCGGCGTCAAAGAACACACCGGAAATGGCCTCGAACTGCCTGCCCGCCTGCGCCATCATTGTCTGCACAGCCGAAGGCGCCAGCCCCAGTTTGTTTATTGCCGCGCCGTTCAGTCCGGACAGCACCATTCCCGCGGGAACATCCTCAATACGGAACAGAAAAGACATGATATCGGCAACATGCACCACGGAAGCTTCCAGAGGCGCCCGCACTCTGTCCGGCAGGTGATGATACCCCACCATGCGCACAAGGCCGTCGGGCAGATTCCAGCGGTTCAGCAGCAGGCTGCCTGCTCCGGCATGATCAAAGCCGAACACGGCTTTTTCCGCCTGATACAGCGGCACCTGCTGCTCATGGGCGTACACCATGGTCCGGCACATGGTACGCGGATGCCTGCTGAGCATGAGCAGCTCGCCCAGATCGTGCAGCAGCCCGCCTACAAACAGCCGTTCTTCCGAAAGCCCCATCTTGTGCCCGGCGATCAGCCGCGAAAACAGGCCGCACAGGATGGAATGTTCCCAGAAGCGCCGCATGTTGAAGCCCCCCGAGGGCACACCGGAAAAAACCCGCATGACGGAAATACCCAGAGCAAGGGTGACCAGTTCGTTGGCGCCGATCAGGGTGATGGCCCGCGCTATGGAGTCGATTTTGGAAGGGAACCCGTAAAACGGGCTGTTCACAAGCCGCAGAAGCCGTGCCGCCAGACTGGCGTCCGTGCTGACCACTTCCGCCAGCTTGCGCGAAGAACTGCTGGGCGACTCCAGCACCTTGACAATGCGAAAATAAATGTCGGGGAAAGAAAGCAGCTGCACCTGATCATCCACAACCGAATGGACCGAGGTGCGGTCTTTATCAAACGAGTCTTTGGCCGCACAGGCCCGCAACGCCCCGTAATCCAGTTCCTCGGTTTCGGGCATGCCATCGTGCAGTATGCGGGCGCTCAGCCGCAGCGTTGTTATACGCCGCAGCTCATGCTCCAGCTCGCTGCCGCCGTGGCGGCCCATACGGGCATCCACACGCGCACGCGCGGCCTCCAGCACTTCGGGCGGCAGTTCGGCTTCGTGTTCCTGCTCCATGTCAGAGCGGTCCACACCCTCGATATCCGCCTCGGTAACACCCCACGCCTTGAATATACGCAGGTGGCGCTCCTGCAGCGCGGCACCGGCGCCCAGCAGTGTCCTGCCGTCGCGGCCGCATACGTCTGCGGCCAGCACCATGCCTTCTTTCAGATCATCGACATTCAGTTTTCCCATGAATGCTCCACTCGCTTTCCTCTTCACAGGCAGCATAGCCTTCTTTGGATTCATCCGCCACCGCTGCCTATTCTGTTTACCCGAAAGACTGCATACGCTACAGTATAGGGTGATGCTCGAAACAAAAGAATCTCATACGGGCACATAACCTGCCGGCAAAAGGAGAAATCAGCATGACGGGCAGCACAGGCAACAGCAGAACGCGGGTCGTCGTCGCAGGCGGCGGTTTTGCGGGCGTTTGGGCCGTGCGCAGACTGGCGCGCGACAAAAATCTGGATATCATTCTGGTCGACAGAAACAACTACCACACTTTTTTGCCGCTGCTCTATCAGGTTGCCGCGGCCGAACTGGAACCGGGGCAGATAGCCTACCCGCTGCGGGCCATTTTCCGCAAATATCCCAATGTGCATTTCGTCATGGGTGACGTGCGCAGCATCGATATGAAAAACAAGGTGCTGCACACTGACGGACCGCACATTCCCTTTGACAAACTGGTTGTGGCCATGGGCAGCTTCACGGCCTTTTACGGCGTACCGGGCGCGGACAAGCACTGCTTCAGGCTGAAAAATCTGGAACAGGCCATCACGCTGCGCAACCATATTGTCTCATGCTTCGAACAGGCCACACACGAACGCAATCCGGACAGAAAGGACCGTATTCTCACATACACCGTGGTGGGCGGCGGCCCCACGGGGGTGGAATACGCAGGAGCGCTGGCCGAACTTATCCGCCAGCCGCTCACCAAAGACTTTCCAACCCTGAACACGGGACAGGCCCGCGTGGTGCTGCTGGAAGCAGGCGACGGTCTGCTGGCCGGATTTCCCGACCACCTGCGCCGCTACGCATTTGAACGGCTTACCCACATGGGGGTGGACGTACGCCTGAATGCCAAAGTGACGGCCGTGACTCCGGACAGCGTCGAGCTGGAAGGCAGCAGCCCGTTACGGACCGAAACCGTGGTGTGGACAGCAGGTGTGCAGGGGCACGCTCTGGCCGGCCAGATGGGTCTGCCCACGGGACGCGGCGGCCGCGTGCCGGTGCTGCCCACACTGCAGGTTGAAGGACATCCTGATGTTTTCGTTGCGGGCGACATGGCTCTGCCGCAGGGCGATTCGCCCGCTCCGCTCATTGCTCCCAATGCCATACAGCAGGGCGCTCTGGCCGCGGACAACATACGCGCCGCACTGGCAGGCAGACCGCTGCGCGCTTTCCGGTACCGCGACAAAGGCTCCATGGCCACCATAGGGCGGGCCGCCGCCGTGGTACGCATGGGCAAAGAACACACAGCCACCGGCTTTGTTGCCTGGGTCATGTGGCTGTTCATTCACCTGCTGTATCTTGTGGGCTTCCGCAACAGGCTGTTTGTACTTTTCACGTGGGCTTGGGATTATATCTTTTTCGAACGGGCAGCGCGCATCATCATTCCCCGCGGCCCCATAGAAGACGACGACGCGCCCTGACAGCCGGTACCGGACAAAAGAACACGCAAAAGCCATGCGGACAGCAGCACGGCGGCCCCGAAACACTGCGGGCCGCCGCGAGAGCTGTGCCATGCCGTATACCGCACGGCGCTCAGCAGCGGATACCGCAGCCCCCCTGCGGCCATGCAACAGAACAACATACCGCAAGAAAAGAAGCCGGAGCAGATTTATGCAGACTGCGCACACCGGCAACCGGCAGCCCTGCGGCCAAAGGCCACATACGGCGCTCCGGCAAAGAAGCGCCCGTCATGGCCCTGCCGCAGCAGCAGACATCATCAGACGCCGTGTATGGCCGCAAACACAACCATGGCCCACAGACCGGCCACACCGTCGTCAATCATCACGCCGCCGCCGCCCGGCAGCCACGATTCCGCCTGACGCACAGGCCACGGTTTGGCAATGTCAAAAATGCGGAACAGCACAAACGCCCAGACAAGCCCCTGCGTGCTCACCTGCGCAAAAGGCAGCAGACAAAGCCACAAGCCGAAAATCTCATCGATAACCACCTCGCCGGGGTCTTTGCGGCCCAACAGGTGTTCCGCTCTGTCGGCGGCCCAGCAGCCCAGCATAAACACAAGAATCACCACCACAAGGCGCGCGGGAAAAGACAGCGGCAGAAACAGCCAGGGAGCCAGCAATGCCCCCAGCGCAGTGCCGCATGTTCCCGGTGCCACGGGAAACAACCCTGCTCCCAGACCTCTGGCCACAAACAGGGCCGTTCTGTCCATAAAAGAACGCTGCTCAGTCATCTTGTCTTCTCCTCCGTCCGGCTGCCGCGCACCGCGTACCCCGCGACGCCGCCCGGACAGGTGTGTCAGTCCCGCACATCCGGGGCATGTCCGTCTTGTTCCGCAGTCTGCGCACCCGACGGAACAACCAATCCACGACGCTGCAGTTCGGTCAGCAGCTCTGTCAGCGGCAGCCCCACGACATTGCTCCACGAACCGTCAATGCGCGAAACCAGAAAAGCCCCTATACCCTGAATGCCGTAGGCGCCTGCCTTGTCCGCCGGTTCTCCCGTGGCGATATAGGCTTTCAGGGCGGCATCGTCCCACCTGTGCATCCAGACCGATGTCACCGCATGAAGCACCACGGGTTCCTGCGCGTTGCCGGGCAGGCAGATGCAGCACGCGCTGACCACCTCGTGCCGCGCACCGGCCAGAGCCCGCAGCATGGAGAGCGCATGCGCATGGCCGGCAGGTTTGCCCATTATGACACCATCCAGTGCCACCACGGTATCGGCCCCGATAACACAGGCCGCAGCGTGGCGACGGGCCACCGGCAGGGTTTTGGCGCATGCCGCACGGCGCGCATAGGCCACTGCGGCCTCACCCTCAACCGGTTCCGGCTCGCTTGCACCGGCCGTATCCACTGAAAAAGGCACTCCCATGGCGCGCAGAAACTCCTGCCGTCTGGGCGACCCCGAAGCCAGTACAACGGGGCAGGACGCCGTAAAAGGTCCGTCAACGTTCATTCCGCATTCTCCTGCAGTACATCCGGCGGCAGAAAAGCACCGCACCCGCCAGATGCCCGATTTCCGCACCGGACGCAACCGCAGCGGCCGTGCTCTGCACCCTTTACGGCTGTCGCGCATTCTTTCATGCAGTTTTTCTTCCCGTATCGGCACCCTGTTAGCCTGCAGCAGCCGGACAATATATTTTTTCCCCTAATGTTTCACAGGGTTTTGCCGTTAAGAGTAGTAAGGACAAAAAACAAAAAAAATCCCCCTCGCCCCCTAAAGTTCTCTCCAAAGATACCGATAAGAGGAGACGAGGGGAGAACGTTGTGACCGATACGTCGTTTTATGTCCGCAACATGCTGCTGCAGTACGACAAGCAGCTTGTAACCGCCCGCAGGCTGGCACGATACCGTCATGCCTTGCGATTGGCGGCAGGGGAGGAAGCCAGCGCCATCCCCGCAGACGTGAAACGGAAAATGATGGTGGAGCGCATAGCCCGAGAGGTGGTGGAGAACCTTATCCTTTCAGGCAGCGACAACCCCGTTGTCCGGAGCATCAAAGAAGAGCTGGAGGCGCAGGCGGGTTTTCCGCTGATATTCAAATATCCGCCCACCGAGCTTGAGATGCAGATTTTCCGCGATACCCCGGAGGGGCCCGTGGAACTGAACACAGGTGAAAAGGCAGAGCTCATGGAAAGGCTGTGGGCCATCACCTTGGACAAGGTGGACGACACCATGCTATAGATGTCACAGCGTCCCTCGGGGAGGTTGCTATGCAAATCAAGAACCTGCTTAACAAGCTGGATCCGTATCAGGCAAAGCTTGAAAAAGCGGACAGCAAAAATACCGGCGATGCACGCCGCAAAAGTGGTGATTCGTCTTCGGGCGGAGACCGTGTAAGCCTGTCCAATGATGCGCGGCTGCGCACCGAAGCGTACACGGGTGCTCTTTCCACGCCGGAAATACGGCACGAAAAGGTTGCCGAAATCAAAGACCGCATTGCGTCCGGCGAATACCGCATCGACTCCAAAGACATCGCGCGCAAACTGCTGCGTGACGAGACCGACTTTCTGGCCTGATCTGCTCTCCGGCAGATATTCAGCCGGGCTGTCAGACAAAAACGTTACCGGACACGTTTCACGACGCAGCACCCCGGGCGGAACCGGTCCGGCGGAAATCCTTTTCCGCAGCCATTCCGCCAAACCGCACTCCGGTGCGGTCCGCATGCCATAAATACAGACAAGGCGGCTCATGCCGCCTTGTTTTTTTGTATAAGCCTGCTGTCTGCAGATGCCCGCATTTACGGGGCCGCTTCTCCGCGCCGCGGGACAGGGGCTGCCCTTACAGCCGCAACATGCGGTGGCACGGGGCTACGGATGCAGCGGCAGCATGGGTTCATCCACAACAAAATGTCCCTTGTGCCGCTGCCAGCGGGCCTTGCGGTGCACAGGCACTGACGTTCTCTTTACGTCCTTGGCAGGAAAATCCTCCGGCAGGGCATCGTCCCGCAGGTACGGCAGCACACCGCTGAAAATCCGCTCTCTGTTCTCCGGCACTCCCTGATTGGGAAAATGCCCCGCCGTACGGATAGCATCGCGCAGGCGGCTGTAATAGACATCTGCTGCAAAAGGCCCTTCCTGCAGCACATCCATTCTTGCGGGAATCACATACCGCGGCGGCGCACCCTGAGGAAACAGAATTCCGGCATAGGTGCTGTCTTCAAGCATAAAACGCATGAAACGCTCCGCAGCGTCCGTTTCATCCGGTGTCATATTTTTCCGGCCCACGAACACGTCGGACATCAGCATCATGTCTTTTTCCGGCCCCAGCACAAACGGCGTGACATACCAGTCCGCAGCATCGCCGCCCTGCGCCACCACCTCGCGCATGGTCTCGGAAAAACCGGCAAGCCCTGCAAGTCTGCCCTGCAGAGCGTCAGCAACCATGACGGAAAAATCAGCGTATGTACCGTCCACGCAGGGATTATTCCCCCGCGAGACGCACATGTGCGCCACATCGCCCACAGCCGATGCAGGCACCTCGTTCACCGGGGCATATACGCCCACACGCACCGAATCACGACCGAAGTTGTCCATCCAGCTTTGCAGATAATAGCCGGATATGAACCAGCTGCTGGTATAATCCGCCCCCAGATACGGCGGCTCGGGCCGGACTATCTGCAATGCTTCCAGCATCTGCTGCATACTGTCAGCCTCTGCGGCGGCCCTGTGAGGTGTCATCAGAAAATACCCGCACAGCCAGTGCGTCACCCCGTACTGTCTGCCGTCCACATGGGCGGTGGCATAGGCTGCCGGATGCCAGTCGGGCATGACCAGCGTCTGCTGTGCCACGCTGCCCGTTGCCACTGCCGCGCCCAGCAGCAGGCTGTCTATTTCCAGCAGATGCATGCCTCCGCCGGACACGGGCTGTGTCAGCCACGAGGCAATATTACTCACCTCGTACATGTCCATCACGGGCACCGCCACCAGTTCAAGATCCACATCGGGATTCTCCGCCTCGAAATGCCGTTCCACCCAGCGCAGCATGGACTCCAGATCACCGGGAATGTCGGGATACAGTGCAACGCGCAGCACGGTGCGGCCATCGTTAAAAGCCTGTGCCGCGGCGGGACCCGCAAAAGCCTGACCGGCCGCGCCCGTCAGCATGCAAAGTGATACAATGCATGCCGAGACCATGCACAATGCAACAGACACCCGTCGGCGGATTGCCGTATACGCCATCACGTTCACCCCCTTTTATACTGGTTGCAGTAACGGATTGCACGGCGGCACAATGCATACCGCCGGGCCAAGGCAGAGTATTACCGGATATATACGCGCGCAGTACCGCATCGACAAGCTAATTATTTACATAAGGGATGGTATAAAAAGAACTATCTGGGGCACCAGCAGCAACAGCAGAGCACATACCGCATACGCCGCCAGAAAAAAGGTCACCCCTCTGAATACATCCTGCACTCCCACGTCTCCGGCAGCGGAGGCCACCACAAACGCGGTCACCCCCACAGGCGGCGTGATGGCCCCCATGGTGGTTATCACGGTAATGAACACACTGAACCACACGGGGTCGTACCCCATGGCCTGCACCACCGGAAAGAAAATGGGAATGGTGACCAGCAGCAACGCCAGCGCATCCATCATCATGCCGCCCACAATGTACACCCCGCAGATCAGCAGCAGAATGCCCAGCGGCGGCAGCGGCAGCGAAGCCGTCCACTCCGCCACGGCAAATGGCAGACGGGTTACGGCCAGAAAGCGCCCGTACAGCACGGCCCCCAGAATGATGACCATAATCATGCTGGAAATACGCAGCGTGTCGTTTACAGCATCCACCAGCCCCCGCAACGACAGCCTGCGCCCCGCAAGGCTGAGCAGCAGAGCAATGGCCGACCCCGCAGCACCTGCCTCCGTGGGGGTGAACACCCCCATGAACAGCCCGCCTATGACAAGAACAAAAAGAATCAGAATCTCGGCCGCGCCGGGTAGTGCGCGCATTCTGCTGCGCCAGCTGCTTTTTTCTCCGGCCGGACCCCACTGGGGGTGCCGCCGGCACAACAGCCAGACCACAGCCAGAAAAAGCCCCGTAAGCAGCAGGCCGGGCATAATGCCCGCCATAAACAGCGTGGAAATGGAAAGACCGGTCTGCAGCCCGATGACAATGAGCACCACGCTGGGCGGAATCAGCACCCCCAGAGTGGCTCCCGCCGCCACGCAGCCGGTGGAAAGCACCGGTGCATAGCCGTATTTTTTCATTTCCGGCAGGGCCACGGCAGACATGGTGGCGGCCGTGGCGGTATTTGACCCGCAGATGGCCGAAAACCCCGCACAGGCAAGCACCGTTGCGTAGGCTATGCCCCCGCGGATATGTCCCATCCATGCATATACCGCCCTGTACAGGCGTTCGTTGACGCCGGAATAAAAACAGATCTGCCCCATGAAAATGAAAAACGGGATAACCGTAAGCCCGTAAGAGGAAAACACCTCCCACACTTCGCCCCCCAGCATGGACCATGCGGCAGCAGGGCCCATGGCTGCGGCATACCCGCCAAGCCCCGTGACCGCCATGGCAAACCCCACCGGAATGCGTGATGCCAGAATGGCCGCCAGAAGAACACCTACGGAAAGAACCCCCAGAGTCACCGGCTCCACATCACACCTCTCTGCCCAGAAGAACGGTTTTCAGAAACGAAACCGAAAGAATATACGCCATAACCCCGCAACCTGCCGACACCACATAGACAAACGGGGCGTATGCAAGATGCAGCGTTTCGGAAAGCTCGCCGAAGTCGGTGATGAATGCGCCAAGACCGATCAGTTCGCGGCTGGCTGCGGCAAAAAAAAGTGCCGAGCAGAAATACACCGCGGCATCCAGCACAAGACGCACGGGACGGGTGAAACGCGCCACAAAAAACGCCACGAAGATATGCGCCTTATGGCGCTGGGCAAAAGCCAGAGAAAGACCGGCCACCAGCGCCCCCATGAACCCGAGCAGTTCAAAGGTCCCCTTGACCGGCATACCCAGCGCACGCCCCGCAATATTGCCGCACGCAAGCATCACCATCAGCACCAGCGTGCAGCCCGCCGCAGCGGCCATCACCTTTGCCAGCAGCTCTCCCAGCCGCTCCATAGCCGTCAGTATCTTTTCCATTTACGCCTCGTTTCATCCGCCAGCGGCGGCATCAAAAAAAGAGCGCCCGGCATGCCCCGGACGCCCTGCTGTCTGCATGGCCGCGGGTTACCCGCCGTACTGCGCCTTCAAAGCATCCACGGTGCGCATCACTGCATCGGGGTCGGCGCCTTTGTCCGCAGCCCTCTGCGCCCATGCGTCAAACAAAGGCTGCACGCTGCGTCGCATGGCGGCGATATCCTCTTCCGGCAGGGTGTGCACCTGCACGCCGTGTTTCTCTTCCGCCCAGCGCATGGAGTCCTGCACATGCGCGTCCAGATAGCGTCCCGTCCATGCCGCGTGCTCCGCCGCCAGCCCGTCCAGCACCTGCTGCACATCGGGTGACAGGCGCTCCCACGCTTCGCGGTTCATAATGACGGCAAAAGGATACACGGCCTGATCCGCTCTGGTCACATGGCCGGTCATTTCCGCAAAATTCATGTCCTTCATCACGTCCAGCGATGTGAACAGCCCCTTGATGATCCCCTTCTGCACCGCTTCCGGCACTTCGGGCATGGGCATGGAAACAGGCGTGGCACCAAGTTTTTCCAGTATGGCCGAAAGCGTTCCCGCGCCGCGTATCTCCATGCCCTGCAGATCACGCAGCGAACGCACCGGCGTCACTGTCATGAAATGCGAAGGAGCAGAAGTGAACATGGTGAGCACTTTGACACGCTCCAGTTCAGCGGGACGCAGGCCGGAATACAGCTCCCAGAGGACGCTGCTCGCAGCCTCTGCACTGGTGAACCCCAGAGGCAGTTCGAAAACACTCATAACGGGAAACACGCCCGGATGATAGGCAAGACTGATGCAGCCGATATCCGCCTGCCCCGACATGACTCCGCGCAGCATGTTGCGGGCACCCAGCAATGTACCGCCGGGATAGGTCAGAACATCCACCTTGCCGCGGGTACGGGTGCGCACCTCATGTGCCCACTGCTCCATCTGGATGCAGGGAAACGTGGATGCAGGCGGAAAGTTGGCATAGTTCAGTGTGACGGGCTGCGCGGCGGCCGCCTCCGACCCCGTCAGCAGAGCGCCGGACACAAGGCAGCCAACCATGATCAACAGCGCGGCAAATGTACTTTTCATAACGGCTCCGGAAAGGTTGCTAAAAATCATACCACATATGACTAGCACTCATATCAATAATGTTTCTTGAATATCAAGCCCTTTTTCCAAGCTGATGCACACCAAGCTGATGCACAACGGATTCCACATACTGGGCCTGAGCGCCGGGCATGTGCCGCGGCCCGCCGCATCTGCCTGCGGTCATACCACAGCCCCGCATGCCCGGCACTGACTATCATCACGTTCCTGCCGTAGCACGGCCGGCATACCTGAACGCAAAAGGATTCTGTCCGGTCTGAGCTTCCGCCACCGGCCCCGCTGATGGCGGTGCGGCCGGCGACTGCCGCCCCTTCCTTCTGACCGGTATTCCGCCCCGCGCACGGTACAACCTGCCGCACGCAGTACGCACAGCCGCCGCTCGCGGTTTCCGTGTACGGTAAACGGTGCATCTGCGGCTACAAACGGCCTGCCGCCACACAAAAGCCGTACACCAATTTATTACAGCCTTCCGCCGAAACCGTGCTGCAGTACACCAAATGCCGTTGTATAGGCAAATCAGGGCACATGCCCCCTGACGCCGCAAGTGCGGCACAACACAACGGAGGAAAGACAATGCGGAAGCACGACGGTACGCACCATCAGGGAATTGCAGCGCGCCGGAGCTTCCGGATGCAGGAAGCCCCCCGCAGCAGCGCATGCGGCAGAAAGCACGGGCCGCCGCACCTGCCGGCAAACACAATTCAGGAACATGGAGGCCGGTCATGAAACACGATCTGCGCGCCTACTGGCGCACCAACATCTGCTATATGGCCGTACTGCTTTGCGTATGGGCCGCTGTTTCGTACCTGTGCGGCATCGTGTTCGTGCGCGAACTGAATGCCGTCATGCTGGGCGGCTTTCCGCTGGGCTTCTGGTTTGCGCAGCAGGGATCAATCTTCGGGTTTCTTGTGATCATACTGGTCTACTTTCTGCTCATGCGCAGGCTCGACCGCAAATACGGCATTGACGAGTAAGGAGGGCGGAACATGAGTACCACGGTATGGACCTACATCATGGTGGGGATAACTTTCAGCCTGTATCTCGGCATCGCCTGGGTTTCACGCGTGCGCGACACCAGAGGCTTTTATGTGGCCGGAGGCGGTGTACCGCCGCTGGCCAACGGCATGGCTACCGCGGCCGACTGGATGAGCGCGGCATCGTTCATGGGCATGGCCGGAATCATCTCGTTTGCCGGTTACACCGGCTCCATCTATCTGATGGGCTGGACAGGCGGCTATGTGCTGCTTGCGCTGCTGCTGGCGCCCTATCTGCGTAAATTCGGCAAATTCACCGTTCCCGACTTTGTGGGAGACCGCTATTATTCCGGTACCGCCCGCGTGGTGGCCCTGTTGTGCGCCGTCTTTGTCTCGCTGACCTATGTGGCCGGACAGATGCGCGGCGTGGGCATTGTGTTCAGCCGCTTTCTGGAAGTGGACGTGAACACCGGCGTCATCATCGGCATGGCCATCGTGTTCTTTTATGCAGGCATCGGCGGCATGAAAGGCATAACATGGACGCAGGTAGCACAGTATTCCGTGCTGATTGTGGCATTCATCATTCCGGCCGCGGCCATTTCCAAAATGATCACAGGCACGGCCATACCGCAGCTCGGCTTCGGGTCGGCCATCGCACACGGTCCCCATGCGGGAAAATACCTGCTGGAAACGCTGGACGCCATAGGCCGCGACCTCGGGTTTGCCGGGTACACCGAAGCATTCGGAGCGGGCGGACGCTCCATGCAGGACGTCATAGCCATCACCATGGCACTTATGGTGGGCACAGCCGGGCTGCCGCATGTGATCATCCGCTTCTACACCGTGCCCACGGTACGCGGGGCGCGCCTTTCCGCAGTATACGCCCTGCTGTTCATCGCCGTGCTGTACACCACGGCACCGGCCATTGCAGCCTTTGCACGGTACAATCTGGTGAATTCGCTCAACAACGTGGCCTACACACAGGCGCCGTCGTGGTTTGCCAACTGGGAACGCACAGGGCTTGTGGCCTGGCTGGACAAAAACAACGACGGCATCATCCAGTACAGAAGCGGCAACGCCTTTGCCGGCAAGCCGGATTTCAGCGCCCTGCAAGGCGCGCACGGCCAGCGGCTGCTGCACAACGCCGCACTGGACGGCGAAAACGAACTGTATGTCGACCGCGACATCATTGTGCTGGCCAATCCCGAAATAGCAGGGCTGGCGCCGTGGGTCATCGCCCTTGTGGCTGCCGGCGCGCTGGCAGCGGCCCTCTCCACGGCCTCCGGACTGCTGCTGGTCATCGCGTCAAGCATTTCGCACGACCTGTACTACCGGATGCTCGACAGGCAGGCTTCGGAAAAAAAACGGCTGCTTGTAGGGCGTGTAATGATAGGCGTGGCAGTGTGCATTGCCGGATATTTCGGCATGAATCCACCGGGGTTTGTGGCGCAGGTTGTGGCGCTGGCTTTCGGGCTTGCCGCGTCATCCTTCTTTCCCACTCTTGTACTCGGCATCTTCTGGAAACGCGCCACCCGTGAAGGCGCCATAACAGGCATGGTCTGCGGCATCGGGTTCACCATCTTCTACATAGTGCAGACCAAATTCATGGGTGTATCGCCGTGGTTCTTCGGCATCAGCCCCGAAGGCATCGGCTGCATAGGAATGCTTGTCAACTTTGTGCTTACGGCAGCCGTTTCGCTGGTCACCCCGCCGCCGCCGGCTGAAGTGCAGGAGATGGTGGAATCCATCCGCATTCCCAGAGGCGCATCGGCGGCCATAGACCACTGATGACGGCATGGCGGACGGCGTCCTGCTGAACCGGCCCTGCGGGGGACGGCTGCGGGACACGCCCGGCCGTCCGCCGCTTTTACCGCTGCACAGGAGAAGCCATGACACAAGGCAACCCCGCCCGCCAGCCCGGACTGGTACGCACGTTTCTGCAACGCACCCTGCCTTTCAGCGAACTGCCAGCAGACAGCCTGCGCCGCCTTGCAGAAGTCTGCACGGTGGAGTTTGTTCCGGAAGGTACGGCACTGCCGCACGGCGCGCAGCGCCCCGAGGCCCTGCGCGTGGTACAGCAGGGTGCCGTGCGGCTGACAGTTGCGCAGGAAGACGGCAGCCCTGCGCTGCAGGACACCAGAGGCGAAGGCGACATCATCGGGGCCGCCGCGCTGCTGGGGCGCAGCACTGCTTCAGTACATGCAACAACACTGGAGGATACTTTTTTCATCCGCATACCGGGAAAAACATTTCTCGGACTTGCTTCGGAATTTCCTGCCGTAGAACGTTATTTCATGCGCACTCTGCCGGAAGAGTACCTTACACGGGCCTTTGACGAAATGCGCCTGCGCTGCGAAGGAGCCTCCGGCAGCGGAGGTCTGTATCTTTTTTCCGGTCTGGCGGGCGATCTGGTGCACAGGCCGCCGGAAACGGTGGTGCGCGGCACCACCCTGCAGCAGGCCGCGTACCGTATGATGAAATCCGGCACAGGATCGCTGCTGGTCTGCGAAGCAGCTCCGCCGCACGGAGAACCGGACGCGGCAGACATGCACCTGCACGCTGCGGTCCGGACTGCCGCACTCGGGGGCAGCCCCGCAGCAGGGCCGGTCATCGGCATCGTCACCGATAAAGATCTGCGCAATGCAGTGGCGCTGGGCATGGGTCACGAGGCTCCGGCGGAAACCGTCATGTCCGCTCCGGTGGCGGCTGTGGACGAAACCTGCACCTGTTTTGACGCGCTGCTCGAAATGATGCGCCGCCAGATTCATCACCTTGCCGTTTTGCGTGCGGGCAGGGTTGTCGGCGTCATCACGGCCCACGACATCATGGTCGTACAGGGACGTACGCCGTTTTCACTCTTCCGCGAAATAATGCAGCAGCGCGATCTGCGCAGTCTGCACCCGCTGGGCCCGCGCGTGGCGCATGTTGTGCGCGCCGTGGTCGAAGAAGGTGCCCGCGCGGCTGCGGCAGTACGCATGATAACAGTGTTCAACGACCTTTTTCTGGAAAAGGTGCTCACTCTGCTGCAGGCCGAAACGGGTCCGCCGCCGGCAAAATTCAGCTGGATGCTGCTGGGCAGCGAAGGCCGCAGAGAGCAGACCTTTGCCACCGATCAGGACAACGCCCTTGTACTGGAAGACTGCCCTGACGATATCATAGAGCGGGCTGCACAGGTGTACTTTGACGCTTTCTGCACGCGGGCCGTGGCAGAGCTGGAAGCATGCGGTTTCGCCCGGTGCGCCGGAGGCATAATGGCTTCGGAGCCGGGCATGCGTCTGTCTGTTTCCGGCTGGCAGCGGCGCTTTATCCGCTGGATACACACGCCGGAACCGCAGGAACTGCTCAAGTCGTCAATCTTTTTCGACTTCCGCCACGGGCATGGTCATGCCCCGCTGGTACGGCACCTGCGTGAATCGGTGGCTGCCGCGGCGCAGGCCGATCAGGTCTTTCTGCGTCATCTGGCCGCAGACGCACTGCGCGACCGGCCGCCCCTGTCTTTTTTCCGCAACCTTGTGGTCGAAAAAAGCGGAGACCACCGGAACATGCTGGATATCAAACGCCGCGGCATGCTGCCTTTCGTCAATATTGCACGCCTGATGGCGCTGGCGCACGGCATTGACGAAACATCCACGCCTGACAGGCTGACGGCGCTGGAACAGGAAGGTCACATGCCCGCCCAGCTGTGCCGCGAGGCGCGCGAAGGCTACGAGTTTCTCATGCATGTCCGGCTGGTACACCAGCTGGGACAGATACGGCGCGGCGAACCCGCGGGAAATCATATTTCACCGGCCGAACTGACCGGACTGGAAAAACGGACGCTCAAAGAGGTGTTTGCCGTAACCGAGCGGCTGCAGGCATTCACCCGGCAACGTTTCAAGCTGGATGTGTCCTGAAAGTTCTGTGCACGCAGCAGGCGTGTACAGCTATCCGGAGAAGTTATTATGGGAATACGCTCGTTATTGCGCAACCTGCGCCACAGACCGCCGCTGCATCCTGCCCTGCAGCGCAACAAAAGCGCATTTGCCGACTTCAATCAGGATATACCGCTTGAAGACTGCGAATTTGCGGTGACAGACATGGAAATGACAGGGCTTGACCCCGCGCATGACGAAATTGTCGCCATTGGTGCCGTGCGCATCCGCGGTCTGTCCATCATCACCGGCGACGTGTTTCACACCTATGTCAGGCCGCAGCGCTCCATGGCCCGTCCGGCCACGCTCATCCACCGCATCACACCGGCGCAGCTGCGGCACAGCCCGGCACTGGCCGGTCTGCTGCCCGGCTTTGTGGACTGGTGCGGACAGGCGCTGATTACCGGCCACCACGTGGGGCTGGACATGGGCTTTCTGACACGGGCGTGCAGACGGCATCTGGGCGGCGCCCCGGCCAACCCCTGCGTGGATACCATGCGGCTGGCGCAGGCATGGGAGCGTGAACGCTGGGAGCGGTCTTTCGATCCTTTTCAGCCCACGGTGTCATATACCCTTGCCGATCTTTCCGCCCGATACGGTCTGCCGCAGTTCCGCGCACACGACGCGCTGGAAGACGCCCTGCAGACCGCCTATCTTTTTCTGTATCTTGTGCGTAAACTGAAAGGCGGCGGCATAACCACGCTGCGCGGGCTGCATGCCGCCGGAAGAAGCTGGCGCTGGTATCTGTAACACCCCCGCCCGCGCCGGAAGCACTGCCTCTGCCGCGTGCCGCAAAGCGGCATAATTGACCCTGCCGCCGGTTTGCCGTATCTCCAGACGCATCATTTTGCTTTTCATTGCCAAAGACGCGCGGCACCGTGTTGCCCGGACCTGCGCATATATACACGAGGAATACCATCCATGAGCATCAACCCAGCCGATACGGACAAAAAAAAGGAAGCCGGCGTCGATTTCATCCGCGCCATTGTCAACGAAGACATGAAGACCGGCAAATATCAGGGCCGCGTCCACACACGCTTTCCTCCCGAACCCAACGGGTACCTGCATCTGGGCCATGCAAAATCCATCTGCCTGAATTTCGGCCTTGCTCAGGAATACGGCGGCAAGTGCAATCTGCGACTGGATGACACCAACCCGCTCAAGGAAACCCCCGAATACGTCGAGTCCATCAAAACAGACGTGCGCTGGCTGGGCTTTGACTGGGAAGAGCGCATGTTTCATGCCTCGGACTATTTCGAACGTCTGTTCGAACTTGCCGTACAGCTTATCAAGGCGGGCAAGGCATATGTGGATGACCTGACTCCCGAACAGATACGCGAATACCGCGGCACCCTGAAAGAGCCCGGCAAAAACAGCCCCTACCGCGACCGCAGCGCCGAGGAAAACCTCGACCTGTTCATGCGTATGCGCAACGGCGAATTTGAAGACGGCAGCCGCGTACTGCGTGCCAAAATAGACATGGCATCGCCCAACATGGTCATGCGCGATCCCACGATCTACCGTATACGCCGTGCGCACCATCACCGCACGGGCGACGCGTGGTGCATCTATCCCATGTACGACTTCACGCACTGCATTTCCGATTCCATCGAAGGCATCACCCATTCCATCTGCACGCTGGAGTTTGAAAACAACCGCGAGCTGTATGACTGGATGCTGAATACGCTGGAACTCTATCATCCGCAGCAGATAGAATTTGCCCGGCTGAATCTGACCCACACCGTGCTTTCCAAACGCAAACTTATCCAGCTGGTGGAAGAAGGTCATGTAAGCGGCTGGGACGACCCGCGCATGCCCACGCTGAGCGGTGTACGCCGCCGCGGCATAACTCCCGAAGCGCTGCGTGAATTCTGCGCACGCATCGGCGTGGCCAAAGCCGACAGCATGGTGGACTACGGTCTGCTGGAATTCTGCGCACGCGAACACCTGAACCGCATAGCCCCCCGCCTGATGGCGGTGCTGGATCCTGTAAAGGTGGTTATCGAAAACTATCCGGAAGGACAGGTGGAAGAATTTGAAATGCCCCTGAATCCCGAAGACGAATCACAGGGTACCCGCATGGTTCCGTTCTCGCGTGAACTGTACATCGAAAGGGATGACTTCCGCGAACAGGCACCCAACAAAAAATTCTTCCGCCTTGCCATCGGCAAGGAAGTGCGGCTGCGCTATGCCTATTACATCACCTGCAACGATGTGGTGAAGGACGAACACGGCAACATAACCGAACTGCGCTGCACGTACGACCCCGCCACCCGCGGCGGCTGGTCCGACGACGGACGCAAGGTCAAAGGGACCCTGCACTGGGTTTCCGCCGCCCACGCCGTACCGGCTCAGGTGCGCCTGTACGACAAGCTGTTCACCGTGGAAAATCCCAATGCCGCCGAAGAAGGCAAAACATTTGTGGATTATCTGAATCCCGATTCACTTTCCGTGGTGACGGGCTACCTTGAACCGGCACTGAAAAACATGGAACACGGCAGCCGGGTGCAGTTTGAACGCATCGGCTATTTCTGCGTCGACCCCGATTCCACAGCGGACGCTCCCGTGTTCAACCGTACCGTGACGCTGAAGGACAGCTGGGCCAAAATAGCCAACAAGCAGGACTGATCCGCCGGTACCGTCTCCGCCTGACAAAGCGCCGCACCTTTCGGGTGCGGCGCTTTTTTATGCCCGGCAGCACGCAAAAAAACACCGCACACGGCCCTGCCGGAGCAGAAGCGATGTGCGGTGTAGGTTGCGGGTAACGCGCCCCGGAGACGCAGGGCATTCAATCAGCAAAAACACTAACGGCCGCGTTCACACATGCGGCGGAAGACATGCGGCGAAAGACATCCGGCGACAGAAAACATCCGGCGGCACGCTTACGCACTGTGCACGGCGGCACCGCCCATGGCCGGAGAAACCGGCCTGTCTGTGCCGGTGCAGGCCGCAGCCTGTGTCGCTGCGGTCATACCGGCAGCTGCTGTCTGCCCCTGCGGTGCGGCAACTGCCTGCACCACTGCGTCCACTGCCCCCGGCACGGCGTTCACAGCGGCTGTCACGGCACCGGTTATGGCATCGGGCAGCACTTCCGGCAACGACTGCACGGCGTTGCCCACCACTCCGGGCACAGCCTGAACAGCCGCACCCACGGCACCCACGGCGTCTGCCACGGCCGCCGCGTGTTCTTCTGTCAGCCGGGCAGGCGAAGATGAACGGGGCAGAACGGCCACACCGCCGGTTATCATGGCTATGCCGGCCCACTGCATGGGTGTAAGCATCTCGCCGATGGTAAAATAGGCAAAAGTGGCGGCCAGCGCCGGTTCAAGCAGCAGGATGGTGTTGGCCACTCCTACGGAGAGCATGCCCAGCGACACGTTGTACATACCCATACCCAGCAGCGTGGGACCCACAGCAAGAGCCAGCATGGCCACCCAGCACCCCGGTTCCATATTCATGCCTTGTATGCTCATGACGCCCAGCCCCCATGAAGGAACAAACAGCGCGGCAATGACGTTGAACAGCACCTGAAACAGGCTGGCGTACCCGAAGATATGCAGCAGCGTCACCCAAGGGTTAAGCCCCCGGCAGGCTGCAAGACGCCCCATCATTCCGTAACCGGCATACAGAAGCCCCGAGGCGAATCCCGTGACAAGCCCCAGAGTGCTCATACCGCTCCAGACTTCCGGTGTGAGCACGCCGCACACCAGTGCGCAGCCCGAAAGGCAGATGACAACCGCCAGCGCCAGCGAGCGGCTCATTCTTTCGCCCAGCAGCAGCCAGCCGAGTATGCCGGAATATGCCGCGGAGCAGTAAGAAAGCACCGTGGCCACGGAAGCACCCGTTTCAATGACGGCGATGGTCCAGTCAAGGTTCATGGAAGCCAGCATGAAACCGTAGGCAACCAGAAGCCTGTTGTCGGCCTTGCCGTGCACCCGCACGGGCACGCGCAGCAGCGTCAGCACGGGCAGCAGCGTCAGAAAAACCAGCGCATTGCGCCAGAAGGCAAGCTGCGCCGGCGGCAGAGCGTATTCATCGCTTATGTGTTTAATGATGATGCCGGTCAACGACATGACCACAGCGGCCACAAGAGCCGAAAGATAACCGGCCGAAGCGCCGGAAAACCGCAGTCCGTTCAGGGGGCTGCGCAACGAAAAAGACATGGTGTTCTGCATGGCATGCATCCTCGATCAACAAAAAATGAAGCATGCCTCTACGCCTGCATTGACCCCTTGATAAGGGACACTTTTTATGAATATTTACAGGGTCACTTTAACGACGTCATCCTCTGTTCCGCACCGCCGGACACAGCCGTCTTTCCGGAGGCTTTCATGAGTATTCCGCTGAACCACAACACCCCGCTGCCGCTGTATAAACAGCTTGCGGCCTACCTGCGTCAGCGCATCGAACTGGGTGAACTGGAACCGGGCACAAAACTGCCGTCCATCCGCCATATGGCCCGCAGTCAGGGTATCAACCGCATTACCGTGGAAACCGCCTATGCCGAACTGGAAGCTGACGGGCTGGTGACATCGCGCAGGGGCAGCGGCACTTTTGTGCTGCCGCCTTTTCCCGGCCACGACGGCCCGCAGGCCGATACACCCGGCAGATGGCCCGCATGGCAGCACGCAGCCGCCGAACGCTTCGAGGCCATATGGCCCGGACACCCCGCCCCGCTGCACAGCGGAGCAACTCCTGCGGGGGTGATCTCGCTGGCAGACGGCAACAGCGACCCCCTGCTTTTCCCCTTCGAAGCTTTCAGCCGGACCCTGCGCGAGGTCATGCGCCGCGACGGCACCGCCGCGCTGGAATACGAGGAAGCCGCAGGCTACCGTCCGCTGCGCCGGACCATCGCCCGCATTCTTGTCGATCAGGGCATAGGTGTGACGCCTGACAACATCGTGGTCACATCCGGCTCGCAGCAGGCCATTTTCATCATCGCGCAGGTGCTGCTGCGCAAAGGGCAGACCGTCTACACCGAAACCCCCACCTATCCCGAGTCACTCAGGCTTTTCCGCACCATGGGCATGCGCATAGCCGCCATACCCATGGACAGCGGCGGCATGCGCACCGACCTGCTGGAACAGGCCATGCGCACACACGGCGAAGGGCTGGTTCTGACCATGCCCACGTTTCACAACCCTACGGGCATCTGCATGGACGGACACCGCCGGCGTATTCTTGCCTCCATGGCAGAAGCGCATGGCATTGCGGTGGTGGAAGACGACTACGCCGGCGATATCCGCTATGAAGGGCATTCGCAACCGGCCATCAAAAGTCTGAGTGCCGCAGGCAACTGCCTGTACATCGGCACGTTTTCAAAAATGCTCGTACCCGGCCTGCGGGTGGGCTACATTGTTGCCGAAGGGCCGGTGCTGACACAACTTGAACGCTATAAACGCATGCTTGATCTTTCTTCGCCCGGACTTGTGCAGCGGGTGCTGGAACGATTCGTTGATGTGGGCAGCTACCGCAACCACCTGAACAGACTGTGCCGCACCTACCGCATGCGGCGCGACATAATGCTGGACTGTGCGCAAAAATGGCTGCCCCGATGCGTGCATATCACCCCGCCGTCCGGCGGGCTGTTTGCGTGGCTGCGGCTGCCGGAAGACGTGCATGCCGACGCCCTTGCCGAAACGGCCCCCCACCACGGGGTGGCTGTTGCCAGCGGCACGGCTTTTTTTCCTCAGCCTCAGGAAGGCGCCCGCCATATCCGCATAAATTTTTGCAGACACGACGAGAACACCCTGAAAGAAGCCATGCGCAGGCTTGGAACAGCCATGCAGAAAAGCATCGCCGCCACAAAATATATGAAGTGATAACATGCTTGTTTTTATAAACATACCGGACTGCTTCATAAAAAAATAAAAAAAATAAAATTTGTCCGTTGACAACAGACCCCTGTCTCTATACAAAGGCACCTCGCTGTTGGGCTGTCGTTCAATTGGCAGGACGACGGATTCTGGCTCCGTTAATCAAGGTTCGAGTCCTTGCAGCCCAGCCAAAAATTTTCATTGTGTCCCCATCGTCTAGCCTGGCCTAGGACACCTGCCTTTCACGCAGGCGACAGGGGTTCAAATCCCCTTGGGGACGCCATGAATAAAAAAAGCGCTTCTGCTTCCATGCAGGAGCGCTTTTTTTATTCCCTGCCCGCCGCCGACAGTGACCGCAGCTTTTCAACCGCTTCAGGCTGCGACCGCAGCGTTTCAACCCCTTCAGGCTGCGACCGCGGCGTTTCAACCGCCGCCGGCAGTTCAGCTGGCCCGCCATATCCATCCAGCCCCGCGCAAAGCCCCGCCACAGCGTGCCTGTGCCTGCCGGGCTGACACCGGCACCGCACAGTTTTCCGAATGTTATTCAGGCAGTCATGCCGCAGGCAGACAGCTGCCTGTCTGCGCTCCTGCGCCCGCAAAGCCCCTCAAGCGAAAAACCTCCTCCGCAACCGACCTCACATTGCGCACAAATCGGCACGGCAGTGCGCCACCGTTTTATACAGTTTTGAAAACACATCTTACCTATTTTGCAAATAAGCATGACCACACAACCAATGTCCGGCACTGCTGCTGCAGCTGATCCGGTGGTCAGATTGCCGCGTCACAGGCCACTCCTGCGGACATTGCGCAGCCTCCTGCAATTTGACCAATCAACCAACATCACTGAATAAAATTCAGTGCTGACAAACAGATGGAATATTCTTTTTTTCATTTTTCCATGACACACAACTCCCTGACGCCCGCTGTCAACTTGTTGAATTTCAGACACTTTTTGTTTTTATATCATTTTTGACAATCCATATAACATTTTGTTTTTATTATGCAAAAATATAATAATCACCATCTGTACCGTTACAGATTTGACAGTTTTCCTTGTCTCATGGCACTTAGACCATGAAGGGCGGTTGCATCCGACCGTCATCGGAAAGGATGCTGCGCTTCATATTCGCTTCAGCGGCACTTCTGAATAGTATTCACAAATTTGTTTCCTGGATTGAAACGGAGGAAGAATCATGGGTAAAGGATGGCTGAAATCTGTTGTTGCCGGTGTGGCACTGACCCTGCTGGCCGGTCCCGCTTTTGCCGACACCATCAAGCTGGGGGTGCCGGGGGCACACAGCGGCGATCTGGCTTCTTACGGGCTGCCCACCGTCAACGCAGCCAAGCTGGTTGCGCAGCAGTACAACGAAAAAGGCGGCATACTGGGCATGCAGATAGAAGTGCTGCCGCAGGACGACCAGTGCAAACCCGAACTGGCCACCAACGCCGCCACCAAGCTTATTTCCGACAAAGTGACCGTTGTGCTGGGACACATCTGCTCCGGCGCCACCAAGGCTGCGCTGCCCATCTACAAGGAAGCCAACATCGTTGTCATGTCGCCTTCCGCCACCAACCCGCCCCTCACCCAGAGCGGCGAGTACCCGACATTTTTCCGCACCATTGCTTCCGACGACCAGCAGGCGAAACTGGGCGTTGATTTTGCCACGGAAAAGCTGGGCCTGAAAAAAATCGCCGTGCTGCACGACAAAGGTGACTACGGCAAAGGCTATGCCGAATTTGCCAAGCTGTTCATCGAAAAAAGCGGCAAAGCCGAAGTGGTCATGTTTGAAGGCATCACTCCCGGCGCCATGGACTATTCCGCAGTGGTGCAGAAACTGCGCCGTTCCGGTGCCGAAGGCGTGATGTTCGGCGGTTACCATCCCGAAGCATCCAAGCTGGTTTCCCAGATGCGCAAAAAGCGCATGGACCTGCCGTTCATCTCTGACGACGGAGTAAAGGACGACACGTTTATCAAGGTTGCCGGTGAAAACGCCGAGGGCGTTTACGCTACCAGCTCCAAAGACGTGAGCAAGCTGGCCATGTATCAGGAAGCCATTGCCAGACATAAGCAGGAATTCGGCACCGAGCCGGGCGCCTTTTACAAGGAAGCTTACTCCGCCGCCATCGCCCTGCTGAACGCCGTGGAAAAAGCAGGCAGCACCGACTCTGCCCTCATCATGGACGCGCTGCGCAACAACTTTGTGGAAACCCCGGTGGGCACCATCAAGTTCGACAGCATAGGCGATGCCGAAGGCGTCGGCTTCTCCATGTATCAGGTTCAGAACGGACAGTACGTGGAACTGAACTGACACGCAGACTGAGGCGGGGGGCAGGCGGATATCTGCCTGTCCCCCGCATTTTGCACACCATAACATCCCCACACGGCTGATTCCCGATGAAGAGCGCGGGATAGCGTAGAACGGAAGGCATTCATGGACTGGACTTATTTCTGGGAACTGTTTCTGGGCGGGCTGACGCGCGGCAGCATCTATGCGCTTATCGCCATCGGGTACACCATGGTGTACGGCATCATCGAGCTTATCAACTTCGCCCACGGTGAAATTTATATGATAGGCGCCTTTACCGGTCTTATCACCGCGGGCGTTCTGGGCATCTACGGCTTTCCGCTGCTGGCCATTCTGGCTGTGGCAGTGGTGGTTGCCATCATTTATTCCGCTGCCTACGGGTACACGCTGGAAAAAATAGCCTACAAGCCCCTGCGCGGCTCCATGCGGCTGGCACCGCTCATCTCCGCCATCGGTATGTCACTGTTTCTGCAGAACTATGTCATACTGGCTCAGACCTCAGACTTTCTGCCTTTTCCGGCACTGGTACCGGATTTCGCCTTTATGGAACCCATCGCGCACATCTTTGCCTCTTCCGACCTGCTCATAGTGGCTACCAGCGCTTTTTCCATGGCGGGGCTGACCCTGTTCATCAAATACACCCGCATGGGCAAAGCCATGCGCGCCACCGCGCAGAACCGGAAGATGGCCATGCTGCTCGGCATAGACGCCGACCGCATCATTTCCATCACGTTCATCATCGGGTCTTCGCTGGCGGCGCTGGGCGGAGTGCTCATTGCCTCGCACGTGGGGCAGGTCAGCTTCAACGTAGGTTTTCTGGCCGGTATCAAGGCCTTTACGGCGGCGGTGCTGGGGGGCATCGGCTCCATACCCGGCGCCATGGCAGGGGGACTTTTTCTGGGGCTGAGCGAAAGCTACGCCACCGGCTACATCTCCAGCGACTATGAAGACGTCTTCGCCTTTCTGCTGCTGGTTCTGTTTCTCATCTTCAGGCCTTCCGGCATCATGGGCAAAGCTCCGGTCGAAAAGGTGTAACCAGAAGGCGGCGCGCACACGCCCGCCGCGCTTTTTCAGGATCGCATAGAATGGATAAAATCAAGCAATCGTTACTCATCTGCTTCTGGTTCATGTTCATGACATTTCCGCTGGTGGTCATCCGCGTGGACACCATCAACGACACCGTGACATGGCGCTGGCTCAACATGGTCTATATCGGCGCGGGCAGTTTCGTGCTTTCCTTTGTGTGGCGCTGGGCCATGGCCCGCCGCAATTCAAAACGTGCTACCGGCAGCCCCGCGGCGTCACCTGCCACCGGCATGGTGCACAGACTGGGACAGGACAGACGTTTTTCTGCCGCATTCTACTGTGCCGTGCTGGGGCTGGGCATTGTACTGCCCTGGCTTGTCTCCACCTACCAGACCAACATCATGATCTCGTTCCTGCTCTATGTCATTCTGGGGCTGGGGCTGAACATTGTGGTGGGCGTGGCGGGCATGCTCTTTCTGGGCTATGCCGCGTTTTACGCCATCGGCGCATACTCGTACGCGCTGCTCAATACCTATTTCGGCCTGGGATTCTGGACGGTGCTGCCTGTGGGCGGCATTCTGGCCGCGGCAGCCGGCGTTGCGCTGGCTTTTCCCGTGCTGCGCCTGCGCGGCGACTATCTGGCCATCGTCACGCTGGGTTTCGGCGAAATAGTACGGCTGGTGCTGGAAAACTGGAGCGACTTCACGCAAGGGCCCAGCGGCATATCCAACATTCCCCGGCCCTCGCTTTTCGGAGCGGAACTGGGCGTGGCCGAAACCGGCATCTACATCTACTACATTGTTCTTGTGATGGCTGTGCTTACCGTGGCCGCAGTGCAGCGCATAAAGGATTCGCGCATAGGCCGGGCCCTGCAGGCGCTGCGTGAAGATGAAATTGCCTGTCAGGCCATGGGCATAGACAGAGTGAACGTAAAGCTGACCGCCTTTGGCGTGGGCACGGCATGGGCCGGTTTTGCCGGCGTCATCTTTGCCGCCAAAACCACCTTCATCAACCCTGCCAGCTTCACCTTCATGGAATCGGCCATCATTCTTTCCATTGTGGTGCTGGGCGGCATGGGATCGAACTTCGGCGTCATACTGGGCGCGGCTTTTCTCATCCTGCTGCCCGAATACCTGCGCGAATTTGCAGAATACCGCATGCTCATGTTCGCATCGGCCATGGTACTGATGATGGTCTTCCGTCCGCAGGGGCTGATCACGCCCAAAAAACGCAAGTACGAAATTGATGATCCCGAGCTGCACGCCGGTAAAGAAGGAGAGGCCTGATGCCGGTTCTTGAGGTAGATTCCCTTTCAAAAAATTTCGGCGGACTGCGCGCCCTGAACGAAGTGGACATGCAGATAGACGCCGGCGAAATAGTAGCGCTTATCGGCCCCAACGGAGCCGGCAAGACCACCTTCTTCAACTGCATCACCAGCATATACACTCCGTCCGAGGGCACCGTGCATTACACGCGCGCCGACGGGCGCCGCACGCTGGTAAACGGCATGAAGCCCAATCTGGTCACCCAGATGGGCATGGCGCGCACCTTCCAGAACATACGCCTGTTCAAAAACATGACCGTGCTGGAAAACGTGATGATAGCGCGTCACTGCCGGACACATGCCGGAATCCTGGGTGCGCTGCTGCGGCCGCCTTCGGTCCGGCAGGAAGAAAAAGAAACCGTGCGCAGAAGCTATGAACTGCTGAAATACATCGGCCTGCACAAACTGTATGACGAACAGGCCAGCAACCTGCCCTACGGCGCACAGCGCAGGCTGGAAATAGCCCGTGCACTGGCCACGGAACCGGGGCTGCTGCTGCTGGACGAACCGGCCGCAGGCATGAACCCGCAGGAAACCGCCGATCTTGTGCGCCTGATTCTGCGCATCCGCAAAGAATTCAACGTGGCAGTGCTGCTCATCGAACACGATATGAGTCTGGTGATGAATCTTTCTGAACGCATCTATGTCATGGAGTACGGCTGTCTCATTTCGCAGGGCACTCCGGAAGAAGTCCGCAAAGACCCCAGAGTCATCAAGGCCTACCTCGGAGAAGAAAGCCATGCTTGAGCTGCGCAACATAGACACCCACTACGGCAACATACAGGCCCTGCGCGATGTCTCGCTGACCATCAACGAAGGCGAGATAGTCTCGCTCATCGGTGCCAACGGAGCGGGAAAATCGACCACGCTCATGTCCATATGCGGCGGCGTGCCGGTGACCCGCGGCGAGATTCTGTTTGAAGGCAAACCGATGCACACCATGAAGGCGGACCGGATAGTCCGGCTGGGCATCAATCAGGTGCCGGAAGGCCGTCTTATATTCTCCGACATGACGGTCATGGAAAACCTTGATCTCGGCGCCTTTCTGCGTGACGATAAAGACGGAATAAAACGCGATCTGGACTATGTGTTTTCGCTGTTTCCCATTCTTGCCGAACGCCGCAGACAGCTGGGCGGCACCCTTTCGGGCGGCGAACAGCAGATGCTGGCCATATCGCGCGCACTGATGGCGCGTCCGCGTCTGCTGCTGCTCGACGAACCTTCGCTGGGGCTGGCCCCCATCATCATCACGCAAATTTTCCAGATAATCGAAAAGGTCAATCAGGACGGTGTGACAGTCTTTCTGGTGGAACAGAACGCCAATCAGGCGCTGAAAATCGCCGACCGGGCCTATGTGATGGAAACAGGACGCATAACCATGAGCGGCACGGGCACCAGCCTGCTGGCCGACGACAATGTGAAAAAAGCCTATCTGGGCATGTGACCTGACAATCGCGCATGCGCACCGTCACAGGCCCGCAGCAAAAAAAACGCCGTCGTCCGCAGGGACGACGGCGTTTTGCGTTGTACTTTACGAGGGGATAAACCGCCATCAGCCGCCGAAATAACCGGGGCTGATAACCGAGAGTGCCTTGCTGTAATGCGTGCGCAGCTGGTTGAGCATACCCGCCATCTGTTCTTCAGGCTGGGCCAGACTCAGGGGGCATTCGTCACGCATTTTTTCAACCAGCATTTCCATCTCACGCACGGTTGATTTGATATGGTCAAGCGTGTCCATGAACTCCTGACTGCTCTTGTGCTGGTCATTGGCGAGCACATCGTACAGTCTGGACTTCCATGCGTTCAGCTCCATTTCAAGGCCTTTGCAATAATGTTCCACGGCAGCCTGACGCTGTTCATCAGTTGCACATCCGTCAATACCGGAACAGCTCTGGCAGGGGCCGGGGTAATCCATATTCGCCATAGTTCTATCCTCCTGAAGTCGAATGCTCGTCACACTATTCCGGACGATATCACAAGGTCGCGCACTGTACATTATTTTACCGGAACCGGATGAAAACACCGCAGGTTACGGATAATGCCGCCCGCACCGTGCATCGTACGGGGCATAGCCAATGAGTAAGCACCGGAGAAAAAAATGCAAGTCCCCATAAAGCAGACGGCAGTGGCCCTGTAACTGCTTACACCGGAGGAGAAAGCACAGGGCAGTCTGTTTCCGGCTCGTCGGGCAGGGTGCAGTCGGCTGCGGCATTGCGCATCAGACAATGAAACACCGTCTGCACATATCGTCCGGAAAGAACATCAGGAAGGGGAAAACGCGGCAGTTCGCTGGCAGGAAAGGCACCCGCCAGCGCCACGAAAACGTGTTCGGAAAGCCTGCCCAGCGGGCCGGAAAGTTCTTCTGCCCACAGCCGGAAGGCATCGTCAGCCGGAACATCAAAAAGCCGGCACTTCAGCGGTCTGTAATTATACAGCAGGCAGTGCCCTTCAACCGAAAGCGGACACAGCAGCTCGGCGGTGAGGCACGGGTCCTGCGCACCGGGAAAAGCGGCGGAACCCACATCCGCACGGATGCTGCTTTCCTGCTGCGAAGCCGTCAGGGCGCGCTCCATGACCTGCCTGCGCATATCGCTGGACAGCGCGGTGTTGATGCGTGTTCCCAGCGTCAGCGCTTCGATAAGCGTCAGAGCCACAGGAGAACTGCAGCAGCGGGCATGGTCTCTGCCGCAGCGCGGCAGCCCTTCGTGCCGTTTAAGCGCCAGACGTTCTACCTCGGCCTCGAGCAGCAGATAGTCGTCAACGTACGGCGCAAGGTCCACCCCGCCCTGACATTCCAGCGAAGGAGCACGCACCGTGAGCGGGGCATTGACCGTGCCGTAACGGCGCACCAGCCGCCACTGGTCAAAATTGCTCGGTCTGGCACGTAACCCGCGCAGCGTGCGCGCCGCCAGCCGGTGCCCCAGCCCCCGCCGAAGCAGGTAGGCATTAAGCACCGTGCCGGTCCGCCCTATGCCGTGACGGCAGTGAATGTATACCCGTTTTCCCAGATACAGGCATTCATCCACCCACTCCAGCGCTTCTTCCAGTGCATCCAGTGCGGGGGCTTCTTCATCAACCACAGGCAGATACCATGTGTCGAAACCGTTTTCGCGCTCAAGGTCTGCCAGACCGGGCAGTTCGGAACACAGGTTCAGAATGCTGCTTACCCCCATATCGCGCAGAGCCTGCAACTGCCTGCGGGACATGGGCGCCGCCCCCACCCCCAGCCGTGATGTCACCCAGTATACATGCAGGTCAGGATGAGGTTCCGGCGCACCTGCGGGGCGTTGCGGTTTCATAAAGTCACCCAGCATGCAGCGCAGCGCCTGAACCCCGCGTCTGATCAGCGCCAGGCATCCGCCGCGGACCGCAACGCCGTCCCCGCTGGTGCCGGAGCTCATTCGTCCTCCAGCAGCGTCATAAAGTCCGCAGCCAGACCATCCACATCCACCCCCTCAAACAGCGTCATATCCATCAGACGCGTTCTGGCCAGCAGCAAGCCCAGCATGGCCAGCTGCTTCTGAATGGCGGTATCGTCGTCGTGCGGATGCCGGGCATCCAGCAGATCGCCCCGTATCTGTATGAAAAAGCCCTGCTTCTCCAGCACGGAACGGATGAATCCCAGTCTCAGGGAACGCTGTTCCGGCGTGCCACCGCCGCCCTTGAACCTGAAATTGATATAATTATTCTTGCCGCTCTGTTCGCACAGCGTATCAACCACGGAAAGATGATAGCCGAAGCGGGCCATGAAATGCATATAGGTATGCGAAACAACGGCATAGCTTGCCAGATCCTGAGAATCCGCCCGCACACCGACGCCTGCGCTCACCCGGTCAAAGGATTCCCAGTCCATGGCGGGCAGCCCCTGATGCCACTGCACCTTGTCGGAAGACAGCCCGAACCACAGCGCCCACATGGGGACCGACCGCACATCATCGGGTGTTATTTCCTTTTTGCCCGCAGCGGTGGGAAACAGACCGTCTTCCAGATTGAGCACATACAATGCAATGGGCAGCGGCGACCTGAGCTGCTTGGCACCGGCAAGCCCCCTGCCGGAACGCCCCACCAGCGAAAACATTTCGGCCACGCCTTTTTCGTGCGCAAAGCGGACAAAATCATGCAGCGAGCGGCAATAACGCGGAGCAAAGGTTTCGGACTGCGCATCCAGCAATGTGAGGCGCGAAATATGCTGCATGGCCTTGCCCATGCGTCTGGTCACCCCGCCGCCGGCGTGCACCCGCGGCCGCACACCGGCAAGGCGTTCTTCGCGTTCCAGCCCGCATACCCCGCCCGGGCAACCCGAGTATACCCTGCCCCGTGCGGCGTCCACGGTTACCTCCATGCCATCGGCAAGCGCCGAAAACGCCTGCTCCACCCCCACGATGACCGGCAGGCCGAATTCACGCGCCACCGAGGCGAAATGACTGGCTCTGCTGCCCTGACGGGCCACCACGGCGCTCAGCCTGTCAATGACGCGGGTGAGCGCCGGTCCCAGATTGCGGGTGACCAGCACCGAGCCTTCCGGCAGGTCATCCACTTCGGCGCAGTGTTCCACCTGACACACCACACCGCTGCCGAATCCCGGCGAGGCGCAGTCAGCCGCATCAAGCACCACCTGCATTCCCGCCAGCTGACGCTCATCGGCCGCTTCTTCCGCCACGGCTGCTGTCAGCACGGGGCGGCTCTGCAGAATGTGCAGCCTGTTGCGTCCGTCCACCGCCCATTCCACATCCTGCGGAACACCGAACAGGGTTTCAAGCTCCATGGCCATGGTTGCCAGACGGCGCAGCGTGGGGGCGGGAACCACAGCGTCTTCGCGCAGGGGCACCGCACGACGCAGAGAACCGCGCCGGTAGTATACAGACTGCGCCACGGCGGTGCCGCTGACCAGAGATTCTCCGGCGCCGGGCACGGCAAAAACAGACAGTACCCCGTCGGCACACGCGGCACACGCGGGCGGAGAAGGGTCACGCGTGTAAACCACCCCGCTTGCCTCGGCGTCAACCATCGGCATGATGATGGCAGCCATGGGGGTTTCGGCATCCGCCAGCCCGTGCATGATGCGGTAAGCCAACGCGCGGGGGGTGTATTTTCCCGCAACCACACTCTTCCATGCATCAAGCACACCGGCAGGACGCACATTAAGCTCAGACCCGTACTGCCCCGCAAACGAGGCTTCACCGTCTTCGGCCACGGCACTGCTGCGCACAGCCAGCAAGCGGCCGCCCCGTGCCAGTTCCATGGCGGCGATCTCTATTTCATCTGCCAGACGTTCCGGCACGGCCGCATTAATGATAAGCCCGCGCAGTTCACCCGAAAGCTCCGCCATGTCGTCGGGTCTGTCCAGACGCAGCCTGCACAGCAGGTTGTCCAGACGGCCGCGCAGGTCATTGGATTCTATAAAATAATGAAAAGCTGAAGTGGAAACCACCACGCCGGAAGGAACAGGAAGCGAGGTTTCACGCAGTATGCGCCCGAGATTGCGCGCCTTGCCTCCTGAGCGCCCGCCGTGCAGTCCGGCTTCTTCCAGCGGAATGACAAAAGGAGGAATGATTTCCGGTTCGGGCACGCTGACTGCCATGCGCGCATAAAATTCAATTTTTGTAAAATATTCCAGCAGGTCCATGTAACGCACCGGGCTCATAACCTGCAACTGACCGATAAGCTCGCGCACCGTGCTGCCCAGTTCTTCCGTCAGCCATACCACGCGCGCCCAGTCGGCTTTTTCGCGCCCGTAATGAATTTCCTCCAGATCGGCTATCAGCTCCAGACAGGCATCGTCCAGCCGCAGCAGTTCCTTGAACGCATTATACTTATTGCGCAGCAGAGTGCCCGGCGCAAACGCCTGATATGTCCAGTGCCGAAAGAGTTCCTTAAGCGGCATATCTGCTCCCATGGGCAAAGACGGCCTGTGCCGTTCTTAAGCGTCAGCCGCGCAGCACATCGCTGACCTTGCTTTCCAGCTCGTCTTTGTCGATGGGCTTCACGCAGTATTCATTGGCACCCAGCTTCATGGATTCACGGGCCGTTTCCAGCGTGGGATACCCCGTAAGCATGATGGCTTTAAGCGCGGGCCGTATCTTCTTCAGCTCCTCCAGCACCTCGACGCCTGTCATGCGGCGCAGCTTTATATCCAGAATGGCCAGATCAACTTCGTTGCCGCGGGCGTGGGCCAGCGCTTCTTCCTCTTCGGTAAACGCCGTCACGCTGTGCCCTTTACGCTCCAGAATCCGTTTAATCAGCACTCCGGCATCAATCACATCGTCCAGAACCAGTATATTCGCCATGTCGCGCTCCCAGAATTCTTCGGCTGCGGCCCGCACATGCCGCTGCGGTGCCGGTGGCGGCAGCCCCGCTCCGGCGCAGGTGCCGTTAACAGAATATGTGCAATCCTACACGGTTTCACGGATATCATCCAGACAGACATAAGCCGCCGTCAGCGGCATGACCGGACAATTGCCGGTGCAGTTGTCAGCCACGCTGCGCAGCCCCTGCTCCGTCACTACGGCCTGTATGCCGTTCCGAATCGTCCGGAGCAGTGTCGTCAGATGCGGAATCGTCCGGCAGGGGCCAGTCAGGCGGTTCCAGCGGCAGCGTAACCGAAAACAGCGCACCGGGACCGGCCGGTTCGTCACCCCGCACTTCGTCCGGAATGACATCCGGCGGCAGGGGGCTGTGCACTGTTATTTCCCCCTCATGATCACGTATGATGCCGAACGAAACAGACAGGCCCAGCCCTGTTCCTTTGCCCACAGGTTTGGTACTGAAAAACGGGTCAAACACCGATGCCATGTTGTCTTTGCTTATGCCGGTACCGGTATCCGCAAAAAGGGCGCTTACCGTCAGGTTGTCGATATCAAGACGGGTACGCACCACAACCAGCCCGCCGCCTTCATTGGCCTGCACCGCATTGGAAAGCAGATTCATCCATACCTGTTTCAATTTGCCCGGATCGCCGTAGATAATAGGCAGACGGTCATCAAGCATGGTGACTATACGCACATTCTCAAGTGAAAACGCGTGCCGCACCAGCTGCACCACTTCCATGATGGAGTTGTTGAAACACATCTCCTTTTTTTCACTCTGCGAATGCCGTGAAAATCCCAGCAGGTCGGCAACGACCTTGCGGCAGAACTTGGCCTGCCGTTCGATGATTTTCAGATCCTCGTGCGTCTGCGAACCTTCGGGAACATCTTCCTGCAACAGCTGGGCGTATCCCAGAATAATACCCAGAGGCGTGTTTATTTCATGTGCCACCCCGCCGGCCAGACTGCCCACCGATTCCATTTTCTGCGAATGGATCAGCTGGTCCTGATAACTGCGGATTTCCGAAATATCACGGGCTGTTGACAAAATACCGGTCACTCTGCCGTTTTCATCGGTCACCGGCACCTTGACCACATGGAACCAGCCTTCCTTGCCGTCCACTGCCGCCTTCAGCCTTGCCTCGCGGCTTACGGTCACACCGGTGGCAAGGATGCGCACATGCTCCTGTTCCCGCTGGATGGCCAGTTCCGGCGGAAAGATATCTCTGTCTTTTCTGCCGGGCAGGTCTTCCGCCGGATGCCCCACCCAGTGACCGAAGGCTCTGTTGACCGCCAGATATGTTCCGTCGCGTCCGACCAGTGAAACAAGGTCGGGAGTTGATTCAATGATGGTACGCAGCAGCTTCTGCTGACGCGAAAGATCCTGCTCGGCCGCGCACAGTTCCGCCATATGCTGACGCAGCGACAGCGCCATGACGTCAAATGTTTCTGCAAGGTCCTGCAACTCGTCACCGGCCAGCCTGCCGTGAACGGGGCAGTCGGCACACGACGCGGCCATGTCATGTGCCAGACCGTTTTCCATGCAGCGCGTGTTGGCCACATGCCAGCACCGCCGCAGCGTATCACCGTACGCGGGGCAGTCGTCGCAGCCGCATTGTGTAAGCTGCCAGCAGTACGGCGCGTCGTGGGCTCCCACGGTCACATCCATGTTGCCGCGTACAATCTGTTCTGCATATTCACGCAGCATGCCCAGCCTGTGGGTTATTCTTCTGGCAAAATGCGTGGAAACAAGCACAGCCAGCAGCAGAGAGACCACTGTCAGTGTGGAAATGATGGAAACAAGCCGCTGCACGACCTTCTGAGCCTTGGTACGCGAAAGGCCCATGCGCACGGTGCCCAGACGCTCCTGCCCGATGCGTACCGCCACGGCAAAATCATAGATGCGTTCCGTGCCCGTATCCACCAGTCTGATACGGCGGGTGGCACCGTGGGGCAGCAGGTTCGCGGTGCGCAGCTCAACGGGAAAACCATCTTCAAACGAATGCACCAGCACCCTGTTGGCCTTGTCCAGCACAAAGGCATAACTTACGTCTTCATCAACTGTGGACAGTTCGTCCACCATGGTCTTGAGCCGCAGCAGATCCACCGACAGCATGGGGTCTGTCACTCGCAACGCAAGGTTGCTGGCCAGCACAAGCCCCCTGCGCCGCGATTCGGCCAGCAGTTCTGATGTGGAAATGTGAATGGAAACAACGGCCAGCACCACGGAAACAGCCAGCACTATCAGCGTGATGCCCACATTGAGCTTGTTGCGGAAACGCATCCGGGTAAGAGGACTCACCAGTCCACCTCCCCGTACAGATCAAGTTTGGACATCAGCTCCCTTATGGGGGCGTAATCGGCATCGGCAGCGGGAATTATACCGCGTATGCCCGCATTGGCCAGTATGCGCCCGCCTTCGGGTTCTTCCATGGACAGCCTGAACATGGCATTGCGTATGCGGTCGACCACCGCGGGGTCCAGCCCCTTGCGCGCGGCATACACCCAGCCGGGGTACGCCTGTGTGGTTGCGACAACCCGTATGCGTTCCGGATCTATTTTGTCACGCACGATATCCAGCGTACCTTCCCGTATGGAAGCAAAGTCGTACTTGCCCGCGTACACCGCAAGGACAGCTTTTTCCTGCTTGCCTCCGGGGCCCGGAGCAAAATCCACGGCCGCAAAATCATCCGTATCCAGCCCCATGTCGTGGAACATACCCAGCGCAAACAGATAACCGCCCGCGGAAAGCGGATCCACCGCTATCCAGCGTTTGCCCTCGCAGTCTTCAAGCCGCCGTATGCCGCTGTCGATGCGTGCGATTATCTGCCCGCGGAAAAAAGGTCTGCCCGACGGTTCGATGACTCTGGCAAAAGCGGTGGCCCCTTTCTGCGCCAGCCGGACGTATGTGAACGGATTGGAAAAAGAGATATCTATCTCGCCGCGCTCAACCATGCGGGTGTGTTCTTCAAACGTGTCGGGAAACACCTGACGCATGGTAAGGCCCGATTCCCGCTCAAGATATTCCACCAGCGGGTTATGCCGCGTGTAGGACGTGGTGTGCGAATACTGGGGCAGGTAGGCGTAGGTGACCGCCTCTGCCGGTTTGGCCACCACAATACGTTCGCGGTGCGACAGGTCCACCCGCACCACTTCTTCATTTTCGCCGCAGCCCCCCGCCAGAACGCAGAAAAGCAGCAGGAACGCAAAAAGTTCCGGCTGCCTGAAAAAAATACGGCGCAGAGCGCTTTCCCCTGCTTCTGCGGACAGAGCGCCTCCGCCGGCCCGCGCGGCCTTTCTTCTGTCTGAGTTCTCCAAACCGTCACCTGCCCTCAGTCCGAATCAGTATATCCGCTCCGTCAGCCCCTGCGCAGCGCAGCCGCAACCGGCACGCTGCGGCATTATACGGTGTCCGTTTTCTTTTCCGCTGCACTGCATGCAGTGTCCTGTCCTCCGGCATGGCCCGCCTGCGGCGAAGCAAGCTCGCCCCACGAGACAACCTTGCCGGCAGATTCCGCCGATTCGCGGCGCAGTCCTGCAACCCTGCGGAAAAAAGGAAACCTGTCGCGCACACGTGAAAACAGGATGCGCAGAGGAATGTACGTCATGAAAAATACAAAAGCATATCCCAGAGCCCAGCCGCCGTACGGAACATGGTACAGCTCGACACCGCGGAACCTGCCGTCAAGCCAGTGCATGGCAAACGGCACCGGCCACAGGCTGACGGCAAACAAAGCCGCCCCGCTGAAAAAAACCTTGCCGAAATATTCATTGGCCCAGCGGTTTGTGGCTTTGTAGGTGGCTTTATCCTTGTGGCGGATAGCTTCCACCGAAAGATTGTGCATGCGCACCATTTCCCGCTGCTGCCCGTCATAGAACTCTCTGTTCCACAAGTACACAAGAGCACCGGAAAATTCGCCCAGCAGGATACACCACAGCGAAAGGCAGGCCGTACCCAGCCAGAAGGCCGGTTCTGCCCACGGCAGCCAGCGGTACGGCGCTATGATAACGGCATCCAGCAGCAATATAAACAGATTCCAGTACTCCATCAGGGGCTACTCCTTTACGGACGATACTAGCAGGGCCGGAGCCGTGCGTCATCCTATTCATATGCATGCCCGCACAGCAGAACCGGCACCTCCGCATGGCGGAACAGAGTCGCAGCGGTGCCGGTCCGGCTGAAAAGCAAAGTCCCGGCGGCGAGAGGGGCGGGCTTCCGGGGCAGGAAACCATCTCGCGCACCGGGTGCTCTGCGGCTGCACTGCGGGCAGCAGTACAGGCAAATACGGGCAAGTGAAGAGGGAACAAGGCGGGCGGATAGCAGCGTTATCCGCCCGCCGCAGGGGTCATGCAGTGCCGCGGCACCGCCCGTCTGCTAGAACGGGGGCAGTACGGCGTAACCGAGGAAGCCCTTGGTCACGTAGCGGATACCCACGTAGAAGGCGAGCACGATGAAGATGCGCTTCAGCCATACATCGGGGATATACTTGGAAGTACGGGGACCGATGAAGGAACCCACAAGGATGCCGACCAGTTCAACACCGATGAGCTGCCAGAACACCGGAGTGCCGCCGGCCAGCATGTAGGTGGTGATGGAGGTCACCATGCCGATGAGAACAGCCAGAGCCGAAGTACCGGCCACAAGGTACATGGGCAGACCGGCAACGCTGGTCAGGAACGGCACCAGCAGGAAGCCGCCGCCCACGCCGAGGAAAGAAGCCATGCCGGCGATGAAGAAACCGCCGATGGCAGGAACCATGGGGTTGAAGGAGAATTCAACACCGAAGAATGTGAACACGACTCTGTTGAGCGAAATGCTGACAACCTTGACGCCCTGTGCGGCGGTATCAACCTTTGCGCCTTCGCGTTCTGCCTTCATGGAAGCTTCAAAAGCCTTTGCAGCTTCCTTGGCAGCCTTTTTGCCTGCCTGACCTCTGGGAGAGGTTTCGTACAGCAGGTAGCAGCCGAGGAACAGAACAAACAGGCCGAAGTAACCGATGTAGGACTTCAGTGAAATTTTACCGGCGGTCAGCCACGGAATAAGGGTGGAACCCATGACGGAACCGATGCCCAGCGCCAGACCGAGGGGCAGCACCAGACGGCCCATCTTCCAGTAGTTGAAGGAAGACATACCGGCAGAGGTACCAACCAGCCACTGGTTGGACACGCGGATGGAGTCGGTGATGACCTTGTTCAGCGCGGGAGACGTTTCCTTGAAGCTGGAAGCGTAGTTGCCGAAGCCGAAAATGGTGATGTGGCCCACACCTGCCATGATGCCGCCGAAAGCGCCGACAGTGGAGAAAATCCAGCCTACCCAGCAGGCCCAGAAGAAGCCGAGAATCAGGTTGACGTTGGGAGCGCCCGCAATACCCAGATAGCCGGGAGCCGCATTGGGGTCGATCTGTCCGGCACCGGTGCCGGCGGGGGTGGCGGCAATGGCGTCAGCCAGCCGGTCTGCCAGAGCGGGTTGTGCACCGGCCAGAATAACCAGCCCGAGCAGACCCAGAATCAAAAGATGCTTGTTTTTCATGGTGCTGTTCTCCTTTGCTATGCGCCCGCCGCCGCGCTGCATGCGGCGGCGGACAAACAAACCCTTCAGGTTAATCCTTTGCTTTTTTAAATACGATAAGCGGGCAGTTTTTGCACACGTCCGCACCGGGGAAGCCGTCTCCGGGCTTGGTGATGGAAGAGCTGCCCAGCTTTTCCATGCGCTCGAGCAGGCGTTCGTACACCATCTGCATCTGCTCGCCGGGAATAATGACGTTGATTTCGCCGCGTTCGGTCTTGCCGGCGTTGTAACTGCCGGAACAGGCGGGCAGCATGTTGAACTGCTTTTCCACCATGGTGTACACGTTACCGCCGCAGGCGGAAGAGTTCATGGTGATCTGCGGACGCAGGGGGTGGGTGTCTGTGGCGGCCATGTAATCCACGGCCAGATGATAGGCCTGCATGTTGTCGCAGTAAAAGTGCACGGTATCGGGCATAAATGTGGCATCGGCCAGAGGAGCCACCGCAATGCCTATAAGACCTTCGGGCAGGCGCGATTTGGTTTCAACAAACCGCTTGGCCTGATCAAGGTCCTTACAGTATTTGGCATGGCTCTTCACTTCGGCTTCGTCCAGATCTTTCCAGCCGAAGCTGAAAACCGCGTTGCTGCAGCCCAGACCTTCGCGTTCGGAATAGACGGTCTGCCCCTTCATGCGGGCGGCTATCTGCCACTGACAGAATGTCATGGCCTTCAGCGGAGTGTAGTACTCGGTTTCAGCCTTGAACTTGTCCACTTCTGCCTGATCAAAGAAAAATTTAACAGCGACAGGGTAATGGTACAGGCGCAGTTCGTGCATGAGGGTGGCTTGCATTTCCTTGAAATTCACGGCGGTACTCTCCTTTTCGTTGTGCGGAAAGGGCGGTTCCGGAGGCTGCATCCCCACGCGCCTGCCTGTATCGCCCTCGCGTCTTGCTGTGTTGTCGACGCTCACTACCAATGCCCGCACTACCGCTCAAGATTCTTTGCGAATGAGAAAAAAAGGATTTTTTTTCACGAACTCACCCTCTCAAACCCTCTCAAAACATCACCTGATTGTGAATCATTTAACAATTAGACAACGCTAAGGTAATAAAATCAGAACATTATAACAAAATAACCATATATACCACATGCCTCGCAGGGCAGCACTTTTACCGGACAATGCCACAAAGAGAGCAGAAAAAGACCAGTGCGTTCTGCTTTCCGGACCGGAAAAGCGCCTTGCACCATAAAGCACAACCGGCACCGCTCTGCCCGGGGCCGGAATGCAGGTAACAGTACCACACAAGCGCAACCTGTACAGCACAAATACACGTTTCAATCATGCCTGTGCCCGCAGTGTCAGTTTACTTTACAGAAAAAAACACTTTTGCCCTCCGGAGCATTTTTCAGCCTGCATAATATTGCCCGCAGCGCCGCAACAACATATCTTTCTGAATACTACTGTGCTTTATACGTACCTGATGCGTGCAACATGACGGCAGCAATATGAAAAATATTGCCCGCGCCGGCGGCAGCAGGTACATACCCCGCGGCACGGGCTGCCCACGGCAGTCCGCACGCCGGAAACACGGCCAGTATCACCCGCAGCAAAATGCTGCCGGGGGGAGGGATAAGCCATGACTACCGCAACAACAACCGATACAGCCCGACAGGGACAGGTTCTGCTCCGGCGGCCCGAAGCGGGCCGGCAGACGGAACTGACGACCGGAGCTCAGGCCATTATGCTGGGCTTCAATCTGGATGAAGCAACGCTGGTGCAGGATGGCGGCGATCTGATTTTCCAGTTTGCCGACGGCGGCACCATTACGCTGGAAGGCTTTGTCGATGGCCTTGCAGCGGGTGAAGCTCCGCAATTGACACTTGCCGACGGCACCGTGCTGGACGGTCAGGCGTTTTTCCAGATGCAGGGACTTGAAATTGAAACAGCCGCCGGTCCCGGCGCAGCAAGCGGCGGGTCGGGGGAATATTCCGACGATCCCGGCCTGCTGTACGACGGCATCGATCCGCTTGACCCCATCGGTAACGTCAACTTTGTCAATCCGTTGCCCGAAGGCCCGCTGGACGAGGAAGGTCTGGACCCCGACGACGGCGGAACGGGCGCAGGCGGCACGCTGTCCACACTTATTGTGGGCAGCAACGAAGGTGACAACCTGACCGGCACACAACCGCACACCGACCGCGTGGACGACGGCACGCAAGTGCCGGTGGACAGCGGAACCATTACCGGCACCGGCGGCAATGATGTGCTGGTGGGTGATGCGCAGGGTCAGCTGGAAAACGCCAACGTGCTTGTTGTCATCGACATGTCGTACAGCATGTCCGAATCCATATCAGACGGAAACGGAGGCACGCAGGCGCGCTACGAAGCGGCGGCAAAGGCGCTGAGCGACTTCATCAGCAAATACGCAGGCCACGACAACATAAACCTTGCCGTGACCACGTTCGGCTACACCACGCTTACCGGACCGGTAACTATCGACCTGACCAACCCCGATATGGCCACCGTCATAAGCAACGCGCTGCATGCACTGGGGATTGACCAGCCGCCTGTGAACCCGCAGGGAACCAACTTCGACGCCGCCATGGAAACCGGCAGAGAATGGTTCGATGCCGCCAATCAGGACCCCGGTCATGCCGGTTACAAAAATGTAGCCATCTTTGTAACCGACGGCGCCCCCACGGTGCACAATGATCCGGGCAGCACCGACGGGTACGACAAAGGCTCCAGCCTGAACGGCAAGGTAATGGACCAGAACGACTTTGACCCCGCGCTGGACGGATACAACGCACTTATCGGCGCATCATGGGGTGTGGAGGTCCATACCTTCGGTCTCGGACAGGCTGACACCATAATACGCACCCGTCCCGGCGAGGATATCAACCCCGCGGGTGACGAGACCGCAGGCTGGGTGGCCGATCAGTTCGACAACACCGGCGGATCGGAATTTGTCAACACCACCCCCGATCTGTCGCATGCCATGCAGAATGTCCATCAGCAGCTCGGCGACGACCTGCTGACCGGCGGCGACGGCAACGACATCATGTTCGGCGATGTGCTGAACACCGACGGCATCACTTCCATCAGCGGCAACGCAAGCATAGACGCCCACCCCGACGGACAGGGCTGGGCTGTCATGCAGAAGCTGGTCGCTGCCGGTGAATCGTGGGAAAACATCGTCGACTATATCCGCGACAACCACGAAGCTCTTGCTTCCGGTTCGCGCTACGGCGGCGACGACACACTTGACGGCGGAGCCGGAGATGACATCATGTACGGCCAGAGCGGCAATGATGTGCTGCTGGGCGGCGCCGGAAACGACATTCTGGTGGGCGGACCGGGCAACGATACGCTTGAGGGCGGAACCGGTGCCGACACCTTCATGTGGCATAACGGCGATCAGGGCACAGTAACCACGCCTGCACACGACCACATCATGGACTACGACACCACACAGGGTGACAGCCTTGATCTGCGCGACCTGCTCTCCGGCGTGTCTTCGGACAGCAACCTGCACGACAACATCACCATAAGCAGCGACGGCACAGACACCACCATCAGCATACACGCCGACGGTGCTCCTACACAGGTGGTGCAGGAAATCACCCTGCACGGAGTGGATGCCACATCCATGACCGATCAGCTGAACGAACTGAACATCATTCTGGGAACCCCGTAACAGCAACGGGGGCAAAAAAACACCAAAGGGCGCCGCAAAGGCGCCCTTTTTCATTCATATCCTCCGCCGCTCCCGCAGTCAGCGGGCCGCCTGACGGACAACATCGGTATACAGCTGTTTCCATTCCGCCACGTGCGCCGAAAATCTGAACCGCTCCGCCACGGCGCTCCCCTTTGCACGCATGGCATCAAGCCGCTGCGGGTCATTCAGCAGGGCTGTCAGGCCATCCGCCCATACGTCTTCATCCAGCGGCAGCACAACGGCGGCATCCTCCGTAACTTCCTTTACCGGCACAGTATCGGAAACAACCAGCGGCACCCCGCAGGCCAAGGCTTCCAGCGCTGCGTTGGGAAAGCCTTCCCAGCGGGAGGGCATGACAAAAACACTGCGCCGGTCGCAAAGCCCCTTCAGCACCGCGGGCACATCGCTGCGCATACCCGTAAAAACAACCTGTGACGCAATGCCCAGTTCTCCGGCCTGCTGTTCCAGCGCCGCACGCTCGCCGCCGTCGCCCATCAGCACAAAGAACGCATCAGGCACATCGGCGGTTATTTTCCGGAAGACGCGCAGAAAAAAGTCCATATTCTTCACCGGCACCAGCCTGCATGCCGTCACCAGCACAGGCGCCCCCTGCGGCACCAGAGTACCCGCATCCGCCGCAGCAGCGCTGAAATGCCCCTCGGGAATACCGTTGTACACCACCCGCGAAGGTGCGCGGAACAGGTTGTGATCCTGCTGCACCACGGCATCAACGGCCTGTGATACAGAGACAAACATGGCTGTGCGCGCCGAAAGAAGCTTGTTCATTATTCTGCGCACCGGCTTGGTCTCGCGGGCCATGGTGCGTATGTTGGTGATGACAGGCACTCCGGTGCCCGCCGCGGCAAGCCGGGTATGGTAATTGGCGGCAAAATGCATGGTCTGTATAACATCCGGCTGCAAACGGCGCAGCAGGCGCCGCAGCCTCAGTGTCGTATCCAGCCGGTGTGTGCCTGCCGGCAGACCGCGCCTTCCCACGTTGACCACGGACACGCCCGCCTCCGCAAACAGCGGCACCAGATCACCCTTTCCTGTCATGTTGACCACGGTAACGCGGCAGCCTTCGCGCTGCAGGCAGGGCGTGATGTTCAGCAGCCAGTTTTCTATGCCTCCGCGGAAAAGTCCGCCGATAACGTATACAATATGCATCTGTGTTCCTTGTTTCATGGCCTGACGGGTCGGCGTGCGGCACGCACGTCATCTGCCAGCGCCAGATAGCGGGCGAACATATCGCGCTCGTCAGGGGCCGAAGCGGCAATACCGGATCTGTCCAGCCTCAGGGCCTTATCCACGGCCTGCGCCACGGCACTGTCATCCAGAGAACGGCATACCGCACCGGTCACGCCGTCCTGCACAATCTCCGCACTGCCGGCCAGATGCGATGTAACAACGGGCACTCCTGCCGCCACGGCTTCGGCTATGACCAGACCGAACGGATCGTAGCGGGTGGGCAGACAGAAGGCATCCAGCGCATGAAAAAACTGCGGCATATCGGCCACGGCTCCGGCAAAGCGGACCCTGTGCTCCACGCCCAGCGCAGCGGCCTGCTGTCTGTACGGGGCGGCATTATCACCGCCTGCCACCAGCAGCACCACATCTTCGGGCAGACCGCGCAGACTGCCTATACAATGGGCCAGTCCCTTGCGCATAAATATATTGCCCGCAAACCCCACTATGCGCCGTGCGCCCGCACCGGGCCAGTACCGTTCGCGCGCAGCCACGCGCGCCGCCTCATCCGCGGGATGAAAGCGTTCCGTGTCCACCCCGTTATGAATGACGGTCACCTTGTGGCAATGCTGCGGATAGCTTTGGCACACCTCGTCCCGTGTCATGCCCGAAGGCACCAGAATGCGTTGCAGCTCGGCGGAATCAAGGACTCGGCGTTCCTGTGCGGGAACATATCTGTTGTACAGATTCCACCACCGGCTGCGCATTTTACGGCGTTTTTCCTTTTCGGGCAGGCCCTCCAGCGAACGCCTGAGAAAAGTGGCATGTACGCCTGTCTGCCGCACAATGGCGGCACCGCGGACATATTCAAACGAAAAAGGCACCCCGCGCGTACAGGCGATGTACCGTTCTGCCCTGCGGAAAAACGATGCATATTTGAGCAGCCTTGTGGGCCGCAGCATACCCAGTTCCACCACGTGCTCCGCCAGCGGACCGTGCGGTTCCTTGTTTCTGCCGCAGACAAGCTGAAAAGGAACCCCGCGGCTCTGCATATACCGGCAGAAACGATAGGCCACCCCTTCGCCGCCTGTGGAAGGATCGCAATATTTCACAATGACCAGAACTGGTTCCGGCATGTTTTTTCTCCTGCATGAATGCGGCACGGCGTGCGATTACCCGCGCCAGATATCAGGGCAACACGTTGGTACACCGTGCCGCCGTCGCGGGCAAGCGGCCGCCGCCTGATGCCGCACACAAAAAAAGGAAGCCGGATGGCTCCCTTCTGACTGGCAGACGCACAGACAGACTGCAGTCACGCAGCCTGACAGGCAGTACGACCGGCCGGAAAATCTAGTGACGCAAGACGCGGGTCAAGAGGAAACAATACCCCTTCACATCCGCCGGCAACCGTGCCGGAACGGCCCCTCCGGACGGTTCGCAACCCGCGCAAAGCCCGCCTGACGGCGCCTCCCTGCGTCCGGCTGCGTATGGCTGCCAGATTGTGCTCGCCTATGGGGTCAATGCCCGTCACCACCGAACCGAAGGGGTCGGAAAGAACATCCACAACGGCCCGCAGCGAGACATTGAGCATTTCAGCCAGATAAACAGCATTCATGCCGAAAGGCAGCACTCTGTCCACAAGCTTGACCGACCGGCGCCAGCGCCGATGGCCACACAAGGCCACACTGCCCATAAAAATCTGCTTTTTAACAAAAAAAGGCACCCGCTGCGGCGTCACAGCGGCCCGCAGCACCCTGTCTGCCTCGGCCGAACCCAGCCGGTACAATGCGCCTGCCGTGCCTCTGTTCCACGGAACCATGCAATCGGCCAGCATTTCGACATAAACATGACTCAGCTTGCTGCCGCCTGTACTGCACATGCTGTTGGGCACATAGTGGTTGTGGGCCACCGTATCCGCCGCAAGATGAGAAAGATAGCCGTAGGCATAGGCTTTAAGACGGGGCGAGTCGGCACTGCGCAGCAGCGTGTGTGCGGTTTCCCAGTTGTGGCTGTGACCGGGGGTGACGGCACATCCTTTGCCTATGAAAATATCGGCACTGAGCGCCCCGTAGCGGAAAACCGACTCATACGCGGAAATAACAGTAGCCACACCGGCAGGCAGCAGGGTCAGGTTGGCAAACAGCCACTCGGAACAGGCCATGTGCACCCCCGGTCCCCATGCCATGGCCGCATCAGGCAGAAGCAGCAGCATGAAAATACTGAAAGCCACCGCCAGAGGCCATCTGCCAGTGCGTCCGGCGCCGGGCGTTGCGCCGCGCCGTACAATTTTATCACCATGCTTCATGAGAATATATGCTTCCGGTGATTCCGGTCGGTTTGTGCGTTTTTCCACAGAATGTGTACCGCTAAAGATTCTTTTTACGCAATGTACCAAACACCCTATGTACTAGCTCTCCGGCACGACATGTCAACAGCTATCAGCCGCCTTTGTGCCAACCGGAAGGAATAGCAGCACTTCATTTTTTAACATATACACAGCACGGCTACAAATACGGGGTGAACAGCCAGAATGCGGCATCGCGCATACGCACCGGCAGGGAACGGTTTTCCAGTTCGCTCAGGGTTATGCTGCGCGCATTGCGCCGCACGTTGTCGAAATGCCTTACCAGCGGACGCACGACGGACGTATCAAATATCTCCACATTCAGCTCGAAATTAAGCCGCAGGCTGCGGGGGTCCAGATTGGCAGACCCCACCTGCGCGTAACTGCCGTCGATGAGCATGATCTTGGAATGTACAAAAGGGCCGGGCTGGTAGTAGACATGCACCCCGAACCGCAGCAGCTGCCACAGCATGTTGCGTGTGGCCCAGTGCACTGCCGGCAGATTATTTTTTCCGGGCAGCACCACATCCACCCGCACCCCACGCAGGGCAGCTGCCTGCATGGCGCTTATCAGATCGCCGGACGGCAGAAAATACGGAGTCATGATGCGTACCGAGCGGCACGCACTGGAGATGACGCCCGTCATCAAAGCCGAAATACGGTCGATATCCTGCCCGGGACCGCCTTTGACCACGCGGCACAGCGTATCGCCGCACGGCTCTTCCGTCACGCGGCGGGGCAGCGTATATTCGCCGGTGGCAAACCCCCAGTCATCCAGAAAAGCTTCCTGCAGCTGGGCCACCACAGGGCCGGAAAATCCGAAATGAATGTCCACCACGGGGCGTCTGTTTTCCGGATTGTCCACCATATGCCTGTCACCCAGATTCATGCCGCCGGTAAAGCCTACCTGCCCGTCGGCCACCAGCACCTTGCGGTGGTTGCGCAGATTGACACTAAGCTGGGGAGGAAAAAGACGAGGCGGAAGGAAACGCGCCACGCGCACTCCCCGCCGCTGCAGCAGGGTTCCAGCGCGGGGAAAGGCGTACAGCTCGCCCACGCCGTCCACCAGCACACGCACATCAACGCCCCGTGCCGCAGCGGAGCTCAGAGCTTCGATAAAGCGCCGGCCTTCCGGACCGGTTTCAAAAATATATGTGGCAAGGTACAGTGAGTCTTCGGCACATTCCACCGCTTCGATCATGCGGGGGTAGGCCTGCTCGCCGTTATGCATGATGCGCACATCGTTACCGCCCACCAGCGGCATTCCGGTGACAGCCAGACCGGAACGCTGCAGCGTGCGGTAGACCGGCGCAATAAGATAATCGTCCATGGAGCCGGGCGGCAGAAAGGGATGGGTTCCGCCGTGCAGCCGCCCTTTTGTGGCGGTGCCTCTGGCCGAATTTTCTTCATTCAACCGTTCTGCCTTGCTGCGCACACGGTTGATGCCGAACACGAAATAGAGCAACGGCCCCGCCAGAGGAAAGGTAAGGCACACCGCCACCCACCCGAGAGAGGCTCTGGGCTCCCGCTTGTTCAGCAGGGCATGGCCCGCAGCGGTGAACGACACGCACAGGTTGATCACCACCAGCAGGCCGCTGAGAAGAGTGAAATCCATCTCGCGACTCCGCTTTCAGTTACAACTCCGGCCGCGGCATGCTGCTGCAAACGGGCAGACAACGGCATGCTGCGGGGCAGCCGCAGGAACGCGGCTGGTATTCTTCTTACCGCCAGCCACACAGAAGGGCAATGCCGCAGACAAAAAGAAAGGCGGCCCCAGCGGAACCGCCTGTATAATTTTACGCGCAACCGCTAGCGCGACACGAGCACCGGCACGCCGGACATGGAAAGTACCCGGTGGGCCACACTGCCCAGCAGCATACCTTCAAAATCATTCAGCCCACGCGAACCCATGACTATTACATCGCACTTTTCGTCATCGGCTACTTCCACAATGGTGTCGCTGGGCTTGCCGTGTTCGATGCGCACGGTAAACTTCACGCCTTCGCGTTCCAGATCTTCGCGGAAGACCTGTATCATTTCTTCAGCATTCTTATGCATTTCGGCTGCAATTTCAGTACGGGCCGCACCGCCGATAAGGTTGGGCACCTCGCCGAAACAATGCATCAGCACTACCTGCCCTTCCGAGCATCTGGCCAGCGCCACGGCGTGACGCATGGCAAAACGGGAATTGCTGGAACCGTCCACAGCCAGCAGTATTTTTTTAAACGCCATAACAACCTCCGCGCAATGATCATTCACTGCAAGTGTCATTGAATGTGATGTCAGTACGCTCCGGCACGGCGGCCGGAACGTTGTTACTAAAAGGATGATGCCGACACTAGCACACGGACAGGCCGGCGACAACCTGCTGCGGAAACAATACTATCCGCGGACAAAAAACGCCCGGCAAGCCTGCCGCGCCTGAATTCGGCCCCGCAGCACATGCCGGAACACGCCACGCAGTGCCTCTGCTTTCCATCCCGCGGCAGCAGCCGCCACCGGCACCGGAACAAAAAAAGTCCGGCCGCAAAGCGACCGGACAGAACGGACTTTAATGCTCCCGGGCAGCAGTTTTATGCTTTTGCCCAGTTGCGCGATGTATAGGCAGCCCCGTTACGTCCCAGAATAAGACATTCGCGTCCCGTAAGGCTGTCCATGAACTGCAGACCGCTGCGGGCCTGCATGACATACACCGCAGTAGCCAGTGTATCTGCCTCCATCACGGTGGGAGCCGTCACCGACACACTGAGCACGCTGTGCGGGCTGCTGCCGGTGGCGGGGCTTACCAGATGGCTGTACATGCGTTTGCGGTCGTAAAAGACCTCATAACCTCCGGAAGTGGCAATGGCACCATCACGCAGGGCAATAGTCGCGGGGTAGTTCCGCTTTTTATCAGGGTCCTGAATGGCGATAACCCACGGTTTGCCGCCGGCTTTTTCTCCGCTGGTGCGTATATCGCCGCCGGCGTTGATCATATGATTGCGCACGCCGCAGGCGCTAAGCACGGAAGAAGCTTTGTCTACAATGTAGCCTTTGGCAATGCCGTCCAGCGTCACGCCCATTCCTTCGCGCTGCAGCCGGATGCTGTCGCGCCCCAGCTGCACACCACGCGCATCGACAAGACTAAGCGCATGCGACACGTCTTCCTGAGAAAGCTGCACGCTGCCGGCAAGGTTCTGCCGGCTGCTGAACAGGTCGACCACAGGCTTCACCGTAATGTTGAACGCATTATCCGTCAGGCTGCCGAAACGCAGCGCGCGGTCCATCACTTCCTTAAGTTCAGGCCCGATGCCTGAGACCCTTCCGTCACGGTTAAGCACATACACGGGGGTGGTGCTGTCGTACCGGCTGAACACGGCGGCAAGCCTGTCTATTTCTTCAAAAGCACGCCCCAGAGCCTCCTCGGCCTGCAGGCGCGAGGTATGAACGGCTGTCAGCGTCACAAGGGTGCCCATCTGCAGACGCGTCTGGGTTACGGTGTGCTCACCGCCTATGCGTGCGGCGCCGGCCACAGCGGGCAAAGCTGCCCCTGCCGCCACGGAAAGCCCCAGCAGACCGCATGTCTGGATAAACTGTCTTCTGGATGCGGTATTTTTTTCCATGGAATGACTCCAAGTATCACACGCGCTTTTTCAGGCGCGGTTGTAAACCTGCCGCCGCCCTCAGGCGGAAGCCTCATCCTGAGCCGCGTCCTGCGCTTTCAGCTCGGCCAGCCTGACTTTGGCTGTGGGGCATGTATGGCGCAGAATGTTGCGCGGGCACGCTTCCACACAGGCTTCACCGCATTCCGGCCCGAACGCGAGGCAGGCTTTCTGATCAATCATGATCTTGCCGCCTTCCTGCGTTATGGCGTTTGCCGGACACTTCTTGACGCATTTTGCGCAGTTGATGCAGCCTGCTTCGCACACGTTCATCACGGCCTTCATTTTATCCTGCGTTGAGCAGTAAACCATGACACGCGCACGGCGCGGGATGAGTTCCAGAATATTGCGCGGGCATATGCGGATGCATGCGCCGCAGCTTGTGCATTTTTCTTCGTCAATATGCACAAGGCCGTTTTCTATATACATGGCGTCAAAGGGGCACCCGCGCACGCAGTCGCCGTAGCCGATGCACGAAAAACGGCACGCGTCGGGGCCGTCTTCGATCATTGCCGCGGCAGTGCAGGATGCAAATCCCTCGTACCCGTAACGGGATGCCACCTTACCTTCATCTTTTACACAGCGCCGGAAAGAAACCAGCGGTTCATCATCGCCTGCGGCCTTGCCGGAAAGCTCACCCACCTTGTGGGCCACTTCCGGACCGCCTGCGCAGCACAGCCCGGCACTGACCGAAGGATCGGCCAGCACAGCCTGGGCATACGCTTCACAGCCGGCAAAACCGCAGCCGCCGCAGTTAGCGCCCGGCAGGGCGTCCAGCACAGCTTCAACGCGCGGATCTTCCTCTACATAAAAAACCCGGGAAGCGGCCGCCAGCACACAGGCTGCGACAAAACCGAGCGCCAGCAGGGAAAGCACGGATGTTACGACCATATCGCTGTCCTTGTCTGTTTTCCTTTCCTTTGCGGATTTCCCGCGGAAAGGGCTTGTCCTTGTTCCGGTACTTCCCTAGGAAATCATGCCCTGGAAGGCCATGAAAGCCATGGACATAAGCCCCGCCATAACCAGCCCCACCGGCACACCCGCAAGGGCGCGCGGCACACGGGTGATCTCCAGCCGCTCGCGCAGACCGGCAAGCAGCACCAGAGCCAGCATAAAGCCGAGCCCTGCCGCAAACGCGTAAAAGACCGACGTGCCGAGGTCGAACTCTTTGCGCTGCACCAGAATGGCCACACCGAGAACCGCGCAGTTGGTGGTAATGAGCGGCAGAAAAATGCCCAGTGAGCTGTACAGCGGGGGCACCATCTTTTTAAGGAACATCTCGACCAGCTGCACAAGAGACGCAATGACCAGAATGAACATAATGGTCTGCAGATAATCAAGATGCAGCGGGGTAAGCACAAACTTCTGCAGCAGCCATGTGATGGGGGTAGCCAGCATCATGACGAATATGACGGCGCCGCCCATGCCCAGACTGACACCTTTTTCCTTGGAACAGCCAAGGTAGGGGCACTGGCCGAGATACTGGGCAAGAACAATGTTGTTGACAAAGATCGCCGAGATCAAAAGCAGGAAATAATCCATGTTCAGCCTCCCTTACCTGTGACCTGCGGCGCAGCCGCGACACGATTCGCAGCCGGGGGTCGGGTTTTCCGGTTCGGGGATGCCCTTGCGCTTGGCCTGCACAATGCTGAGCAGGTTCATGGCGCCCAGAACAAGCCCCAGAGAAATGAACGCGCCCGGCGCTTCGACCATGAATGTGAGGGGTTTGAACCCCTGCCACATCACCTGATGGCCGAAAACCGTACCGGTGCCCAGCATTTCGCGCAGCGAGCCGAGAAAGGTGAGCGACAGGCAGAAGCCCATGCCGATGCCCAGCCCGTCAGCCGCGGCCAGATGCACCGGGTTTTTACCTGCAAAAGCTTCTGCACGCCCCAGAATGATGCAGTTAACAACAATCAGGGGAACAAAGATGCCGAGCTGCTGGTACAACGGATAGGCATATGCCTGCATAAGCAGCTCGATGGCCACCACCAGCGAGGCGGCGATGGCGATATAACAGGCGATGCGCACCTTTTTGGGAATAAGGTTGCGCACCAGCGAAATGATGACGTTGGATAAAAAGAGCACGAAGATTACCGCCATGCCCATACCGAAGCCGTTATTGGCGGACTTGGTGACCGCAAGCACCGGGCACAGCCCCAGAACCAGCCTGAACGGAGGAATTTCCCTCCACAGGCCTTTGCTGAACTCTTTCCACATGCTGGCCATTGTATTCTCCTATGACGTCGCCCGCGTGCCGCGGGGTACGCATGTTGCGTCTGGTTTTCGCCTAGTTGAAGCCTGTGACGATCTCGCTCTTCAGCGATTTGTAGACCGCAGAGGCTTTCTGCACGGCAACCATGCAGCCGATACTGGAGAACGTCGCACCGGAAATACCGTCAATCTCTCCGCCGTCGGACTTCAGGGCCACATCAAGCCCCTTGCCCGTAAACTTCGAGGTGAAGGAATCTTCGGCAATGACGGTGCCAAGGCCCGGGGTTTCCTTCATGGTGGTGACGCCTATTCCCGTCAGAACGTCGTTTTCCACGTCAAAACCCACCATCACGCCGATATCGCCGCCGTAACCGCCGCCGAAGTTTTCAAGCGCCACGGCAAAAAGCTTGCCGCCTTTTTTGGCCGGAAACACGTTGTACTCGGCCCCCGTGGAGGGGTCGGTAAACCTGCGCCGGTCTGCAATGGGGTCGTTGTCGTATCCGGAAAGCACGTCCTTGATGGCCGGTCCCTGCACATAGGTCAGAACCTGAAGCTCTATCTGGGGGGCGGTCAGTTTTTTCAGCGAAGAAAGGGCAAAGCCCGATATGACGCAGATTGTGGAAAGCACCACGATCATTTTAATGATTTCACGCATGGCTTACCTCGCTCCGAAAGGCTTGGGGCGGATCATATCCAGCAGCGGCGATGTCATGTTTGCCAGCAGAATGGCAAAGGGCACGCCGTCGGGATACATGCCGTAGACCCTGATGGTTACCACCATACCTCCGGCCAGCAGGCCGAAGATGACCATGGCGGCCTTGCCCACGGGAGAAGAGGAAGAGTCCGTCACCAGAAAGAAGGCGCCGAACACCACACTGCCTGTGAGCAGATGGAAAAGAGGCGAAGCGTACTGGCTGCTGTCTATGGCGTAGAAAATGCCTGAAATCAGCAGCACGCCGCCGAAGAATGCCGCGGGCAGCTGCCAGCGCACGGTGCGCCGCACCAGCAGATATATTCCGCCCAGCAGCAGCGCGCCCACCTGCGAAGAGCCCAGAGCCCCCAGCTGCTGTCCGGCCAGCAGGCCGGTGTAGCTGATGTCCGCCACTTTCTGCGCACCGAAATACTTCAGCTGCGTAAGCGGGTTGATCAGCATGGTGTTAAGCATGGCCGCGTCGATATCCATTTCCAGCTTCCACGAAATGGAAAGAATGGCCCAGCCCACCAGCGGCGCACATACGGGGTTTGCCCCCAGTCCGCCGAAGACCAGACGTCCGAGTAAAATTGTGAAGGCGCTGCCCAGAATAACCAGCCACCACGGGGCGGAGGCAGGCAGCAGAAAAGCCAGCAGCAGCCCCTGCAACAGGGCACTGTTGTCGTCCACCGTGACATCGCGCTCCATGGCTTTCAGGCACACGGCCTCTATAACCACCGCAGTCACGCATGAAAGGGCCATAACCCGCAGCGCGTCCAGACCGTACATATAGACGGCCATGGCCACCGCGGGCATCAGGGCGATAAGATAATCCCGCATCATGCCGTGTATGGTGCGCCCGCAATGCCAGTGCGGAGCCGCCCCGACGGCGAGAAACGGGGCTTTGGCCAATGATTCGTTTGCCATTTGCTGTTACCCCCTGTCTACTTGGTCTCGCCCTGCAGGGAACAGGCGGTCACCTGCTGCTCCTGAAGCACGATCTGATGTTTTGCCAGCTGGATAAGCTGGAGCACAGGGCGTCTGGCCACGCACCAGTAACTGCACAGTCCGCATTCCACGCAGGAATCGATGTATTCGTCCTTGCACTTGTCGTACATGCGGAATTCGCTGTAGCGTCCCAGCAGGTTGGGCCGTATACGCGCAGGACAGCGCAGAATACATTCGCCGCAGTTGATGCAGGCGGTGTCGCTGACAGGCGGATATGTACCGGCAGGCACCACAAAAAGCGCGGTGTCATCTTTGCCTATGCCTATGTCCAGCCGGCTCAGGCTTCTGCCCCGCAAGGGACCGCCCAGCACAACCCTGTCACCTTCGCCCACGCTGATACCGGCATGGTCCAGCAAAGCCTGCACGGTGGTGCCCACTTTGACCAGGTAGTTTTTGTCCTGCACGGTCATCACTGTCTGCGTGACGGGCAGTCCGGTCTCGGCGGCACAGCCCAGTCTGTACAGTTCGTGCAGACCTATCACATTGACGCCTTTGGCCTGTTCACTGCCGGTCACGGCAGCGGCAAGCAGTCTTTCGACACTGTTGGGGTAAACGGGGGCCACCGCTCTGGTGGATGCGCCGGCAAGGCTGATGCCCGCATCGTGTGCGGCCAGAATGATATTTTCCGCCGGAGAAAGCACCTTGAGCAGTGCGAGCCCTTTTTCAAGGGTGGCTTTATGATTCTCCAGCAGAGCTTCTGCCCAGCGGATGCCGGGATCGGGATTCAGCCCGTTGATGATAAGGAGTTCAGCCCTGCGCAGAAACACCCGCAGGTCGATGCCGAGGCTTTTCAGGGCTGCTTTCAGCCCGTCTTTTTCAAGCGATGACAGATCAATCGCATCGGCTTGCGTCTTGGCAGGCTCTTCGCCTTCGGCCGGTTCTGCAGGTTTCTGCGCCGTTATGACCACACATTCCGGAGTAACTTCGGCCACAACACCGCATATGGAGCTGTGCGCCTCTCCGCGCTTGTCGCCGGGGTGATCGGCCACCAGCATTCCGGTATGGACCTGGGCTTTTTTCTTCACGGCCTTCTGACCGTGACCACTTAAGGGTATGCGCACCTCAGCAGGCTCCGGCCCGTTGATAAATGCGCTCCTGTCGCCGCAGATGAGAGCAAAGGGAGTAGTACTCATAGACATCACCGGAAATGGCACTGGTTGCATTGACTCTTTTCAAAGGGGCCGCTTTGGACCTCTTCGTGACATCCCATGCACTGACCGTGGAAAGCGCCCATTCTGTTGGGAATGAGTTCGTCCACTTTTTCCTCGTAGTGACACGAGGCACAGGCCGTGAATGCCTTGTCCAGGGTTCCGTTTTTCAGAGCTTCGCGCTGGCTGGCGCTGGTGTGGCAACTGTCGCACCCGTCCATCTTCTCTTCGAACATGTCGGCGTGACAGGTCTGGCAGCGGCGGTGAACGGAATCACGCAGCCCGGGCATGGATTCATCTCCCTGAGCTTCATGACAGTTGGAGCAGGCCATGGGTTCTGGCTCGATGTCCGGTCCATGGTGACACGCGGTACAGTCATCGTATCCGGTGTGCTCTTCATGGCTCCAGTCCACTCCGGTAAATTCCACATGGTGACAGGTCACACATGCTTCGTCGGAGTAACTGGCCACATGCTCTTTACGGAACTCGTCCGTGACGGCCACGCCGTGGCAGTCGCCACAGGCCATGGGGTCAGGTCTCGCCGTCTCGCTTTCGTGGTGACATGTCTGGCATTCTATGCCGTAATTCTCTGCATGCGTTTTGTGATCAAAAATCACCTTTCCGCCCGAATTATCGAACAAAATACGCATGGGCTCGGCCTGCGTCTGCTTAGGGCTCAGATAGCCGAAAGCAGCCACGGCCGCCAGAATACCAACAATCACCACTGTGGGAACGTATCTCCTTGGCAATGGACACCTTCCTCAACATGTAAGTTGAACCATTAACTATTCGATTCTGCGAAAGATATCTGCCGGCTGGATTTGCTTAGAACATTTTGCCGTTTTTGGAAAGTACCCGCAGAAACCGACACTCCTACTCAACACGCAGACAGTTTGCTGTGTATTACCGCAATGTTAACGCTTGTGTGGTCACTCAACCATGCGATATCACAACACTAATTAAATTTTTCACATACCCGGCACCCTCGCATACAGGCAAGCGGCGGAGCACACGGTGCATGTTGTGCACCCCGGCTATGCGGTACCAGCTCCCGCGTCATACACTGCTGCCTGCACCACATCGGAGTACCGCGCCACTTTATGAAACCGCCGCCGGACATGCTGTCTGAAACAACGCCGGGCAGGCATCTTGCCGCAAGCCGTGTTTTAGGGCAGCAGCCCTGCCAACCAATCAGTATCACAGGACAAGTAACTTCTGGCCTCCTGCATTGCTTTTCTGCTATGCTGCGCCCGCCCCGCAACGTATGTCCCCGTTTCTGCGCCGATGCGCCGCACCGCAGCCTCTTTGCGGTACTGCACATCACCCGCGCTGCGCGGCAGCAGCAACAGCATCTGATTACCTTGGAGCAAACACGATGTATATTTTCATAGCAACGGCGGCACCCGCAGCATTGATCGTGCTGTGGGGCATCATGCTGTACAACCGTTTTGTCCGCTTCCGGGCCATGATTGAAGAAGCCTGGAGCGGTATCGACGTTCATCTGAAGCAGCGTCACGATCTTGTGCCCAACCTTGTCGCCACTGTGCGCGGATATGCAGACCACGAAAATCAGACCCTGACGGCTGTCACCGAAGCGAGAAACCGCTGCATGACAGCGGGCGGACCGCAGGAGGCTGCAGTGGCGGAAAGCTTTCTGGGTCAGGCGCTTGGCAATCTGTTCGCCCTTTCGGAAAGCTACCCCCAACTGAAGGCTGATGCCGGATTCAGGCAGCTGCAGGAACAGCTTGCCTCTCTGGAAGACAACATCCAGAACGCCCGCCGCTACTACAACGGCACAGTACGCCAGATGAATGTGGCCGTAGACAGTTTCCCGTCAAATATCATAGCCGGAATATTCAAGTTTTCCCGCGCAGACTATTTTGAACTGGAAGACGCCGCCCAGCGTGCTGTCCCCGCCGTGCAGTTTTAGCACGGGGCACTGCCCGCCGCTGATACCGGCCCTGTGCAGCCGTACGCACCTGAAAACCGGCCGCAACGCGTTGCGGCCTTTACGACGCCCCTTGCTTATCAGGATCATCACCATGTCCCACACCCTGCAAAAGCGGACAGCGCTGCTTGCCGCCTGTCTGGCCGCCGTGCCGCTGCTCTGCGCTCTGCTGCTGTCTTCTCCCGTTCCCGCCTGCGCAGCCCGGCAGGCCCCTGCGGCAGAACGCATTCTGCTGTTTGATTCCACCGTGCACATTCAGCCCGACGGGCTGTTGTCCGTGCGTGAGACCATCAGGGTCAACGTTCTGGGCCAAAACATCCGGCGCGGTATTTTCCGCGATATTCCGGTGCGCTACAAGCTCGGCATGGGGTTACGCCGCCGTCATGCGCTCATTGTGCAGAACGTGCTGCGCAACGGAAAACCGGAACCCTATGCCGTGGAACAGCGCAATCATGTACTGCGCATACTCATCGGCTCGGGGCATGCCATGCTGGACCACGGGGTGCATACCTATGAGATAACCTACACGCTGGACAAACAGATAGGTGTACCCGAAGACGGCAAAGAAGCGCTGCTGGCGTGGAACGTGACAGGCAACTACTGGGACTTCACCATCGACAAAGCCACGTGCACCGTTGTGGCTCCTCCCGGGGTATCTGTTGTGTCCGCCACGGGGGCCACAGGCAGACCCGGTGAACACGGCACGACGTTCACCGCATCGTACCACGGGGCAGAAGCCGCATTTGCCACCACCAAGCCGCTGCCGCCCCGGGAAGGCTTCACCATATTCACGCGGCTGACACCGCCGGACGGCCTTGCGGGACCGCAGGGCTTTGCTGCCGTATGGGCTGACAACAAGCTTTTCTTTGCCGGAATCGCGCTGCAGTTGCTGCCCCTTCTGGTCTTTGCCCTCCTTTGGCACAAATTCGGACGCGACCCGCACGGCCCGGTGGTTATCCCCCGCTATGAGCCGCCCGCAGGTATGGACGCGGCCTCTGCCGGCAGCCTGCTGCAAAACGCCCCCATGCCGCGCAAACGCGCACTGATGCTCAGCATCGTGCATCTGGCAGCAGAAGGCTGTCTGACCATCGAAACGGAAAAAATGACACATGTTCTGCATGCCACCGGCAAGCCCTCGTCGGTACCCGCCAACCGGCAGGTGCTGGAAGAGCTGTTCAGGACAGGCAACACAGTGCAGCTGAGCAGCTATAACCGGCCGGCGCTTTCTTCGGCGGCGGATGCGCTGCAGCGCTCCATGAAAGAACGCTATGACACCCCTGAAATACGCCGCAACAACACCTCCAAGCTGCTGCTGTGTGTGCTGAGCAGCATTGCCGCACTGGCAGGCAGCGTACCGCTTGTGTTCGCCGGTGATGCCGGAGGATTTATGGCGGGGGCCGCTTCCGGCATGTTGCTGCTCATGGCAGGACTTGTGCCCTACAAGATTCTCAGCAGGCGGTTCAGCATTCCGGGCATACTGTTCTCTTTGATATTTTTCAGTTTCGCGCTCATCTTTTTTGCCTCTTTCAACAGACATGCAGAAGCCAACACCGGCATGGTCATCGTGCTGTGGAACGTGTTTCTGCTCTGGCTTTTCCGCAGACTGATGCCCGCCTACACCGAAAAAGGCATGGCTCTCGTCAATGAGCTAAAAGGATTCAGACTGTTTCTTTCGCTCACCGAAAAGCAGCGGCTGCAGATGCAGGACCAGCCTGAAATCACCCGCGAGCGGTTTGAGGCCCTGTTGCCCTTTGCCATGGCTTTCGGCGTTGAACGCCGCTGGGAGGACAGCTTTAAAGCTGCCATGCAGCTGCGCGGCGAAGACAGCACCAACTACGGCATACGCTGGTATGACAGAGGTTTTTCCGGCACAGAGATGCGCCATGCCGGACTGGGCGCCGCGCTGGGCAGCAGCATCGGGGCATCAGTCTCCGCCAGCATGCCGGAATCCACCGTCTCCGGTTCTTCCGGCGGCTTCAGCAGCGGCGGAAGCGGCAGCAGCGGCGGAGGCAGCGGTTCCGGAGGAGGCGGCGGCGGGGGCGGCGGCTGGTAATCATCCTATTGCGCCCGCACGTGAAGTGCGGCATCATCGTAACAAGCAGAGAATGCAGCGGGTACACGCGGACAATGCCGCGTGCGCACCCGCCGCCATCAACAAAGCAGGGCACCTCCCATGACAGAAGATACCACCGCACAGTGCAGCCAATGCAGCCAGTACTTCACTTTTGTTCTGGATAACGAGCTGTTTGCACTTGAAATAGACTCCATACGCGAGGTGCTGGAACTGCCTCACATCACACGCATTCCACGAACACCGGCATTTATGCGCGGTGTCATCAATCTGCGGGGGCATGCCGTGCCCGTGGTCGATTTGCGGCGCAAATTCGCCATGCCCGCAGTGCAGGACACCGTGGATACCTGCATAATCATCGTGGAGGTGATGATGGACGGCGAGCTGTCCATCATCGGAGCGCTGGCGGACGGAGTGCGCGAAGTGGTGGACATCAGCCCCGATGCCGTGGAACCGGCCCCCCGCATGGGAACAGCCATACAACCGGAGTACATCAGGGGCATTACCCGCCACGACAACGCGTTTGTCATGCTGCTGGACGCGGAACGGCTTTTTTCGCAGGCGGAAATGGAAATGCCGCCGGCGGCCCCCCTGTAAAAACAGCCCGCCTCAGTCCGGCATGCCCCGCCGCGGGCGCATACACGGCACACCGGGGTCATTGTCTCTCCTTCATCATACGGCCGCGCACCCCCCGTCACGGTGTTCCTGTGACGGCGTCAGCGGTGCACGGCACCGGCAATGCACTACCACGCAAAAAAACACCGCCGCCGGACTGCCCGTTGAAAAACGGCTTCCGGCGGCGGATAGAAAATGCATGTCCGTACGGCTGTCACCTGCAGCGCCCTCAAGGACGGCCGCAGCAGGTGAACGGTGAAACGGCTGTGCCCGTAGAGGGCAGCGGCGCGCAAGGCGAACTACAGCTCAGGGTCAGACGCGCCCCTTTGCTGCGGCATGCCGCTGCACCATGCCCATCATGTTGTACACCAGTTGCGCCGCGGCAAAGTCCGAGGCAATGTCACCAAGATCCGGTGCCAGTTCCACGACATCCATACCAAGGACATGGCGCCCTTCCACTGCCTGCCGCAGCATGTGCTGAGCGTCCCACCAGCCCAGTCCTCCCGGCACGGGGGTTCCCGTGGCGCGTATGACCGCAGGGTCCAGCCCGTCCACATCAAACGTCACATACACCCGCGAGGGAAAGTCCGGCGGCAGAATATGCTCCGGCAGACCGTGTTCCGCCAGCTGACGGGCGTCCCAGCATGTCACGCCATGTGCCGTGCGCACCCGGACTTCTTCTTCGCTGCAGGCACGCACGCCCACCTGCACCAGCGGCAGGCCCATTTCAAGCGCCCTGCGCATGACGCAGGCGTGGCTGTAGGGGGTACCGTCGTAGCGTTCTCTCAGATCGGCATGCGCGTCAAACTGCACCACCCCGAACGATCCGTACCGTTTATGCAAAGCCCTCAGCGCTCCCAGCGTGACGGTATGCTCTCCGCCCAGCAGCACAGGCACAGGCGGATTCTCCGGCGCAGCGTCCAGCGCGGCCTGCACCGAGGCTTCGATACGCATCAGCACCTCTGCCGTTTCTGCATCGCAGTCCACAGGGCAGTGGGTGAACAGCCCCAGCCGTGAAGGGTCGGACAGCCCGTCCCACAGCTCCAGCTGCCGCGATGCGGCCAGAATGGCGGCAGGCCCCCTGAAGGTGCCTCCGCCGTACGATACAGAGGCTTCGTAGCCCGCCGGAATAATATGAAACCGCGCCTTTCCGGGCGCCACAGGCTCCAGCTCGGAGTCCAGAAAACGCTCTTCATGTTCGCACAAACTCATATCAGCTCCTCGCGCGGCACACCGCGCAAGACCGCCCCGCAAGGCACGGGGCGGTCACCGGTTCAGGAAAGCCTGTTTCTGAAGTCTTCGTACCCAAAGGTACGCTCGACCAGTATTTCATCGGTGGCGGGTCTGTAGCGTGCTATGGCAGGCAGCTGCAGCCCGTTGAAGGTGTTTGTTTTCACCATGGAGTAGATGGCCATATCGGTAAAGGCCACCCTGTCTCCGGCCCTGAGCGGCTCATCAAACGAGTATTCGCCGATGACATCACCGGCAAGACACGACTTGCCGGCAAAGCGGTAGGAATACGCTTTTTCCCCCTGCAGCCCCGAGCCGATGACATGGGGTCTGTAGGGCATTTCCAGTACATCGGGCATATGGCATGCGGCCGAAGCGTCCAGTATGGCCACAGGCATATCCGCCTGAACCACATCCAGCACGGTGGCCACCAGTATGCCGGTGTCCAGCGCCACCGCCTCGCCGGGCTCCAGATACACCTGCACACCGTATGTGCGGCGCACATGCGCGGCGCACCGGCACAGCGTGTCCACATCGTAATCGCTGCGGGTAATGTGGTGCCCGCCGCCCATGTTGACCCACTGCATGCCGTGCATCCACCGGCCGAATTTCTTTTCCACCTCGGCCAGCGTACGCTCCAGCGCATCGGCATTGTGCTGACACAGCGTATGAAAATGCAGCCCCTCCACACCGTCCAGTGCGCCGGAATCCCGTTCCAGAGCCGCTTCAAACTCACGCAGACGCACGCCCAGACGAGAACCGTCCGAACACGGGTCGTATATGGGCACCGCGCCTTCCGAGTGTTCGGGATTGACGCGTATACCCATGCTCACATGCCGCGGACAGGCCTGCACCGCAGGCCGGAAACGCTCCAGCTGTGCAAATGAGTTGAACACCACATGGTCAGCATGCCGCAGGATGTCCTGCATGTCGTCATCGGAGTACGCGGCGGCAAAAACATGCACCTCGCGCCCGAATTCCTCCCGCGCAAGACGGGCCTCATGCGGCGAACTGGCACAGGCTCCATGCAGTACCGTGCGCAGCAGCGGAAACACGCTGAACATGGCAAACCCCTTGAGTGCCAGCAGAATTCTGGCACCGGTGCGCTGCTGAACCGTGTCCAGCACGGCAAGATTCCGGCTCAGAAGGCCCTCGTCCACCACAAAGCACGGCGAGGGCACCCTTCCGATGCCTAACCTTTCAAGATAACCTCTTTCCACGGCAGACCACGCTTGTTGAGCTCTTCCATGAACGGGTCAGGGTCAAGCTGTTCCATGTTAAACACGCCGCGGCCCTGCCACTTGCCGGTGACCATCATCATGGCACCTATCATCGCGGGCACGCCGGTGGTGTAGGAAATGGCCTGAGAACCTACCTCGCGGTAGCATTCTTCATGATCACACACGTTGTATACGTACAGGCTCTTTTCCTTGCCGTCCTTGACACCGTGCATCACGTTGCCGATGCAGGTCTTGCCTTTGGTACGCGGGCCCAGCGATGCGGGATCGGGCAGCAGTTCCTTGAGAAACTGCAGCGGCACAATGTCCTGCCCGTTATAGCGCACGGGATCAATGCGGGTCATACCAACATTTTCAAGCACCTTCAGGTGGTTGAGATAGTTGTCTGAAAACGTCATCCAGAACCGGGCGCGCCTGATGCCGGGCAGGTTGCGCACCAGCGACTCAAGCTCTTCGTGGTACATGAGAAAGCACTTTTTCCTGCCGATGCCCTCGGGGAAATCATACTGCATGCTCCACGAAAGAGGATCGGTCTCCACCCATTCGCCGCGCTCCCAGTAGCGCCCTCTGGCGGTTACTTCACGGATATTGATTTCCGGATTGAAATTGGTGGCAAAAGGATAGCCGTGATCACCGGCATTGCAGTCGATAATGTCGAGAACATGAATCTCGTCAAAATGGTGCTTGACGGCATGGGCGGCAAACACGTTGGTCACACCGGGATCAAACCCGCTGCCCAGCAGTGCCATGAGCCCTTTTTCCCTGAAGCGGTCCTGATACTCCCACTGCCACTTGTATTCAAAACGGGCAGTGTCCGGCGGTTCGTAGTTGGCCGTGTCCAGATAATTGACGCCGGTTTCAAGGCAGGCATCCATGACGGGCAGATCCTGATACGGCAGGGCGAGATTCACCACCAGATCAGGCTTTACCGCGTTGATCAGCTGCACCATTTCCGCCACGTTGTCGGCATCCACCTGAGCGGTTTCTATGGTGCGGCCGGTGCGCTGCCGGATGGAATCGGCAATGGCGACGCATTTGGAGACCGTGCGGCTTGCCAGCACGATTTCTGAAAAAATATCCGGGGCCTGCGCGCACTTATGCGCGGCAACAGAGCCGACACCGCCGGCGCCGAGAATGAGCACTTTTGCCATAGGGCATCTCCTTGCAGCCGCATCATGCGGCGTGCACTTCTATCGTTCGAAATAGGTGTATCCGCGCAGACCGTTTTCGTAGGCCTGCAAAATGCCGAACCTTTCGGAAGGGGTGATGCGCCCCTCGCGCACTGCCTGTTCCGCCGTGTCGCGCAGCTGTTCCATGATGCGCCTCGGATCGTATTCCACGCTGGAAAGCACATCGGCCACGGAATCACCAAGCAGTTCACGCCGGTATTCAATGCTGCCGTCCTCTTCCACGCGGATGCTGACCACGTTGGTGTCGCCCAGCAGGTTGTGCAGGTCGCCCAGCGTTTCCTGATACGCGCCCACCAGAAAGACGCCCAGATAATACTCCTCGCCGTTAAGGGAATGCAGGTCAATGGTATTGCGCACCCCTTGCGGATCGATGAAGCGGTCTATGCGTCCGTCACTGTCACAGGTGATGTCCGAAAGAATGGCCGGACGGTCGGGAAATTCCCTGAGCCTGTGAACCGGCATGACAGGAAACAGCTGTTCGATGGCCCAAGAGTCGGGCAGCGACTGGAACACACTGAAGTTGCCGTAATAGACATCGGCCAGTACACGGTCTATCTCGGCAAGTTCTTTGGGCACATGACGGAGTTTATCTTTTTCCTCCGCCACACGCCGCATGAGTGCCCAGAAAATCCGCTCGCCCAGCGTGCGCTGACGCAGCGTCACCCGTCCGTCCAGAAAATTACGGCGGATTTCGTCGCGGTAGTACAACGCGTCGTTATAGCATTCCTGCAGGTTGCGCAGAGTAAGCCCTCTGAACGCCTCGAACAGGTTGCGGATCATTTCCGGTTCACTTTCATCCAGTGTATCCGGCAGATTGTCGGGAAAGGCTTCGGCGCCGCTCACATCAAGGATGTTAAAAAGCAGCATGGAATAATACGCCACGGTGGCCCGGCCGGATTCCGTGATGATATGCGGATGCGGCACACCTGTTTCGTCCAGAATGCTCATGACGGCTTCCACAATGTCCGTGCAGTACTCGTCCTGCGTGTAGTTGCGGCTGGAAACGAAATTGGTATGCGACCCGTCGTAATCCACGGCAAGGCCGCCGCCCAGGTCAAGATAGCCCATGGCGGCACCTTCGGACACCAGACCTGCATAAACGCGGGTGGCTTCCATTACGGCACTGCGGATATCGCGGATATTGGGCACCTGCGAACCGAGGTGGTAATGCAGCAGGCGGAAGCAGTCGAGCATGTCCTCTTTCTGCAGCCGGTCCACCACGTCCATTATCTGCGCCGTGGTCAGGCCGAAAGTGGACAGCTCGCCGCCGGAATCGCTCCAGTGACCGCCCGCCTTGCTGGCAAGCTTAACACGGGTGCCGATAAGCGGACGCACACCCATCTGCTGCGAACGCCGCAGAATAAGCTCAAGCTCACGCGGCATTTCAAGCACAAAAAAGCACTTGAACCCCATGCGGACGGCATGCAGCCCCAGGTCAATGAACTCCTCGTCCTTGTACCCGTTGCAGACAATGCACGCTTCTTTATCCTGCGCCTGCGAGATGGCGGCGATAAGCTCCGCCTTGGAACCGACCTCCAGACCGTGATGGTACATGGAGCCGTATGTGGCTATCTTTTCGATAACCTGCTGCTGCTGATTGACCTTGATGGGAAAAACGCCCCGGTAGCCGCCCTGATAACCGAGCGATTCGATGGCGTTGCGGAATGATTTGTGAAGAAGGGAGATGCGTGATTCGAGAATGTTCTCGATGCGAAGCAGCACAGGCATATCAAGCCCGCGCTCCTTCATGCCCCGGATGATGTCCGGAACGCTGACGTTCAGCTTATGCGACCTCCCGAAAGGATACACCACGACGTCGCCTTCGGCGGAAACATCGAAGTACCCGGCACCCCAGTTGCGGATGCCATAGAGTTCGGCGGAGTCTTCGGCGCTCCACCGTTGCAGAGTGTGCTTACGTGCCAATCTCTGATCCTCATAAATACCCCGTTTCATTGTTACCTGCACAGGCCGCCCCGCAGGGCGCGCCCGACCTTTGCCATACTGCGCGCTGCCGGCTGCATATACGCCGCACACCGCACCCTGCCATTCAGGCAGGGTAGCTAAGTAGAAGCGTCACCCCTGACTTGTCAATAAAAAAGATGTTCTTTGCAACAGGCATGCAACGTATCGGATTATAACGCCTTGGCTCCTGCAGCATACACCATTTAATCCGCAGGCCCTACACTTTTTTGCTTATCGGAGCCAACCCCCTATAGCCACCACGCATTTTCTGTGCTAACCGGTCTGCGCTCAATTCAACTTATCGGAATTTACCCTTGCGGGCGCCTCTATTTCACACGCCCGGCATATACGGAATGCGTCTTGAAGCAACATCTGCGTATAAAACTGCATCAGACACTGCACAGCGGAACAGAGAAAGACAGTGATCCTGAATTAGTCCGCCGCACTTATATGCTGAACGGCTTTCTGCTGCTCAGTGCCTTTATATGTGCACTGATGGCAGTACTGAAACATACCGAAAGCTTTACGGTGCTTAAAGGCATTTTATGGTGTTCTGCAGGGGCATACTGTGTGTTATACTTTTTTTTGCGCTCAAGCGGTATGCTTAAAGTGGCAAGCGACTTTGCGCTGGCTCTTACCGTCACACTCGGCGTACTGCTTATCTGGCGTCTGAATGACCAGATAACATATATCCTCTGGCTTTTCGCACTGCCGCCTGCAGCGTTTTTCACCTTCGGTACAAAGCGTGCAGCTGTGGCGCTGGGGCTCCTCCTTATTGCGCTGCTGCTCAGCCCTTTTGTTTCTCCCGCAGCCATGCCGCCGGAAACGTTTTCGCTGTCTTACTTCGTGCGCGTAATTGCCGCTTTCTTTACTCTGAGCCTGTTTTCCGCACTGGGTGAATATTCTCGCGCACACACGCAACGGACACTGGTGGCCCTTACCAGAGAAATGGAACAATGCGCTTGCACCGACCCGCTGACAGGTCTGCTCAACCGGCGGGGCATATACGACAGACTTAACGAAGAACGGGCGCGGGCCACACGGTCGGGTTCCACATTTTCGGTGATACTGTGCGACGTGGACCACTTCAAAAACGTCAACGACTGTTTCGGCCATCAGTGCGGCGACCATGTGCTGCACCAGCTTGCCGAGCACTTCCGCCGCAGCGTGCGCGGGCAGGATGTCGTCTGCCGCTGGGGAGGCGAGGAATTTCTCTTCATTCTGCCGGAAACCGACGAGCAGGGAGCCTTGAATCTGGCGGAGAAACTGCGCTCCACCGTGGAACAGACGCCCGTCAATTACCACGGCATGCCCATAGACATCACACTGAGTCTGGGCGTGCAGGAATGCACCCTGACGGAAAGCCCCGAATTCCACATCCGCGTCGCGGACCAGAAGCTTTACATAGCCAAGGAACACGGCCGCAACAAAGTGGTCAGCGGCAACATAGAGGAACTGATGCCGCAGGAACTCATAGCCTGACGCCGTTTTGTTCTTCTGCCGCCATGTATCCGGCGGACACTGTGCACATAAAGAAAGGGCGGCCCGCGGGCCGCCCTTATGCATGCATCATATGCACCGGCAAACTATTGCGGCCCGCGCCAAAAGCGGGGCGACGCGACAGCCTGCGGGCGGCTTCAGTCGCCGGACGGTTCAGGCACGCCGTGCAGTGCAAGCTGCATCAGGGTACGTACGGCAAATCCGGTGGCGCCGAACGGGCACAGCGGACTTTTTTTGTTGCGGTAGGCAGGACCGGCAATGTCCAGATGCGCCCAGCGGCGTCCTTCATCCACAAACTGCTTCAGAAACAGTGCCGCGTTAATGGTGCCGCCTTCGCGGCCGCCCACGTTCTTCATGTCGGCCACATCGCTTTTCAGGTCTTCAAAGTACCTGTCCCACAGCGGCAGACGCCAGTACAGGTCTCCCACGTCGCCGCCCCGGGTGCGCACGGTTTCTGCCAGTGCATCATCGGTGGCAAACACGGCTGCCACATCGGTTCCCAGCGCAATCAGGCAGGCGCCGGTCAGCGTGGCCAGATCGACCATCACCGCGGGATCGTATTCCCGCTGCGCCCATGTCATGGCATCGCACAGAATCAGACGGCCCTCGGCATCGGTATTGATGATTTCGATGGTCTGTCCGGAAAGTGACGTGACCACATCACCGGGGCGTGTGGCCTGCCCGTCGGGCATGTTTTCGGTGCAGGGCATCACGCCGATGACCCTGCGGGTGAATCCGGCCGATGCAGCGCCGGCCTGTCCGCCCATCTGACCGATGGTTTCAAACAGGCCGAAAATGGCACCCGCTCCGCCCATGTCACTTTTCATGTCGCCCATGTTGGCCGAAGGCTTCAGGCTGATGCCGCCGGTATCAAAGGTCACGCCCTTGCCCACGAACACAAGAGGCTGTTCCTTTTCCATCCCGCGGGGGCAATACTCGATGGCAAGCAGCCGTGCATCTTCCACAGCGCCCTTAAAAACTGATTCAAAGGCCCCCATGCCCGCCGCGGCTATTTCCTGACGGGTCATGGAACGCACGGTAAAACCATAGCGGGCCGCCAGCTTGCGGGCCTGTTCTTCCAGAAATGACGGTGTCACCAGATTGGCCGGACCGTTGACAAGATCACGGGTCAGAAAAATACCGGCTGCGGCCGATTCGCCCCTGCGGGCGGCATCTCGCAGCGTGCTGTCTATATCTTCCGCAAAAAACAGGCTGATCCACGACGGGGTGAACAGCGGCTCTTTGCGCGTGGTGCGGAATCTTTCGTAGGTATACAGCGGCAGATATGCCGAAACCACGGCTTCTTCCACATTGCGCGCGGCATCGCCGGGCAGACCGGCAAGGGTCTGCACATCTATGCCCACTGTTTCCAGCTTCAGTTCGCGGCATTTCTGCATGGCGGCCGCCACGGACTTGCGCAGGGTTTCAACGGTGTAGGATTCCCGTTCGCCCAGGCCGCACAGAATGATGCGCGGGATGGCTATTTTGGGATGGCCGTACAGAACGCCTGTTTCGCCCGCGGCACCCGTAAAGTCGTTCAGTGCCGGAGCGATGTCCAGCCACGGAGCCACATCGATGAGTGCCTGTGCCTGTTTGCGTATGTCTTCGCCCTTGAAGGCAAAAGCAAGCACCACGCTTGCTTTCCATTCTCCGGAAGGGCCTCTCTGAAACCTGAGATCCATTGCTAATCCTCCGCTGACTGCGGCGGGCCGCAGCACGCCGTGATATGAGCAGTCCCTGCCGCGCGGGACAGGGACATGACCGCAGACATAGGCCGCCTTTTCCTGCGGAAAGAGGCAGACCGCTGTAAAAAGTAGTGCACCGGAGACACGAAGGCAAGAACATGCCGTGAAAACATCGGAATGCCTGCCCGCATGCGGGATGCCGGAGCCTGCCATTTGATGCTTGCCGTATCATGCTGCGCGGCGTATATGGCGTGGCATGCGTCAGAAATATCTGTCACCCTTCTGGTTGCCGGTCTACGCATTCGGCATTGTCATTGTTGCCGGAGCGTGCCTGCTGCGGCTTGAAGACAGCCTCAACGGCGTGTCCATCAGCTTCATCGACGCTCTGTTCACCGCCACATCCGCGGTATGCGTCACCGGCCTTGCGGTTGTGGATACCCCGTCCACCTTTTCCACCACGGGCCGGACAGTGCTCATGGTTCTTATCCAGCTGGGCGGGCTGGGCATCATGACCTATTCCAGCCTCATTTTCTTTCTGCTGCGGCGCAGAGTGTCGCTGACGGACAAGGCCGCCGTGGGGCAGGTGCTGCTGCATGACCCTTCTTTTGATCTGGGGCGCTTTCTTACCCACATGGTCATTTTCACACTGTGCATCGAGCTGGCCGGCGCCGCGGCGCTCATGGTGCTCATTCCGCAGGATATGCCGTGGTTCCATGCGCTGTTCCATGCTGTTTCCGCTTTCTGCAACGCCGGTTTCGCCCTGTTTTCCGACAGTCTCATGCGCTGGGAAGGCCATGCAGGGGTCAATCTGGTGTTCATGCTGCTGATCATCGCCGGCGGGCTGGGCTTTTCCGTCATGGAAGAATCCGTGCTGCGCATCCGGGGCGAAATTCCCGCTCTCAGCCGTCATACGCGCATCGTGCTGCGCACCACGCTGTGGCTCATTTTCGGCGGCGCGGCCTGCCTTTTTCTGGCAGAACTGCACAGCGGCGGTTCCGCAGACATGCCCACCCGCGTGCTGCAGGCGCTTTTTCAATCCGTCACCGCCCGCACGGCAGGCTTCAACACCGTGGACATAGGCGGCATGGCCAATGTTTCGCTGCTGGTCATGCTGTTTCTCATGTTTGTGGGCGGTTCGCCCGGCTCCTGCGCCGGCGGCATAAAAACAACCACGCTGCGGGCGCTGAGCGCCTTTGTGGCGGCACAGCTTTCCGGCCGCCGTCAGACCGTTGTCATGGAAAGGGCGCTTGACGACGCCACCATGAACAAGGCAATCACCCTCTTCATCTTTGCGGTGCTCACCGTCACGGGGGCCACTCTGGCGCTTTCCATCACAGAATCGGCCGGCGGTGCGCTGGCGCAGGAAAAAGGCATGTTTCTGGAGCTGCTTTTTGAAAGCGTTTCGGCGTTTGCCACAGTGGGGCTTTCCACCGGTGTCACCCCTCAGCTGAGCGACCCCGGCAAGCTTATCGTCACCGCGCTTATGTTTATCGGGCGCATAGGGCCCATATGGCTGCTTTCCGCCCTGCAGCGCTTCCAGCACGAACCCAAGTACCGCTGGCCTGAAACCCAGCTTCCCATCGGTTAGGAGGCCGTCACGGCATGCAGAAAAAACTTGAAGTGGGCATCATCGGCATGGGAAAATTCGGCCAGCCGCTGGCCCGCACCCTTCTGGACAACGGACACGGCGTGGTCGCCCTTGACCGTTCAGAAACACGCGTCCGCCAGCTGCAGGACGACCTGCCCCACATATACGCCGCCGATGCCACAGATATCGGCGTGCTGCAGCAGCTGCGCTTTCAGGACCTTGATGCCGTCATAGTCAGCGTGGGCGGTTCCATGGAAGCATCCATTCTGGTGACGCTGAACCTGCAGGAAGTAGGCGCCCGGCGCCTGTATGTGAAAGCGGTAAGCAACGAACACCGCAAGGTGCTCAACCGGCTTGGGGTGGACTATGTCATACAGCCCGAGCACGACGTGGCCACGCAGCTGGCCCACCGGCTGGCCAATCCGGGCATGCTGGACCTGCTACCCTTTGGCGGCGGGGTGCTGCTGCAGGAATTCACAGTGGACAGCTGGGCGGGAAAAACCCTGCTGGACCTCAAGCTGAGCAACGAATCCGGCGTGATGGTTGTGGCCATACGATACATCGGCGAACGGGAATACACCTTTGTGCCTTCCGCCGACCGTCCGCTTGTCAAAGGCGACATCATGGTGGTCATCGGCAAAGTGGACGACGTGGCGCGGCTGAAGCCCTGACGCCCTCATTCTTTCCGGCTGCCGGACGATACGACAGGCAGGTGCATGTGCGCCTGCCTTTTGTATTGCACCGCCGCACACGTAAACCGGCACGCGTTGGCACGAAAACCGCAGCACAGCCCGCAGCTTCGTTATCACGACAGGAAACCGACATGAACACGCTGATTATCAACCTGACCCGCTTCGGCGACCTGCTGCAGACCCAGCCCGTCATCTCCGGCCTCACAGCACGCGGGCACCGCGTCAGTCTGGTGTGTCTGGAAAATTTTGCTCCGGCCACGGCCATGCTGCGTCATGTGGAAGCGGTGTACCCGCTGCCCGGCGCGCGCCTGCTTTCGCTTATGGAATCAGGATGGCACGGCGGACTGAGCGAATTGTGGCAGTGGTCGCGCACCGTGCGCAGCAACGCCGCACCGCGGACAGTGCTCAATCTGACGGCATCGCTCAGTGTGCGGCTGCTTGCGCGGCATCTGACAGGTGCCGACGCGCAACTGCACGGCTTTGCGCTGGACAGTGAAGGTTTCGGGCACAACACCGACCCGTGGTCCACCTTTCTGCAGGCATCAACCCGCATGCGCGGCTGCAGTCCGTTCAATATCATCGACCTGTTCCGCATGTCCGCCGGTCTGGACGGCACGCAGTGCCCCTTTGAACTGAACAGCCCCGCGGACAGCGTGCGCGAAGCCATGAACAGCACGCTGCAGGCGCACACCGGCAACCTGCTGCGCAGCGGGGCCATGCGGCACCCTCCGCGCGGCTTTGTCGCCCTGCAGCCCGGCGCCAGCGAAGAACGCCGCCGCTGGCCGGTGGAGTATTTCGCCCGCACGGGTGACATGCTGTGGCAGTCTCACGGCCTGTGCCCCGTACTGCTGGGTTCCGGCGCCGAAGCGGAGCTGGGCCGCAGATACGCCGCAGCCGCCACTGCCCCGCACATCAACCTTATAGGTGCAACCGACCTGCCCTCACTGGGGGCCGCGCTGCTGGCAGCGCGGCTGCTCATCAGCAACGACACCGGCACAATGCATCTTGCGGCCGGGCTGGGGGTGCCCGTTCTGGCCATCTTTCTGGCCACAGCCCAACCGTGGGACACGGGCCCCTACAAAGAAGGTATGTGCAGTCTGGAACCGGACCTGCCCTGCCACCCCTGCCCTTTCAACAGCCGGTGCCCGCATGAACACATCTGCCGCAGGCACATACAGCCGGCCACAGTGCACGCCATGACGGCGCGCTGGCTTGATACAGGCGTCTGGTCCGCCCAGCCGGAGGAAAAAGATGCCCGTGTGTGGATTTCACGCCTGCGGTCCGACGGGTTTCTTGATCTGGAATCACTTTCCGGACACGAAAACACCGACCGGACGGTATGGGTGCGTCTGCAGCGCCATTTTTACAGTCAATTTCTTGACCGCGCACCGGCCGCCCGTTTCGGCACAGGCACCGTGCGCACCATCAACGAACCGGAACAATTGCTCAAACCGGAAAATGACACCCTGCAGGCCGCTCTGGATGAGCTGGCACAGGCCGACGCCCTGCTTCACCTGCTGCAGGAACAGGGCAACGCCCTGCGCCACCGCTCGGTGGAAATGCTGAAAAAACGTTTTCTGGCCACATGGCAGAAGCTTCAGGTGCTCTGGGATGCAAGCCCGCGGTTCAATGTTCTCGGCTTCTTATGGATGAGCGAAACGCAGGAGGCCGGAGCCTGTCTGGATACGGTGCTGGCACTGGCCGCCCGTTACCGGACCCTGATCACCACATGGCGCACGCATCTGCTCCGTGAAGGCATCTGACCGGCACGGATACTGCATAACGATAAACATCCCTGATAATCGTTTCCCATCAGCGAGTATTTTTTGAGGAGGGAGAAACCCCATGATCATCATCGACGGACAGGAAAGCAGCTTCAAGGTAAACAACTTTGCCAATCTGGAAGAGCTGCTGGTAAAGGTAATGGAGCAGGACTACCTTGAAAACAGGGTGGTTACCGATGTTCTGATCAACGACGAGTCGTTTTCGGAAATATACCCCCATCAGGCGGAAGACATCGAAACCCGCGAAATTGCCTCTGTGGAGATACGCAGCGTGCCCGTGGCCGAAATGGCCATGAGCATTTCGCGCGAACTGTACAAGGTCGTTCAGATTATGTCCGAAGGCAGCCGTAAGGTTGCTGAGCTGTTCCGCCAGGCAGACGACAGTGAAGCACTTGAAACCTATCAGGATCTTCTGGAAGTCATCCGTGATTTCCTTGGTATGATAGGTGTGCTGCGCAACGAATTTTCGCTGCAGGAACAAAAAGTCTTCAACGAAGCGGTGGAAGAAATTTCCTCCCTGCTGGGTGAAATGACCGAAGTAATGGAAAACGAAGACTGGATTCTGCTGGCAGACCTGCTTGAATACGAATTTCTGCCTGCCGTGGATAAATGGAAACAGGTTATCCATCTTATCCGGGAAGATATCAAAAGCGTAAAGGGGTAACAGCCATGACCGACAGCCTTGCCCTGTTAGATCAGGCCCTGACTCTGGGCGAAAGCGAACTGTCCGCGCTGGCGGACGGCGACGTGGATTCCGCCGATTCCTCCGCACAGCAGCGCAGCAGACTGATAGCTATGGCGTGGGAAAAACGCGGAAGCGTACAGGAAGACGAACTGCGCGAAAAACTGCTGCAGCTTCAGTCCCTGCAGGGCAGACTGACCAGTGAAGCACGCAGACTGCACCAGTCGCTGCGTGAAGAGCTGCAACGCAGCCGCAAGGAATCGGTCCGGCTTTCAGGGTACAAGCGGGCCGTGTCCGTCAGGCCGCTGCACAGTCATTACATAAGCAAGCACGGCTGATGCCTGCTGCTTTCTTCAAGCCGGCTTACGGCACCGCACACGCGGTGCCGTTTTTTTTTGCGTATCAGCTGCAGGCATCCCCCCCTCCGCCGGCAGACACCTGCGCGGTACCGCGACACCGCTGCCCGCACGGGACAGCCGCCTGCAGAATCACCGGCGCACGCTCCGCCCGGTCTGCGGCAACACACCGCAAAGCAAAAAAGCCCGCGGCACAACGGCACCGCGGGCAAATACAGCTGACAGCTAGCCGTCAGTCCGGCCCATATGATGCGCGTCGGTCTGCATCATTCTGGTGTGACACACGGCGCAGTTACCGCCCGCCCCCACGGGGCCGGGTGCGTTCTGGTACTGCATGGGGCCTATGTTGTCTCTGTCGCGTCCGTAAGCGTTGACAGCGGGGTATGACGCATGCGGACTGTTATGGCAGGCAATGCACATCACAGCGCCCATGGCGTCCGGCCTGTTTCTGTACAGCTCCGCACCGCCGGCAGTCCACACATTGAATGCATTGGCCTGCTCAGCCACGGGTCTGTTGCGGTAATCTTTATGGCAGGTGGCGCAGTCTGGTTCCTGCAGCCACGGCGTGCGGGCCGCCACATCGGCCGTACCGGCCACCATACGGGGACCGTAATGCTCCATCAGCCGCGCCGCACCGGCCTTGCCTGCTTCCTGCTCTTTTTTAAGCAGCGATATGGCGTGGTCTTCCATATAGCCGTGACATTTCACGCAGCCTATACCGGCTGTGGCGTGCACCCCACGCAGACAACGCGTGGGTCCCTGCGGATTGTTGGGATGGCAGTAGGCACAGGCTTCAGACCCGCGGCCCGTGAGATAATTGGCATGAAAACCATGTATGGCCGCAGGCAGATTGAGCAGTGCGGGGTCGCCTTTGGCATTAAGCACCGGGTCGGGATGGCAGCTCTGGCACAGCTGCGGTTTTCCCTTGTCCGCCAGCGCCGCCAGTTCACTGCCGCTCAGCCGGTCATGCGCCTTCAGCACATTGCGGCCGGTCTCCTGCGATATGCCCGCGATGCTTTCATGCTTCCACGGACCGCCGTGGCAGTTGCGGCAGCCCATTTCCGTGGAGGTGGGGGCCACGGTCTTTGTTTCCGCCAGCAGTCTGCCTGTGGCGGCGTCACGCGCCTGCACGGTGAACACCGGATACGGGTTGTAGCCGCCCTGCGCCGGATAGGGTTCCACAGGAATCAGTGCGGCCTCAAAACTTTTCAGGTCCGCATGCAGCTTCATGACTCCCTGCATGCCGTTGCCCGAAAGCCCCACGTTATCCGGCGGCCGCACCCCGAAAAGACTTTCGGCATACTGCCAGAAAGTCGACCTTTCCGCCGGTTTTTCAAATCCGGCCTCGACGGAGTAACTCAGAATCACGCCCTGCGTGACCACCGAAGGGCGTTCGCCGCGCCTGATGAGCTGCGCCCATATGTCATTGGCGGGCGGCAGCAGCACCCATTCGGAATAGCTGTCCGAAATGCAGTGCATGCCCAGATTGTTCCAGGCCAGCAGAACATATTCGTCCTTGTCCGGATTGAACGGGGGTATTTCCAGCGTCAGTTCCGCAGGCTTCACAGGAATGTTTTCCACCGCGCCGCCATGCAGTTCGTTGACAATATACGCCGCCACCAGCATGCGCTCTTCAACCGTACCGGAAAAAGGCGGCATGGCCGCGGATAACCGCCCGAAGCCTGAAATTTTGGCATCCATGCCGATAAGCGGATAATGCGCGGTGAGCGGCATGATATCATTTTCGCCGCCCACGGAATGGCACACGCCGCAATGCTGCCCGTACAGCGTCTTGCCGTCCGCCGCCAGCACCGGCGTTACGCACAGCACTGCCACCAGCAGCAGCGCCCGCACCGCCGCACGGCACAGACCTCCCCTGACGCAAAGCCCGTATCTGCTGTCCATACAACCTCCTTACTAATGTCATGCCCGGTTGAAACGGCGGCACCCGCCTGCGCGACTCCCACCGCTCCGCGCGTGTCCGTCGGCCGTATCCCATTGCCCGGCAGCATCCTGCACGCATCCGGCCGCAGAACAGCGACAGGCGCACGCAGGAACGCCACCGTTTCATTAATGCTCCGCCGCCGCCGGATGGATATTATTATCCACGGCAGACATCTGTTATCCGGTCATATGCGCTGGTCATATGCGCTGGTCATATGCGCCGACGGCATGCGTCGGACGCCGGCCCAAACAACAACAGGAGCCGGACGACATGAGCCGGACGCAAAAAAACGCCGGAGAAGCCAATACTTCTCCGGCGTACTGCGGAATATGCAAGAGGCGTCAGTTCTGCAAAGCAGAACACCTGTATCACGCCGCGATCAGTCTGATCCCAGCAGGGCCTGCGCAAAATCCCTGCCGTCAAAGGGGCGCAGGTCTTCCATTTTTTCGCCCAGCCCCACATAGGTAATGGGTATGCCGAACTGCATGGCCACGGCCACCACAATGCCGCCTTTGGCCGTGCCGTCCAGCTTGGTGAGGACAATTTCATCCAGCTTGCACGACTCGTCAAAAAGTCTTGTCTGCGAAAGAGCGTTCTGGCCTGTTGTGGCGTCAATGACCAGAATGGAACGGTGCGGTGCTCCGGGATGCTTTTTGCCCAGCACGCCCCGTATTTTCTGCAGCTCTTCCATCAGGTTCACCTTGGTATGAATGCGCCCCGCCGTATCGACAAAAAGGATGTCATATCCTTCCTTCACGGCTTTATCCATGGCTTCATAGGCCACGGCTGCGGGGTCCGCATTGGCACCCTTGGAGTGAAAGCCTGCCCCCACACGGTCGGCCCATACCTTAAGCTGTTCAATGGCCGCCGCACGGAACGTATCACCTGCGGCGATAAGCACTTTTTTACCCTGCAGACGCGCCCGATAGGCCAGCTTGGCTATGGTGGTGGTTTTTCCCACACCGTTCACGCCCACCATCAGCACCACTTCAGGCGGATTGATGGCGGCTATACGGCGCGGCGTCCTGAAAATATCTTCCAGCTCCTCGCGCATCAGTTCCTTGAACAGTGCAGGATCATCAGAACCTGAGGCGCGTACCCGTGCGCGCAGTCTGCCCACAAGCTCCATGGCCGGTTCGTACCCCACATCCGCCATGATAAGAATCTCTTCCAGTTCCTCCCAGAAGGCTTCATCTATCTGCTTATGTGCCGAAAGCAGACCGTCGATACGACGCGTTATCTGCTCTTTTGTTCTGGTAAGCCCCTCTGAAAGCTTCAGAAAAAGTCTGTTGCGCTCGTCTTCCTCGTCTTCCAGCTCCAGCGCCAGTGCAAGACGGTACTGCAGTTCCGAGCGGAAATCCTCCACCCGTTCGTATTCCATGTCATCAAGCCATTTGCGGAAATTACCCACAAAGGCCGATGCCTCATCCGCCGGAGCATCCAGAGCGCGGAAAAAGAACAGCAGGCGATCCCACAGCTCGTCACCGGCACGGTCTATGCCCTGCAGCACATGCCCCAGCCAGACGCTCAGCCGCGGTTCGGCCCCGCGCAGCGCCAGCGTAAGCTCCGTCTGCCAGACGGGGGCTGCATCAGCCGCCTGCTGCGCAGCCTGTGCAGCAGGCGGCGCAGCGGCGGCGGGCATATCCGCCGCATCTCCGGCTGCTGCGGCATGCGGCTGTTCCGCTACGCCGCCGCGTTGGGCCGCGGCCTGTATGTCTGCCTGCTCCGCCTCTGCAGAGGCAGTGTCATGCGGTGCGTCATCAGACAACGCATCACCGGACGATTCTTCCGGAGATACCTGCGTTTCCGGCTGCGCGGCGGCGTCGCGCTTTCCGGCTTTTTCAGGGGCAGGAGTCTCCGCCCCACCCCAGAACCGCTTCAGCTTGCTGAAAAAACCCATCTTCGCTCCTCAAAAAATTCAAACACCGTCACCGCACATCATTCAGTTACGGCCCGGTGCACAACTGCAACACTGACAATGACCCGAAACGCATTTCTTTGCCCATAACCAGAGGGGAGTCAAGCCGCACACGACGCATGATATGTGTAATAACGGCTTTCATCTTCCTTTTTGGCACCTGTTACGCTAAAAAAAGAATATGAAGACGCAGTCAACCTGTGGAGACCCGAACCGATGCCACCCAGAATAACACTTGCCCCGACCCCGAAGCAGTTCGTGGGACGCAGTATTTCCCGCGATCTGACCATCAGCCTGCTTGTCATGCTTATGGTCGTGGTGGGGGGCATGGCGTCCATACAGTACATCAGCCACTCGCGCACGTCGCTGGAAGAGCTGGACAACAAGGCCGATGAATATATCACGCGTCTGGCCGACATACTCTCGGTTCCCATATGGAATTTCGACACCCGTACCATCGAACAGATCGGCAGTGTGTTCACCCAGTACGATCTGGTCAACGAAGTGGTCATCAAAGACCCGGCGGGACACACGCTGTTTTCTGTCACCAAAGCCCCCGATCCCGACGCCACACTCATCCGCCAGCGTGATATTTTTTATGACGGTGAAATAATCGGCAACGTGCGGGTGGTGCTGACCCTGCGCGAATACAAAAGAAGCCTGCGCCGCATGCTTTCCCCCACGGCGCTGACCATCGGCGGGGTTGCGCTGGTCATTGTGCTGGCAACGGGTGTTCTGCTGCGTATTTATCTACGCCGCCCGCTTGATGTGCTCTTGTCCAGCATAGACAAAGTTTCAAAGGGTGATTTCCGCCACGACTTCAGCACCATACAGCAGGCCGAACTGGCAGCCATAGCCCGCAGCTTTGCCAGCATGAGCGCAAAGGTTGAAGCGCGCGAAAAAGCCCTGCAGCGCATGAACAGCCAGCTGCAGGAAGAAGTGGCCGAACGTGAGCGGGCAGAGCAGGCGCTGCGCAACAGCGAAGAACGGTATTCTCTGGCCGTCGGCGGCACCAACGACGGCATATGGGACTGGGATCTGATCTCGAATAAAGTGTATTTTTCACCCCGCTGGAAGGAAATCATCGGTTTTCAGGACCACGAAATACCCAACGAGATTCCCGAGTGGACCAGCCGCGTGCACCCTGATGATCTGGCCAAGATACTCAAGGCGCACGAAATGTATCTTTCACGCGAACTGCCCGCTTTTGAAGTGGAATACAGGCTGCGGCACAAAGACGGCAGCTACCGCTGGATTCTGGGACGCGGGCTGGCGCTGTGGAGCGACGCCGACCAGCCGTACCGCATGGCCGGTGCACATACCGACATCACCGACAGAAAAGAATCGGAACGCGAACTGCTGGCCACCAAAAACCGGCTGGACAACATTCTCAATTCCATGCCGTCGCTCATCGTGGGCGTCAGCGACAACGGCATCATTCTGCAATGGAACCGCACGGCGGAAGAGGAAACCTCCGTTTCCGCCCGCGATGCCATCGGCACGCCTTTTGAGAACACGCTGCCTGAATTCTCTTTTCTCATGGGCAAGGTGCTTCAGTCGCTCAATTCCGGCGAAACCATATCACTGGAACGCAAAGCCATCACCTACAGCGACCGTGTGCGCACGTTTGACATCATAATCTACCCCGTGACCGAACGCGGCGAACACAGCGCAGTCATACGCATTGACGATGTGACAGACCGCATCCGCATTGAAGAGATGATGGTACAGACAGAAAAAATGATGTCCGTGGGCGGACTGGCGGCGGGTATGGCGCACGAAATCAACAACCCGCTGGGGGGCATTCTGCAGGGGGCGCAAAATATCGTACGGCGCATCTCCACAGAGATAAAAGCGAACCATGCCGCTGCGGACGAAGTGGGCTGCGACCTGACGGCCATACGGGCCTATATGGAAAAACGCGGCATCACCCGGTTCCTTGACGGCATTCAGGAATCGGGCAACCGTGCGGCAAAAATAGTTTCCAACATGCTGGAGTTCAGCCGCCGCAGCGAGTCGCGCAGACAGCTGGCCGACATGCATGCCCTGATGGACAAAACAGTGGAACTGGCCGCCAACGACTATGATCTGAAAAAGAAATATGACTTCAGGCACATAGAACTTGTCCGCGATTATGCCCCCGACCTGCCCGGCATACACTGCACCCCGACGGAAATAGAGCAGGTGCTGCTGAACCTGCTGAAAAATTCGGCACAAGCCATGGCAGGCAGGCCCAAAGACAGCACCGAACCGCCGCGCATCACCCTGCGCACCCGCCTGCAACACGACAAGGTGTGCATTCAGGTGCTCGATAACGGTCCCGGTATGGACGAAGAAACCCGCAAGCGGGTTTTTGAACCCTTCTTCACCACCAAAAGTGTGGGAGAAGGCACCGGACTGGGGCTTTCGGTCTCGTACTTCATCATCACCACCAACCACGGCGGTTCCTTCACCGTGGATTCCGAACCGGGCAAAGGCGCCTGTTTCACCATTCTGCTGCCGCGCTGACGGCGTGCAGACAGCTTTCCGGCTCAGTGCACAAAAAACGCGCCCCGTCGCATGACGGGGCGCGTCGTTTTGTCATTGTCGGACCTGCTGCACCGGCTTACGCCGGTGAGGGTCAGCGCACGTCGGGAAACAGCTCCGCGCACATTTCGCGCAGCTTGAATTTCTGAATCTTGCCGCTGGCGGTCATGGGATATTCCTCCACAAAGGCGATATGACGCGGCACCTTGTACCACGCTATCTGCCCCCTGCAGTAATCGCGCACATCTTCCGGAGCCAGATCGGCACCTTCTTTCGCAATGATGAACGCCCCCACTTCTTCGCCGTACCGGCGGCTGGGCACTCCCACCACCTGCACGTCCTGCACGCCTTCCATCCCGTACAGAAACTCTTCTATTTCGCGCGGGTAGATATTTTCTCCGCCACGGATAATCATATCTTTGATGCGGCCGGTTATGGTCACGTATCCGTGTTCGTCCATAATGCCCAGATCACCGGAATGCAGCCAGCCGTCAGCGTCCACGGCTTTCTGCGTGGCCTCGGGCATATTGTAGTAGCCTTTCATCACGTTGTACCCGCGGCAGACAACCTCGCCCTGCGAGCCATGCGGCAGCTCTTCACCCGTGTCGGGGTCCACCACCTGCACTTCGATGCCGGGCATGGCCTTGCCCACGGTGCGGGTACGGCGCTCAAAGCTGTCTGTGGGCAGCGTCTGCGTCATCACCGGCGAACCTTCGGTCAGACCGTAGCAGATGGTGACTTCGGTCATGTTCATATTTTCGATGACACGGCGCATAAGCGGTTCCGGACATACCGACCCGGCCATGATGCCGGTGCGCAGCGAGCTGAAATCGAACTTTTCGAACAGCTTGTGCTCCAGCACGGCAAGAAACATGGTGGGTACACCGTACAGGGCGGTGCAGTTTTCCTGATCCACCGACGCCATCACATGCACGGGGTTGAAGTTTTCCAGAATAACCAGCGTGGCTCCGTGATTCACGGCAGCCAGAACACCCAGCACACAGCCGAAACAATGGAAAAGCGGCACGGGCAGGCACAACCTGTCCTTGTGTGTGAAGTTCTGGTTGCGGCCTATCCAGTACCCATTAAGCCCTATGCCCACATGCGTCAGCATAACCCCTTTGGGAAAGCCCGTGGTGCCGGATGTGTACTGCATGTTGACCACGTCTCCGGGGCTGAGCATGCGCTGGCGTTCGGCATACTCCTGATCGGAAACCATAACCCCGAGGCTGATGATTTCCGGCACGGAATACATGCCGCGGTGCTTTTCCACGCCCAGAAACATGACCCTTCTGAGATGAGGAAAGCCGTTCAGATTCAGGTTGCCGCGGGGCTGATTTTTCAGCTCCGGCATCAGGTCGTAAATGGTCTGCAGATAATCATGGTCGCGGTACCCGTCCATAATGAACAGGTTTTCGCATTCGGACTGGGTTAGCAGGTATTGTAGCTCGCTTTTACGGTAGTTGGTGTTGACCGTCAGCAGCACGGCGCCGATTTTTGCCGTGGCAAACTGCAGGGCCACCCAGTACGGCACGTTGGTGGACCATACGGCCACCTTTTCGCCATGTTTCACCCCGAGAGCCATCAGCCCTCTGGCAAGATCGTCAACCACCTTGCCGAACTCGCGGTAGGTCTGGCGGTAGTCGCGGTCTACGTATACCACGGCTTCATTGTCGGGCCAATTGGCCACGGCATGATCCAGAATCTGACCGAGAGTCCATTCGCGAAGCTCAAAATTTTCCATGCGTCAATAACCTGCTTTCTAGCGCGGGTAATAGATAACGGCGTATATTTCCGCCTTGTCGTCACCCGCCGCGCCCACATAGTGCGGCACGATAGAGTTGTAGTAAATGCTGTCGCCCTGTTCCAGAACATGCTCTTCATTGCCGTAGCGCACAAGAATGCTGCCCGAAACGACAACAATGAACTCCTCGCCCTGATGCGAAGAGAGCTGCCTGTCTTCGTTGGGTTCCGGAGCTATCTCAATGAAAAAAGGTTCCATGTTGCGGTCGCTTTTTCCCTTGCCCAGCGAATGAAACATGAACGCGGCGCGTTTGTTCCGTGCCTTCTGCATGGTCAGGTCGCTTTCACGCCCGCTTTTGCGCACCACAATGGGGTCGCGGGTCACTTCATCATCCATAAACGTGCCCAGACGCACGTTAAGCGCGCGGGCAATCTTCTGCAGCGGGCCGATGGAAGGATAAAGATCCTCTTCTTCCAGCGCCGTGATAAAGTCGGCTCCGAGGCCGGCGGCCTCTGCCAGTTCTTCACGCGTCATCCCCCGCTCCTCGCGGAACTTACAGATGCGCGCTCCCAGTTTTTTTGCGGCCATGTTTTTCTGCTCCTGTTTCAGACCATTTGCATCCCTGAAGGATTCACCGTTCAGAACTATACAAGAGTTGACGGTAATTCAAGGAAATGATGCCGTCCGGCCCTGCCGGAACCGGGCTGCACAGACTACATGCAGCACAAAAAGATAGCAATACTCCTATTTTGCCGCGCAGTATCACCAAAGGCTTTCCCACCGGCTGGGAATAGGCTATGAATTATACATGGCTGCAGCAACAATCCGCAGAAAATACGTCATCTCCGGACAGGTACAGGGTGTCGGCTTCCGGCCCTTTGTCTTCCGCATCGCCCGCGAACACGGCATCACGGGCACGGTGTCCAACACCTCGCAGGGAGTATTCATCGAAGCACAGGGCACGCCGCAGGCCGTTGCCGCATTCGGTACCGACCTGACGGACAAGCTGCCGCCGCTGGCGCGGGTTGTGTCGCGCACGGAAGAAGATATCCCCCCCCGTGAAGACGAGCAGCTGTTCACCATTGTGGCCAGCGAAGGGGGCAGCGGGCAGAATGTGCTCATCAGCGCGGACGTGGCCACCTGTCAGGACTGTCTGCGCGATATGTTCGACCCGTCGGACAGACGTTACCTGTATCCCTTTACCAACTGTACCAACTGCGGCCCGCGTTACACCATTACGCGGGCCATTCCGTATGACAGAGACAAAACGTCCATGGCGTGTTTTCCGCTGTGCCCTCAATGCCGCGAAGAATACGAAAACCCCATGGACAGAAGATTCCACGCCCAGCCCAACGCCTGTCCGAAATGCGGCCCGCATGTGTGGCTTGCCTCGGCGGACGGCACGCAACTGGCCCGCGACACGGAAGCTGTTGTCCAGACGGCAAAGGCACTGGCCAAAGGCCATATTGCCGCCATCAAAGGGCTGGGGGGCTTTCATCTGGCATGCGACGCCACCGCCACCGCAGCGGTGGACAGGTTGCGCGCACGCAAAAAAAGACCCGGCAAACCGCTGGCCGTCATGGTGCCCGACATGGCAGCAGCTCAGGCTCTGGCCCACATCGGCAGCGGCGAAGCGGCCCTGCTGCAGTCAGTGGAACGCCCCATTGTGCTGTGCCGGCTAAAACAGGGCACCCCGCTGGCTCCGCAGGCCAGCCCCCATACGGACCATGTGGGGCTTATGCTGCCTTATACGCCGCTGCACCATGTACTTTTTCATCTGTACCGCGAAATTCTGCCGCATGAAGCCTGCGCCGCGCTGGTCATGACTTCCGGCAACATGAGCAGCGAACCCATCAGTCTGGGAAACAGGGAAGCGCTGCTGCGCCTGCACGACATTGCCGATATTTTTCTGCTGCACAACCGCGACATTCTCATCCGCACCGACGACTCCGTGGTGCGCGTCAACCCCGACACGCACGAACCGCAGTTTCTGCGCAGAGCCCGCGGCTACACCCCCCGCCCTGTCTTTCTGGACGGTGAAGGGCCGTGCGTCATGGCCACCGGTCCCGAGCTGAAAAGCACCCTTTGCTACACGCGGGGTGATCAGGCTTTTGTCAGCCAGCACATAGGCGATCTGCAGAATCTTGAATCGTTCGGATTTTACCGTGAAATCGCACGGCACCTGCAGTCCGTGCTGGAAGTGACTCCGCAGGCGGTGGTGCACGATCTGCATCCCGACTACCTGACCACCAGCTATGCCGAAGGCCGCGCGCAGCGCGACGGCATTCCCGCGCTGAGTCTGCAGCACCATTATGCGCACATATACAGCGTACTGGCAGAAAACAGATTTTCCGGGCCGGTGCTGGGCATTGCGCTGGACGGCACAGGATACGGCGAAGACGGTACCATATGGGGCGGAGAACTGCTGTATGTAGACAACAGCCGGCTGGACCATGAACGGCTGGGACATCTTGCCCCCATGCTGCTGCCCGGCGGCGAGGCCGCCATACGGGAGCCCTGGCGCATCGCACAGGGAATACTGTGGCAGAACGGCACAACCTGCCCCGGAGACATACCCTGGCCGTGGCAGGAGCAGTTCAGAGATGCGGCGCGCGTTCTGCCGCAGGTCATGGAGCGCAGACTGAACACTCCGCTGACAAGCAGTTGCGGGCGTCTGTTCGACGCGGTATCCGCCATGCTGGGCATATGTATTTCAGTCACATACGAAGGACAGGCGGCCATAATGCTGGAGCGCATACAGGACATGGGCGTGACAGCCCCCTACCCATGCCCCATGCGTACCGATGTGCAGCCGCTGATGCTCGACACACACGCCCTGTTCATGGCCGCATATGCCGACTGGCTGCAAAATGTTCCCGCAGGTGTCATCAGCCGCCGCTTCCATCTGGGTCTCATGCATGGTCTGGCAGAAGCCGCCGGCAGTCTGGCGGAAGTCATGGACATTGCCACGGTGGGGCTTTCCGGCGGCGTGATGCAGAACAGAACCATAAGCGCCGAACTGCCGCCGCTGCTGCGCCGTCGCGGGCTCTCTGTACTGGTGCACCGTGAACTGCCGCCCGGCGACGGCTGCATTTCGCTGGGACAGGCAGACTGGGGCCGCCGCATGCTGATGCAGCAGTAACAAATACCCTCGTTTCTCTGCGCGGCTGCCGCGCCGCCCGTCTTTACAGGGCCCTGTCCAGATTCACCATGAAATCCTGCACGTTGGTCAGTATGGCGTGTGCGGTCAGCGACCCTCTGTCTGCCAGCTTGCCCGCCGCAAACTCCGACATGTCCACGATAAAAAAATATACCGGCCGCACGCCGCCGTCCTGCGTCACCTGATAGGACGGCGTCATGTTTCCCGTTGCTATCGTATGCAGCTGGGTGGCCAGCGCCACCACCGTTGTGGCCTCTCCCGCCAGATTCCGCATGGCATCCTGCGCACTGTACACGTCCGGCTCCACTTCCGGCAGCGGGCCGTCGTCGCGTATGGAACCGGCAAGCACGTAAGGAATGCCCTGACGGGTTAGAGCGTGCATCACACCGCCCCGTATCTGCCCCTGCTGCACGGCGCGTTCTATGCCGCCGGCTTCCCGCAGCGTATTCAGCGTGTCCAGATGGTGATAGTGCCCCAGCGGCATCTGGCGCTTATCATATATCCCCTGCCCCAGCGCCGTATTGTACAGCGCTCCTTCCAGGTCGTGGGTGGCTAAGGCGTTACCCGCCAGCAGGCCGTGCACATAACCTTTGTCTATCAGACGGCAGAATGCCGCCCGCGCGTCCGAATCAAACACCACCGCAGGCCCCGCAACCCAGATAATGCGTCCGTGGCTGCGGTCGTGACGCATGATGTCGTACAGCGTATCGTATGCGATGGAAAACGAAGTCTCTCTGCTGGTGCCCGTTCTGAAAGCGAACGCTTCGCCGCCGCACTGACGGGCGGGCTCGAATCCGCCCGTATGCAGATAGATGCCCTGTTCACCGTTTTCACCGCGGCCCACGGCCACCATGTCGCCTTTGCGCAACCTGCGGAATTCCGTCACTTCGGGCCTGCCGTCAGTTCCCAGCCTGATGACACAGTCCATACGCGAACGGCGCAGCAGCTCCCAGTGCCCGTCCTGCATGCGCACATATTCAGGAAAAACAGACGTGGCATGAAATCCCGCGGGGGCCACCCCGTCTGCCGGGCAGGCACAGAATACGGCCGCCGGCGCACCGGCCAGCGGAGCGCCGTTAAAATCCGGATGCCGGTACTCAGGCAGTACAAATCCCATCAGAGCCTCCTGTATCCGCAGTACAAAGGCCGCCGTAAATGACGCAGACATGTATGCGCACCACTGCGCCGGAACGGCAACACACCTTATACCGGTATATCATTGCCGCCGCTCTGCCACAAGGCAGAAGCCGCTTTGCTCTGCTGCGGCCAAAACACTGGCAGCGCTCGTGTCTCTATAGTAGCATCCGGCCATGCGCATTCCCAAAACAGCTTATGCAGTCATCGCCGCCACTCTGTGCATCGTGCTGCTGTTCATTGTGTTCAACACCGCCATTGTCGCACGACTGGTAAGCGGCGTGGCAGTAGACTACTTTGTCGATGCCGCGCGGCAGTCGCTGCGCGACACACGCACCCAGATGACGGCCATGCTGTCCGACAGCACCCCGCTGGACGACAACGCCGAATCTGAAATCCTGCACGAAATGCTGCGGGTCAGCGGTGCCACCGGCATTGTGGTCTTCAACACTGACGGCAGCGGAGTGTATCTGGATACGCTCACCGGCAGAAAAGCCCGCGTACCCGCACCTCTGGCTCCGCAGTCCGGCACGGCGGAACAGACTGAAAACACCGCTCCCGCACAATCACGGCCCGGTGCCATAGCCGGCAACAGCACCGGACAACCGGCCGCGGAATCGCTCAGCCCGGCTCTTGCCCGATGGCTGCGTGCCGGTTTGGACACATCGCTGGAGGTTGCCCCCGGCCTGCCCCTGCTGGAAATATCGCCTGAAACGGACGGCGGGCGTCTGCTGTACATTCTGGCGCAGGCCGCCGGAAGGACAGCTTTTCTGCTGTACACGCCGGAAGCGCTCATCGGCAGTGTGGTGCAGCATTTTCCGCATGCCGAAGCCGTGGTATCTGTCAACGGAATCATTCTGGCAGCCAGCGGCGGTTTCAGTCAGGAACTGGAAAAAGCCCGGCAGGAAGAAAAGCAGCTCACGCTCAAGGCACTGACAGGACGACGCGAAGGCACCTACGGCATCACTTCCGAAACGCTTGTCTCCTCCAAAGCCACAGGCCTTGCCGTGACCATGCTGGCACGGGAGGTCAACCTGCTTTCCATGCTGCTGCGCGACACGCGGTTTCTGGTGGCCACAGCCGCCCTGCTGGCCGCGCTGGCGGCCATCATCATCGGCTACACGTTGTATGCGGGCAAAATGCGCAAGGCGTACAGGCCCAACAAACCGCTGTCATCCCAGCAGGTACGGCGCCTGCTGCGGCAGGGCGAAGGCGACCATGTGGAGTTCAAATCAACGCTGCGCTTTAACCTGAAAAGCGGTAAAAATGATAAAAGTATAGAGCTTGCCGTTCTGAAAGGCATCACCGCATTTCTGAACACGGCCGGAGGCACCCTGCTGGTAGGCGTGAGCGACGAAGGCGAGGTGCTGGGCATGGACCCGGACGGCTTCCGCAACGACGACCATGCCCTGCGGCATATCAGCAATCTGGTGGCGGAACATATCGGCATACGGCATATCAACGCCATAAGCCTGCATGCACTGACGCTGGACGGCAAAACCGTACTGGCTGCGGTGTGCCGTCAGGCCACCGAACCCGCCTTTCTGCGTCACAAAGACGACGAGATGTTTCTTGTACGGCAGGGACCGGGCAACAGACAGCTGAGTTTCAGCGAGTTCTGGCACATCAGCCGCAAGTTCCGCTGAAGCGGATACCGCCGGGGATGAACGGTGCGCACCATTTGCTTTTTTTCGCAGGCCGCATTATGGGGGAAAAAAGAGCTTGGGAAATTTTGCACAACAGAGGTTGGCCCCATGCAGGAACAAAGAGAAGAACTTATCAGACTGGCCAGAGAAAACGGGTTGCCTGTGCCGCCCGATGCCACAGTGACCGAAGTGGTGCGCCTGCTGAGCGCCGAGCCATATTTTGCGCCCGAACTCAGTGAAGCGCTGGACTGTATTCTGCACGCAGTGGCAAAGGCCGCAGAGAAGCGTTAGATAATAAAGGCAGGCACGGAAAAACCGGTGTCCGGTTTCCGTGCCTGCCTTTTTTTCATTACAGCCGGCTGTACGGCTGCGCCGTGCAGCGTGCTGCGGCCGCATACGGTATGCCCCGCGCCTGCGGCCTGTCTGCCGCGCGGTGCTGTATGCATGGCCGCGTTACAGTGCCAGTTCAAGCCCCACGGGGCAATGGTCCGAACCGAAAACCTCCATTTCGATGGTGGCATCCTTTACGGCATGGCGTAATTCATCGGAAACAAAAAAATAGTCGATGCGCCAGCCCACATTTCTGTCGCGCGCTTTAAAACGGTATGACCACCATGAATACATGGCTTGCGCGTCGGGATGCACCAGTCTGAAGGTATCCACGTAGCCGTGGTCTATAAACTTGTCCATCCATGCCCGTTCCACGGGCAGAAACCCTGACGTGCCCTCGTTTTCTCTGGGACGGGCAAGGTCGACAGGGCGATGCGCCGTATTAAAGTCGCCGCATACCACGATGGGCTTTTTCCGGCGCAGGGTCTGCGCGTGCTCAAGAAAAGCGTCATAAAAGCCCAGTTTGTACTGCAGCCGCTCGTCGCCGCTCTGTCCGTTGGGAAAATAGATGTTAAAGTAGTAAAAGGCATCGTATTCCAGCATGATGACGCGCCCCTCGCCCTGATACTGCTCCACGGGCAGATCATACGCCACCGAAAGCGGTTCCCTGCGCGAAAAAGCAGCCACACCGGAATAGCCTTTTTTTACCGTCGCTCCCAGCCAGTAGCTGTGATACCCAGCAGGATTGCGGTCCGCAGGGTCTATCTGCTCCGGCATGGCTTTGGTTTCCTGCAGGCCGATGACATCAGCATCGCAGCTGGAAAACCAGTCCCATTCGGGTTTTTGCCGGATGGCTCTGAATCCGTTCACGTTCCATGAGTAAAGCTTCACTATCTCAAATCCGCCTTTGCCCTGAAAGGGCGGTGTGAATATCCGCAGGAGGTACGCCCGCCGCAATGGCGCTGCAGAGCGCACGTATACGGTATGTAACACAGAACGCGGCAGGATAAAACCGTACCGCCGGTGTCTGCAGCATACCGGCTGCAATAGCGCCGCGACTGTGCTATGCTGGCGCAAAAAGGAGCTGCCCATGACCGTCAACAGAACTGTACGGGCCGCCGCCGGACTGTTCATTCTGCTCAGTCTGCTGCTGGCATGGCTGCACTCGCCCTACTGGCTCGGTTTCACTGCTTTTGTGGGTATAAATCTGCTGCAGTCGGCATTTACCGACTGGTGCCCGCTGATGACCATCCTGCGCAAAGCGGGTATGAAGGAATAGCGGAAAAACGCGGAAAAGAAGGCTCAGGCAGGATCGCAGGAACTGCGCAGCAGGCTGCCGAGCTGCGCGGCAAGGTCTTTTTCCGGCACAGGACGGGCAAACAGAAACCCTTGCGCGTACTCGCAGCCCACGGCATGCAGCATGATGCGCTGTTCCTGTTCCTCCACTCCTTCGGCCACCACATCCAGCCCCAGACTATGAGCCAGCGCGGTAACCGCTTTCACAATGTTGAATTTGCCGGGGTCGCTGGTCATGCCCATGACGAAAGACTTGTCGATCTTCAGCGTATCAATGGGAAAACTCTGCAGATAGGCCAGTGAAGAATACCCTGTGCCGAAATCGTCGATGGCCAGAAAAACGCCCAGATCCTTCAGCCTGCGAAGCACCAGATTGGACAGTTCCGGATTGTCCATGAGCATGGTTTCCGTCACCTCCAGCTTCAGGCTGGCCGGTTCCAGTCCGGAGCGGGAAAGCACCGCCGCCACCTGATCAACCAGCGCAGGCTGTGCAAGCTGCCGGGCCGAAAGATTCACACTGACGCCGACGGACCGCAGCTCAGGATGCCTGCGCTGCCAGCGTGCGGCAGCCATGCAGGCATTTTCCAGCACCCAGCTGCCCAGACGCAGAATCTGACCGGTTTCTTCCAGAACGGGAATGAAATCAGCGGGCGAAACGGCCCCACGCTGAGGATGATCCCAGCGGGCCAGAGCCTCCACCCGTACGGGACGCCCAGAATGCAGATCGACAAGAGGCTGGAACTCAAGATGAAAGGCGTTGTCTTTCAGCGCATGGTGCAGTTCCATTTCCAGATGGGCATGGTTGAGCGCACTTTCCAGCATCCAGTCGCTGAACACCTCCAGTCCGCCGCCGCCCGCACGTTTGGCATGCTGCAGGGCAATGCCGCCGTTGCGCATCATGTCTTCCGGCGCGTTCTGCCCCGGCCGGTGGGTGGCCACGCCCACACTTACCGTCAGATGCAGCCGCCTGCCCCCCGTGTCAACAGAGTCCATGAGCCGCTGCTGTATCTGCTGTACCCGTGCCAGCACTTCTTCGGCACGGCCGCCGCCGGCCAGCAGCAGGCAGAATTCATCACCGCCCAGACGGCACAGAGCGTCATTGCCGCCCAGAATACCCCGCAGCCTGTCGGCCACCACGCGCAGCACGCCGTCTCCCGCCTCGTGACCCAGCACATCGTTTATCTGCTTGAAGCGGTCCACATCTATCATCACAACAGATGCGCCGCCGTCACGCGCTGCGCGGCCGCCATTCACACGCGCATCAAGTTTTTCAAGAAAAAGAGACCGGTTGGGCAGTCCTGTCAGCGGATCGTGACCGGCCTGATGCTGCAGCTGCATGGCAAGCAGGCGGCGGCGCGTCACATCACGGCAGGTAAGTCTCCGGCCCTGCGGCCGTCCCTCATCATCGGTGATGCTCCGGCATATGCACAGCACCCAGCGTTCCCTGCCGGAAGCCGTGCGTATGCGCACCTCCACGTCAAAAGAGCCACCGCGTTCCGCCAGAATCCGCTCCTGCGCGCGGAATGCGGGCAGATCGCTCTGCACCATTATGGCTGCAAGGTAGTCCGGATTTCTGTACAGGCATTCAGGGGTATATCCGGTGATGCTTGCAAATGACGGCGAGACAAAACGCACCACGCCGCAGGCATCAATCCAGATTTCACAGTCGGCACTGTATTCCAGAAGCACTCTGAAAAGCTGTTCTTTTTCCCACAGGGCAGCGGCAACGGCACAGCCCTGCGCAGCACCGGACCTGCCGATTTTCTGTGAGTGCTCATCTGCGGTGCGGCCCATGGACATCCCCCGGAACAAAACCGGTTTATTATTACAACACACCGGCACGGCTGACAGTCTGTACACAAAACACTATATCAGGTACTGTTCTGCAAAGCCGGCATCGAAAAACAAGCCGTATGCTTAATACAATCCACGCCGGACGACAACAGCTCCGCGGAGACACCCATGCGCACCAGAACGCTTCTGACAGCCGCTGCAGGCATCGCAGTACTGGCGGTTATCTTCATGTGGTCTGCCAATATGCTGAATACACAACGCATCAGCCCGGAAGACACATTTTCATCCCCCCGTCTGCCTGCGGGCAACAGTACAGTAAACACGATTACGGCTGCTGCCGTGCCCGTGACAGATACGGCGGAAGCCACCGGCACAGTGCGTCCGCGCACCGAGACCCGCGTGGAAGCGCAGGTCACCGCAAAAATTCTGCGTATGGCCGTTACCACCGGCGATGTGGTAAAAAAAGGAGACGTACTGGTAGAGCTGGATGCCCGAGAACTTGTATCGCGGCGGGATCAGGCGGGGCAGGCGCTGATAAGCAGCAGGGCAGCACTGGGGCAGGCGCGTCAGTCCGTGGCCGAAGCCAGAGCCGCCTTTGATAAAGCCCGCAACCAGTACAGACGCATCAAGGCGCTGTTTTCCGAAAGAGCTGTTGCCCAGCGCGAACTTGATCAGGCGGAAGCGGATTATCTGCAGGCGGAAGCTGCTCTGGGCAGTGCGCGCGGAGGTCTGAGCGGGGCGGAATCTGCCGTGCAGCAGGCGCAGAAAAGACTGGAAGAAGCTGAAATAGCTCTTGGTTATGCCACCATCACCGCGCTGGAGGACGGCGAGATAGTCCGGCGTGAGGCCGAAGCCGGCGATCTGGCTTTTCCCGGCAAACCTCTGCTGGTGGTACAGGCAGGCGGAGCACTGCGGCTGGAAGCACAGGTCCGTGAAGGACTTATAGGACGCGTGCGCCCCGGAGTGCGTCTGCAGGTGAACATTTCTGCGCTGGGCACAGACACGCTGGACGGCGTGGTGGAGGAGGTGGTGCCCTCGGCAGACCCGCGCACACGAACCTTTCTGGTCAAGGTGGGGTTGCCGCCCGCCCCCGGACTGTACCCCGGCATGTACGGCACGCTGCTCATTCCCCTTGATGCGCAGCCTGCCGTTCTTGTGCCTGCTGCGGCGGTGCACCGTGTGGGGCAGCTCGAAACAGTGAGCATCCTGTCAGATGAAGGCATCCCGTACACCGTGCATGTGAAAACGGGCAGACATTTCGGCCAGCAGGTGGAAATACTCTCGGGTCTTTCAGGCGGCGAGACTCTTGTGCTGCCCGCAGGCGGGGCACGGACCCCGCCGGAACGCACACCGCAGGAAGCAGCCGCAGGAGACAGCCATGCCGCAGCATGACGCCGCACCGGCAGGAATAATCCCCGCCATTGTCCGCACATTTGTCACCGGCAAAAACGCTCTGCTGCTGCTCATTTTCGGTCTCGGGCTGGGCATGGCCGCGCTGCTGCTCACGCCCAGAGAAGAAGAGCCGCAAATCATCGTGCCCATGGCGGACATACTGGTGCAGGTGCCCGGCGCATCTGCGGCAGAAGTGGAAAAACTGGTGGCCACCCCGCTGGAACGGCTGCTCTGGCAGATAGACGGAGTCGAGCATGTCTATTCCATATCGCGCCGTGACAGCGCCATGGCCACGGTACGCTTCTATGTGGGTGAAAACCGCGAAGACTCACTCATCAAACTGCACAACACCATTACCAAAAACAAAGACATGGCACCGGGCATCGTCACCGGCTGGGCCGTACGCCCTGTGGAAATCGACGATGTGCCCATCGTCAGCCTGACATTGTATCCGGAACAGGCCGGTGCTGCCGACAGCCATACGCTGCGGCGCATGGCCGAAGAAATGCTGAACAGAATTGCGGCCGTTGAAGATGTTTCATCAGTCACCATCACCGGTGGCGAACCCCGCCGCGTGCATGTGTATCCCGACCCCGAACGGCTCACGGGGTTTTCTGTTTCCGCGCAGGATGTTGTCACGGCACTTTCCGGTGCTGACTCTTCTGTCACCGCGGGGACGCTGGACAAAAACAACCGCACCCTCACCATCACCGCCGACTCGTTTCTGCGCAGCGCGCGGGAAGTACGCGGGCTGGTGGTGGGCACAGACGCGGACAGACCTGTATATCTGCGCGATGTGGCCACCGTGCACGACGGCCCGGCAGAACCTGTGAGCTACACGCGCATAGGCTTTTCCGACCGTACCGCACAGGAAGAAGGCATGCCGCACGGCTCATTGCCTGCAGTTACACTGGCCGTTGCCAAAAAAAAGGGTACCAATGCCGTCTCAGTGGCGGAAAACGTCATCCGCGAAGCTAGCAGTCTGCAGCATGACATTCTGCCCGACGGCATAGGGCTGCGCGTCACCCGCAACTACGGCGAAACAGCCAGTCAGAAAGTGAATGACCTGCTTGCCTCGCTGGGGTTTGCCATACTGACGGTCGTGGGGCTGCTCATGCTGACACTGGGCCGCCGCGAAGCCCTTGTGGTGGCTGTGTCCGTACCGCTCAGCTTTGCGCTGGCTCTCTTTGTCAACTACATGCTGGGCTACACCATCAACAGGGTCACGCTGTTCGCCCTTATTCTTTCGCTGGGCCTTGTGGTGGACGACCCCATAACCAATGTGGACAACATACAGCGCCACATACTGGCACGCAAAAAAGGCCCGCTGGCCGCCACGCTGGCAGGCGTGCAGGAAGTGCTGCCGCCTGTGCTCATGTCAACGCTGGCCATCATAGTCAGCTTTACACCCATGTTTTTCATTACCGGCATGATGGGCCCGTACATGGCACCCATGGCAGCCAACGTGCCCCTTACCGTCACGTTTTCCACTCTGGCGGCACTGACAGTGGTGCCCTGGCTCAGCTATCTGCTGCTGCGCCACAAAGCAGTACCGGCAGGACAGCAGACGCCCCCCGCAACCGTCCGGCAGAAAAATTCCGCCCCCTCCCGTCAATCAGGCAGGGCAGACCGCGCCTCGCAACTGTACAGAACTATCGTTTCGCCCTTTCTCGACTCAAAGTTCATGCGCAAATCAATGCTGGCGGCCATCGTCATACTGCTGGCGGGCAGCTGCTCACTGGCGCTGATGCGGCTTGTCCCGCTGAAGATGCTGCCCTTTGACAACAAAAATGAATTCCAGATTGTCATCGATATGCCCGAAGGAACCAGTCTGGAAGAAACCGACCGGGTGGTACGCCGTTATGAAACGTATCTGCGCACCGTGCCGGAAGTCAGTGACGTCACCACATTTACCGGCACATCATCACCCATGGATTTCAACGGTATGGTGCGGCACTACTACATGCGCGCAGAGCCGCATCAGGCCGATATCCGTGTGAATCTGGCTGCAAAATCACGCCGTGAACAGCAAAGTCACACCATTGTGCTGCGTCTGCGCGACGATCTGCAGCGCATTGCAGACGCATCCGGCGCTGACATAAAGTTGGTGGAAGTGCCCCCGGGACCTCCTGTTTTTTCAACCATCACCGGCGAAGTGTACGGGTCTGCCGAAAAAACACCGGAGCAGCTGCATCAGGCAGCCCGGCACGTTATGGAAATCATGCGGCGCGAACCCGGCGTCACAGACATAGACTCCACCATGGAAGCCGCCGCAACGCGCATCAATTTTGTCACCGACAGGGTCAAAGCCGCGCTGCACGGTGTGGAAACCGAAGACATTGCCCGCACACTGCGCATCGCCGCGGGGGGCGTTATCCCCGCCAACGTGCACGAACCCCGCGAACGCCAGCCCCTGCCGGTCGTCGTGCAGCTGCCGCGCGAAAGCCGCTCCTCCGTCGCGGCGCTGGAAGCCATGCCTGTTCCCACCGCTGCCGCGCCGGACATGCCGCAGGGCGGCATAGTGCCGCTGGGTGAACTGGGCCGTTTTGTCCAGCTGCCCGAAGACCAGCCCATTTATCATAAAAACCTGCACCGGGTGGTCTATGTTTACGGCGAGATGGCGGGCAGAGCCCCCGGTGAAGCGATTCTGGACATGAACACGGCGCTGAAAAAAGACCCCATGCCGCCGGGCACACGGGTAGACTGGGCGGGAGAAGGTGAATGGGAAATAACCCTGAGCGTGTTCCGCGATCTGGGACTGGCGTTCGGCGCGGCACTGGGCGGCATCTACATTCTGCTGGTCATCCAGACAGGGGTGTTCACGCTGCCGCTGCTCATCATGTCGGCCATTCCGCTGACACTGCTGGGCATCATGCCCGGATTCTGGCTGCTTAATCTGCTGTTCACCGGACATGCCGGCGGCTATGCCGATCCGGTATTCTTCACCGCCACATCCATGATCGGCATGATAGCACTGGGAGGCATAGTCATACGCAACTCTCTGGTGCTCATCGAGTTCATTCAGGAGGCCATCCGGCAGGGCATGCCGCTGCGCGAAGCCGTACTGGAAAGCGGCACCACACGGCTGCGGCCCATTCTGCTCACAGCGGCCACAACGCTGCTGGGCGCATGGCCCATCACGCTCGATCCCATTTTCTCCGGTCTGGCATGGGCGCTTATCTTCGGGCTGCTGGCTTCCACTGTGTTCAGCCTTGTGGTGGTGCCCGTAGCGTTTTACGCTCTGGAATCACGCAGAATGCAGACCGCGGAAACGCAGACCGACTGACCGCGGTGCACCGGCCGTTGCCCAGCGCAACAGACAAAAAAAGCAAGCATGACGGGCGGAGCAGTTACCTGTTCCGGCCGTCATGCTGTTCAGGCCACCGTAAGCGCAGGCACGGCACCGCAACAGCTCAGCCCCGGCGGCAGGACGGTCAGCGCACACTGCGTACCTGCATATGTCCGCTGTCCGGCCAGCACACGGTAATCTGTCCGCTTCCGGACGTTGTAAGCAGCGGAATTCCACGCGCCTCCAGCGCCCCGCGCACTTCAGGACGCGGAAACCGCCAGTAGTTCATGTATCCGCACGAAGCCACTGCAAGAGAGGGCGCAACCGCATCGTACAGAAGGGGAGAGAGGCTGTTTCCGCTGCCGTGATGCGGCACCACAAGCAGCGCGGCTTCCACCGGAATATTCTGCCGCCGCACCGCCTGCGCCAGCCGGTCAAGCACTACGGTACCCGCATCGGCGGGCACCAGCGCCAGCCCTCTGCCACCGCGCGTCAACCGCAGAATCAGCGAATTGTCATTGGTATTGCCCGTCATGCGTCCGGCCTCCGGTGCAAGCACCTGCAGTTCCGCGGTGCTGCCCAGCAACAGCGAATCACCGGCAGCCAGAACCGCAGGCACGGGAGCACCGGCCCGCCATGCCCGTTCCAGAGCAGCCGCATGCGCCCCCTCCTGCGGCAGCTCGCCGTTGGTATAAAAGGCGCCCACGTCAAAAGACTGCAGAATAAACGGCAAGCCGCCCAGATGATCACTGTCCGGATGGGTGTTGACCACGGCGGAAAGCACCGGCGGTCTGTTATACGTCAGCACGGGTGCCACCAGTGCCTTGCCCGTGTCAAAAGAAGACGAAGGAAAACCCCCGCCGTCAATAAGAACGCGCACTCCGTGCGGCGCCTCCACCAGCACGGCCTGCCCCTGCCCCACATCCAGCACGGAAACAGAAACCTCATCCTGCAGGTACGCGGAAAAACGCAGACACACCGGCGCGGCAAGCAGCACCACCCCTGCAGTCACCGTCACGCAGACAGTGCGCAGACCATACGGCAGCAGAACGCTGCGGCCGCTCTGCTGCACGGCAGGACCGGCGGTTCCCCGCCACAGCAGGCATGCCGTACCCAACAGCATCCAGAACCCCGCAGCAGCGCAGGGCAGCGGTCTTACAGACAACACCGGATAAAGCAGTCCGCCGGCCTCCAGTGTGCCCAGCATCTCCAGCAACCATTCCACCGGCACTGTGGCAACATGAAACAGCCACACGGCAACAGGGGCAGCCTGCGGCAGAGCCAGCGACACAAGCCCGGCAAAGGCCAGCGGCAGCACCCACAGCCCCAGCGCGGGCAGCCACAGGGCATTAAGCACAAACCACGGCGTCACACTGCCGAACGCATCCAGCGTGAGAGGCATGAGGGCCAGCTGGGCAGCCATGCTTACAGCCAGCACTCCGGCAAGCCCCCCCGTCAGGCGCATGACAGCACCGGCAGCCGTGCCATGCTTGGTGCCGAGCCTGCCCGCCGCAGCACGGTACACAGGCATGGTGCAGGCAATGCCCGCCACGGCCACGGCAGAAAGCTGCAGCCGCAGATCAAACAGAGCCTGCGGCTGCCATGCAACCACCACCGCCACGGCCCACAACAGCCCGTCTGTCAGTACTCCGCGCCTGCCGGCCAGCAGCAACCCGCCCCAGAAGGCAAACATCAGCGCCGCCCGCAGCAGTGAAGGCGTGGCGCCGCCCAGCCAGACATACCCGAGCACCGGCGGTGCGGCACACAGTACGGCCAGCTGCTGCCGCGGCACCACAAGGTACAGTCCGGGAAAAATTCTGCCGGCCAGCAGCGCCGCCAACGCACCCAGCGCTGCCGCCAGCCCCAGATGCATGCCGGAAAGAGCAAAGCTGTGCATCAACCCCGCATCGGCCAGCCTGTCCATCGTCTGCTGTGAAAGGTAAAAACGCTCTCCGAGCAGCAGGGCTGGCAGCACGGCATACCGCTGAGGCAGGTCACGCCAGCGCGGCATCTGCCGCAAAGCCCCCTGCCCGTCCGCATCTGCCGGTATCGGGTCAGACATGCCCGCCAGCACCCGTTCCACCCGCTGCAGCACAAGACTGCGCAGGCCCCGCATCACCTCTGCGGACTGCAGGGCATCACCCCGGAACAAGGCTGACTCCGCTGCGGGCTTACCGGCAGGCACCTCATGCACCTGTCCCTGCTCTGCCCGTGTCCAGACTCTGTACCCTACCCCGTTGCGCAGCCAGAAGCTCCCGCTGTCCCATGTTCCGCGGTTCAGAAAACCGCGTACCGGCTTCACTCTGCCTTCAAATTCCACTGTACTGCCGCTGCGGGGCCGAAAAACAGGATACTGCCATGTCCAAACCACATCGGCCTTCAACGTCTGCCAGCCTTGCGCCGTGCGGCAGCGCGCATCTGCCAGCACCATCCGCAGCCGTCCTTCAGGACGGCTTTCCACAATCCGCACCACCCCCTGCACCCGCACCTTTTCCTGCGCGGTCATCCAGCCGGGCACTTCCGCAGCGGGCTGGCGGTGCAGCAGCATAAAGCAGACACCGGCAGCCATGCATACCCCCAGCACCAGCGCACGCAAAACCGCGGTAGGCCTGCCCGCATTCTGACGGCCGGACCACAGCACCATAAATCCCAGCACTGCCGCCCCCCACGCCGGGGCAGCGTCCCGCAGGCCCATTTCTCCTGCCGCCAGACCGGCCAGCACAGCCAGCAGGCACCATTGACGCCACAACAGTGCAGGTGGCGCGCCGTGCGGCAGCAGGGCGGCACTGCGGTTGTAACCGGCGGGGGGACCGCCCTGTGCGGTTTGCGGGGGTGTGCTGCGTGTCATGCTTCACCTTGCGTGCGGACAAGAAAAAACGCCTCCGGCACAGCCGGAGGCGTTACAAACATGGCAGACATGCTATTCAGGCACGCGCCTGATATCCGCGCCCACAGGGCAGAGTTTTTCCTCGATGCTCTCGTAGCCTCTGTCCAGATGGTAGATACGCTGTACATGGGTTTCGCCCTGCGCGGCCAGCCCCGCCAGAACCAGAGAAGCAGAAGCCCGCAGGTCGGAGGCCATGACCGGCGCCCCCCTCAGCTGACGGCCGCCGCGCACGCGGGCTGTACGCCCCACAAGACGCACATCGGCTCCCATGCGTACCAGCTCGAGCACATGCATGAACCGGTTTTCAAAAATGGTTTCCTCCACCATGCCGAACCCGTCTGCCACGCACATGAGCGCCATGAACTGCGCCTGCATGTCGGTGGGAAATCCCGGATACGGATGCGTAACGATATCGGTGGACTCAAGGTGGCCCTGATAGCGTACGCGGGTTCCGCCTTCTTCGCGCGAAACATGCAGTCCCATATCACGCAGTTTCTGGCTGACGGCATCCAGCGCGTCATCCGGACAATCTTCGATAAGCAGGTTGCCGCGGGTTATGCCCGCCGCCACCATAAAGGTTCCCGCCTCGATGCGGTCAGGCATGATGCGGTATTCGCAACCATGCAGGCGTTCCACACCCCGTATGCGTATGACATCTGTGCCCTGCCCTGTAATATCCGCTCCGCAGGCGCACAGGAAGTCGGCCAGATCGATGACCTCCGGCTCGCGTGCCGCATTTTCCAGTATGGTTTCGCCTTTGGCCAGCGTGGCGGCCATCAGCAGGTTTTCGGTACCGCCAACGGTGGGAAAGTCAAACCGGATATGCGCCCCCTGCAACTGACGGCAGCGGCCCACTATATAACCGGAATCAAGCTCGAATTCCGCACCCATTTTTTCCAGCGCGCTCAGGTGCAGGTCCACCGGACGGGCTCCTATGGCGCAGCCGCCCGGATATGCCACCCGCGCTTCGCCCAGCCGCGCCAGCAGCGGCCCCAGACACAGCACGGAAGCGCGCATGGTCTTCACCAGTTCGTAAGGCGCCTCAGGATTCAGATCGCAGGGCCTGACATGCACTGCATCGCCCTGAAACTCGGCAGGACAACCAAGAATGCCCAGCAGTTTGTTGGTGGTATGAATATCGCGCAGACGCGGTACATTGCGGTAAATCACAGGCTCATCCAGCAGGATGGAGGCCATGAGGATTGGCAAAGAGGCGTTTTTCGAACCGCTGACCCGTATGGTGCCTTCCAGCGGCACGCCACCTTTGATAACCAGTTTATCCATACATCTCCTCGCGGGAAAATTTCTTCCCTGACGAAATTTTTATCACGTTTTATGCTTGACGCTGCTTTCTGTGGGGTATATATGCCTCAGTCTCAAACGGCGAATGTAGCTCAGTTGGTAGAGCACACGGTTGTGGCCCGTGTGGCCGCGGGTTCAAGTCCCGTCATTCGCCCCACGCATTCAAGCCCTGCGACAGCAGGGCTTTTTTTGTGTGCCGCCACCGGTGTGTTGTCAAAAAAAAGACTACCGGCATCCATACATTACAGCGGGCGGCACCCTGTCTGCGTGCGATGCGCACCATACGCTTTTAGCAGCCAAAACAAAAGCCCCGATGCGCTGCATCGGGGCCTGCTGTGCGTTTTGCCGGTATCGTTCGCGCAGCCCGCCGGTATCATAAAAAAAGTTCACTCAGCAACTGTCAGACAAGGTGCCGCAACGCACCCTGCACTGCTTGAAGGCAGCGCCACAACGTGCAGAAACGTGCTGTACCCGTTACGGATGCATACCGTCTTCCGGTGCATCCGGCACCGGCCTCATACGGCTTTTAAGCACGCCGATGGAACGGACGACCTGCTCAAGCCAGTATGCAAACTGCTCAAGCTCAAGCTCCATGGGGGCGCCGTCGCGGGCGGCACGTTCCAGCGCCAGAGCGGACTCGCGCAGTTCACCGGCAGAGATGTTGGCCGCAGCACCGGCTATGGCGTGCGCTTTTTCCGCCACGACATCCCTGTGGTCCTGCTCCGCAGCCTGCCGCACCGCATCAGCGGCCTGCGCGTATACTTCGGCGAACTTTTTCAAAATTTCAAAATAAATATCCTGTTTTCCGCCCAGTCTGTCCACGCCTTCTTCCAGAATCAGCCCCGGCAGACGCGCGGGCATGGGCGGCACACCGTCCGGCCCGCCGTCAGAGATGATGTCCGTGCCCTGTTCCGGCACACCTGCTCCGGCATGTCCGGAAGAAACACCGCCAACTGCCCCCTCCTGTTCCGCTCCGGCGACTCCCATACCGTGCATATGCAGTATGTTATGCTCCTGAAGGTGTTCAGAGCGTGCGTCAAAAGACTGCCGGATACGCCTCGCGCCGTCTTCCGCCGCCCGCGCGGCGTGTTCGCCCACATGACGCTGCAGCACCTGCAGCAGCATCATGCGGTCCACCGGCTTGGTCACATAGTCATTCATGCCCGCTTCCAGTGCCTTGTCACGGTCTTCACTCATCACATGGGCCGTCATGGCAATGATGGGAATATGCCGCCACCTCGGGTGCTGTCTGATGACCCGCGTTGCCTCTATACCGTCCATGACGGGCATCTGGATGTCCATGAATACCACATCGAACCCCGGACCCGAGGGCGGTTCCACATCGTCCAGCACAGCCAGCGCCTCTTCTCCGTGTTCCGCGCTGACAACGGAAAATCCCATGTCCTGCAGCATATCCAGCGCCACATGGCGGTTGATGATGTTGTCTTCCACCAGCAGGGCCCGCATACCGTCAAACTGCCTTATCATGGCGGTGTCTGTCTGCTCTTCCGGTGTCATTTCACCGCGCATGGCCCGTATGGCGTCCGACAGCGAAGACAGCTTGACCGGCTTTGAAAGAAAAGAAGCCACACCCAGCTCTTCGGCACGTTCCAGTTCCGCCTCGCGCCCGAATGCCGTCATCATGAACACAGGGGGCAGGGGCTGCTTTTCCGCACGCAGTTTTTCCAGCACCTCCAACCCGTCCACACCGGGCAGCCGCCAGTCCAGCAGTATCAGATCATACAGCGCAGCCTGCCTTTTCAGCCGCTCATAGGCCGTGTATCCGTCCTGCAGCGCATCGCAGTCATACCCCAGCCGTTCAAGCATTCTTGTCATGACCAGACGGTTGCTTTCATTATCTTCCACCAGCAGCACCCTGCCGCGCGGGGCTTCTCCCGTGCGGTGATGTCTGGCTTCCACAGCTTCGACGGGCAGGCTGAAGCGTCCGGTAAAGCGAAAATCACTGCCTTTGCCCGGTTCGCTGGCCACTGTGATGGTGCCGCCCATCAGCCGCACCAGCTCCCGCGCTATGGAAAGACCCAGCCCGCTGCCCCCGAACAGCCGCGCCGTGGAACCTTCCGCCTGAGAAAACGTGTCGAACAGCCTGTTGCGTGCCTCCTCGCCGATGCCGAGACCCGTATCGCGTACGGAAAATTCCAGCTGCACCACATCCTGAGAACGGCTGCCCACGGCAACCCTGATGCGCACCTCGCCCTGTTTGGTAAACTTGAACGCATTGGTCACCAGATTCACAAGCACCTGTTTGAGCCGCAGCGGATCGCCCACCAGCACGGCGGGAACATCGGCCTCGATATCCAGCACCAGCTCGACCCCCTTCATGCCCACCCGTTCGCGGAACAGGTCCGTGACTTCCTCCAGCATTTCCTGCGTGGAAAACGGAATATGCTCCAGCTCCATTTTCTGGGCCTCTATCTTGCTGATATCCAGAATATCGTTGACCACGCCCAGCAGAGAACGTGCAGAAGAACGTATGATGGTGAGGTATTCGCGCTGTTTGACGGTCAGCTCCGTTTTAAGCGCTATTTCAATCATGCCGATGATGGCATTCATGGGGGTGCGCAGTTCGTGGCTCATGCTGGCCACAAAATCGCCTTTGGCCTTGCTGGCCTGCTCGGCCGTATGCCGCGCGTGCTCAAGCTCCTGTGTCCGCTCGGCCACCAGCTTTTCCAGATGCTTGCTGTGATCATTCAACATCCTGTCGCGCTTTTCTATTTCGCTCAGCATGCCGTTCATGCTGTCTACCAGCTCGCCCAGTTCATCGTCCGCCTGTTTGGGAATGCGGGTGCCGTAATCGTACAGGGGCGATTCTCTGCGTACCCATGCGGTAAGCGCAGAAAGAGGCACAATAAGCGAACGACGCACCACCAGCAGAATGCCCAGCACCAGCACCAGTTCCAGCGCCAGCATGTGCATTACCGCGGCAACGACATTATCCTTCATTGTTCTGTGAACATATTCCGGCGTCACATACAGCTGCAGAGTGGCAAAACGCAGACTGCCCTGCCGCAGCGGCCGCGACGTGACAATAAACTCGCCCCGCGGAATGCTTCTGGACGTGTTGACCAGTACCCCGCCCGAACCGCGCTGGCGGCCGATGAAAATACTGCCGCCTTCGTCGTACACGATAACCGCATGCACCCGTTCGTCATCCATTTCCGTGTCTATTATGGACATGGAAGCCTGCCTGTCCACGTTCCACACCGGCACAAGCAGCAGACGCGCCACCCTGTCGGCCTGAGAAACGGCAAACCGTTCAAGGCGGGCATACTCGGCATCAAGCGCCGTGACATATTCATAGCTTCCGAAGGCAAGGGCCACCAGCGTGGAGACAACAAGCGTCAGCAGACAGATACGTGTCTGCACCCCCCGCACGCCGTAGCGCAGCATGTTGTTCATCATGTGAAAAGCTCCCGGCAAATATCACCAGCACATACCATGAAACAAACGGCAATGCGATGCCATGATAACAAGTTATCAGATATTTGCGTTGAGACGCGCAGGCAGGTCAGCTGCGGAAGCTGCGCAGCAGAAGAAGCGCCTCGCCGGAACGCAGCAGCAGGGCCGCCGCCGCATAAAAAACCACGGCCGCAGGTACCAGAACAGCCACGGCGGCAAAAGAAGAAGAGAAATACAGGGCACCGGTGTGCACAGCGGCCAGCATGACGGCGGAAAGCAGCAGGTAGACGGCTGCGGGCCGCAGAATGTCCCGCAACAGAACCCCCGAGCGCAGCAGCGAGGTATACAGCAACACAGCGTTGAACCATGCAGAAACACTGCCTGCGGCGGCCAGAGCCACATGACCGGCAAACGGCATAAGCAAAAGCGCGGTACCGGCGTACACCCCCAGCGCGGCCACGGCGATGACAACCGGTGTGCGGGTGTTATCCGCGGCATAAAAAGCGGCCACCAGAGGCCGTACAAGCGCGATGGCCGGAATGCCCGGCGCATAGGCGGCCAGTGCAGCCACAGTGTCGCGCACCGCTGCAGCGTCAAAGGCGCCTCTGCCGAACAGCAGAGTCACCAGTGGCTGGGCCAGCGCCAGCAGACCGGCCGCGGCAGGCAGGCTGACAAACAGGCTCAGCCGCAGCGAGGCACTCAATGTACCGCCGAAAGCCTGCTCCATGCCCGGACCGTGCAGTCTGGCAAGGCTGGGCAGGGCTGCCGTTCCCACGGCCACGCCGAACACCCCCAGAGGAAACTGCACAAGCCGGTCGGCGTAATACAGACAGGCAATACTGCCTGCGGGCAGAAACGATGCCAGCAGCGTGCCCAGCACGATGGTCAGCTGATATACCGCCGCTCCCATGACCGAAGGCCCCAGCAGCCTGCCGACCTTCACCGCCAGCCTGTCCGCCGCGCGCCACGGACCGGTCATGCGCACGCCGCTGCGTCCGAGCCAAGGCAGCATGAAAGCCAGCTGGGCCGCTCCGGCAACCGGAACTGCCCATGCCAGTGTCATGGCCACGTCATACCCGCCGGCATAAGCCAGCAAGGCCGCGGCGATAAGCACCACATTGAGCACGCAGGGCGCCAGCGCAGGAGCAGCAAAGCGTCCCATGCCGTTCAGCACGCCCATGCACAGCGCCACAAGGCAGATAAAAAACGCGTACGGAAAGCATATCCGCACCATGACCGTGGCGGTGCGGAACAGTTCCGCATCGCGCACAAACCCCGGCGCCATGAGCGCTGTCAGCACCGGAGCACCCAGCACTCCGGCAGTGCATAGCACACCGGTCACAAGGGCCACCCAGAAAAACATGCTCCGCATGAGTGCAAAAGCGCGCTCATCCCCCTGCCGGCTGCGGGTGGCGCAGAAGACACTCACAAACGCCATGCTCAACGAACCTTCGCCGAAAAGACGGCGCAGCAGGTTGGGCAGCCGGAAAGCCACCAGAAAAGCATCCGCCAGCGGACCGGCCCCCAGAGCAAAAGCCAGCACGGCATCGCGCACAAACCCCAGCACGCGCGAAACGAGCGTGGCCGCGCCCATAACCGCCGCATTGCGCGCCACAGCACACTGCTCGTGCCCGCCCTGAGCGCCAGAAGTCGTCAGCGATGGGCTGCCCTGTTCCGGAACTTCACCGTTCATGATACGGCTGCACCTTATTTCTGGCAGTTGCTGCAGTACACCGTGGTGCGCCCGGCCACTCTGGCCGTGGTCAGTGCATCTCTGCAGCTGACGCACTGCATTCCGCTGCGCCCGTAAACCCTGAAACAGTTCTGAAAGGCTCCGGCATCGCCTCTGGCATCACGGTAATCGCGTATGGACGAACCGCATTCGCTGATGGCCTCGAGCAGCACTTCGCGCAGTTCATCATACAGCCTGCCCAGACGGCGTTCAGCTTCGTCGCGCGTCCAGTCGCCCGGCCGGGCATCCGGTCTGATTCCGGCCCTGAAAAGCGACTCGTCCGCATAGATGTTGCCCACCCCTGCTATCACTGTCTGATCCAGCAACAGGGCTTTCACGGCTTTGCGCCGTTCTGCGAACTGCTCAATGAATGTCTCACGGTCCACGTCCAGCGGTTCCGGCCCCAGTGTGGCCCAGAACCGCCACAGCGGCCTGCTGAACGGCGAAAGCGCACGGCACGAACCGAACTTGCGCGCATCGTCAAAAAACAGCCTGCGTCCCGAATCAAGCGTGATGATTATGCGTGTATGCGGACCGGGAAGCTGCTCCGGTCCGTAAATGAAAAGTCTGCCGCTCATGCGCAGATGAAACGCCAGCATATCCGGCGTATCACCGGCGGGTCTGTGGTCCAGCACCGCTCTGCAGGCGGCACCCTGCCGCCGCTCTTTTTCCAGATGCACCAGCAGCAGTTTGCCTCTGCGGCCCACACCGGCAATGACGCGTCCGGGCGTGCAGGCGTCAAAGACTTCTCTGTCTCCCTGCACGCTTCCGGCATTGAACACTTCAACTTCCGTTATTCTGCGCCCGGTAAGTTCGGGGGCAAGCCCGCGGGCGATGGTTTCCACTTCTGGCAGTTCAGGCATATGACATCCTCCGCCGCACCCGTACGGTGCGCAGTGGTATGATAGTGCACCGGCAGACCATGCTGCCCGCGCGGAACACCGGCGGCAGCGCACAAAAAAGCCGCCCGCAGGACAGCAACCGCCTTTTGCAGGAGCACAATCCAGTCCTGCCGCGGCCACCGGACAGGCATCAGGGACACCGAGGGAACGCCGCAGCGGGCCGGAAAAATCCGGAAGACAACGGACGGCATGGGGGTATGGACGGTATGGACGGCATGCAGCAGGCACCAGATACCTGCCGGACATCACCGCCTGTCCGTGTCCTCCTGCGCCCCGTCTTCGTGCTGCACAGACAGTTCCAGCGACAGCATGGCTCCGTCGCGCTGCACGCCGAAAACCACAGGACGCTTTTCACGCGCCGCCTGCATACCGGCCTTGTGCATATCCCACAGCGAATTCACCTGCGCCCCGTCGGCAGAACGCAGCACATCGCCGGCGCGGAATCCGGCACGCCGGGCGGGGGAATCCTCCGCCACGTCCTGTACCGTCACCCGTCCTTCAGCCATGACCAGCGTAAAGCCCATACGGCTTCGGTGGCTGGCACGGCAATAGAAAAAGTAATCGCCGTCTTCGGGGTCGGGGGGGCCTTCGGCACGCCACGGCATGACCAGCAGCACGCGTGCCCCGCGGTCAAGGATGCCCAGCCTGCGGGCCAGACCCCAGCCGCGTTCCACGTGCCCGCTGCCCGCCAGCACGACCACGGGCCCTCCGTGGCGGCGACGCGCCCGCATGGCGTTTTCGGCCATGGCCGTATCCCACAGTGACTGGACAAGAAAAAAGCGTTCACGGGTACCGTGTTCACCGTCAGCGGCAGCGGCACCGGCCTCGACTGCGGAAATTCCGGCAGAGCCGGGAGCGGTGCGGGCGGTGGCATTGCCGCCCGGCACAGCGGCCGTGTCTGCAGCGGCAGTGTCTGTGGAAGGCCTGCGTTCCGGCGCGGCAGGCGTATCCGGCATGCCGGTCTGTTCCGCCGTGGAGTTATGGCGCGCCCTGCGCATGGAGTCATGTTTGCGGAACATACGGGTCAGCGCCTCGCGCTGCTCGTCGGAGGGAAAAATAATCTTTGACGGCAGCAGGCTGCGTTCGTCGTCTGTCAGTGATTCAATACCGCCGCGGCTCACCTTGCGCACCACCTCACGCGGCACATTAAGCCCGAAAAGCGGCAGCCCGCCGGCATATGCCGCTTCAAAAACCGGTCTGTACAGATCGTAGGGGTATCCCCACACGGTTTTCCAGTCCACGGCCTCTTCCAGTGTATCCGCATCCAGCCGCTGTTGCAGGGCGGTATCCGCAGCAACGGCAAAAGGCCCGAACCTGTCCAGCACGGGCTGTTTTTCCGCGGGCACCATCTCCAGCCCCACGGCGGGACGCATGCCTGCAGCAGCCAGAGCCTGCAGCATTCGGGCCTGCATCAGATGGTCGCAGGCCGAGGTGTGCCCCTCGCCCAGCAGAATGTAATCGTATGAGAGCGCCGCCTGAGCAAAAGCGGCAGGAGAAACAGGAGCCTGAAGGGCGGTGAAAAGCTGTCCTTCACGCTCCGGCGGCCGGAAAGAGGCAGGCGGGCGCATAACGGCGCACCCGCCTGCCGTCAGAATCAGCAGGCCGAGTATGGCAAGCCTGAAGGCTAGTCCCATACTCTCTTGTCCTCGATGGGACGGATCTGCGGAGGCAGCGAACCGGGTGCAAGCACCTTGAGCTCGGGCCGCAGTTTGATGCGCTCGCGGAACGCGTGCAGCAGTTCGTCTTCCCGCTTGAAGTTGCTCGCCTCGATAAACAGAGTCATTTCGTCGATACCGCCGGGGTTGGTCACTTCTATCTGCCAGCGCTTGATATCTTCGAAACGCGAGATGACCTGTTCCACCTGATGCGGATACACGAACATGCCCTTGATGCGGGCGGTGGTGTCCACACGGCCGACGATGTTGCCCAGACGCGGGCTTGTCCGGCCGCAGGGGCAGGGCGAACGGTCAATGTATGAAAGATCGCCCGTGGCAAGACGGATAAGCGGATACGTCTTGTTAAACGCCGTGACGACAATTTCACCCACTTCACCGTCTTTCAGCGGAATGCCGGTATCAGGGTGGCATATTTCAACATAGGCGCGGTTGGCTATGTGCAGACCGGTCTTGTGATAACACTCGTAGCCCACACAGCCCACGTCGGCCGTGCCGTACCCCTGCCGCATGACCAGATCGAATTTTTTCTCAAGCTGGTTGCGCATTTTTTCAGAAAACTTTTCACCCGTGACAAACGCCACTTCAAGGAAAAGATCCTTACGCAGATTCAGGCCTTTTTCCTCGGCTTTCTGGGCAAGGTGCATCAGATAGCTGGGAGTGCCCACATAGCCGGTCACGCGCAGCTTCTGCATGATTTCCAGCTGGGTGGCGGCGTTGCCCGGTCCGGCGGGTATGGTGGCACAGCCGAGATTGCGCAGCGGCTCTTCAAACATCAGACCGGCAGGCGCCAGATGATAGTTGAAGGTTATCTGCGAAACATCGCCCGAACGGAACCCTGCGGAATAAAAAGCCTCGGTGTATCCCCAGTAATCGTCCTGACGGTCTTCGGGGTCGAATATGGGCCCGGGCGAAAGGAACACGCGCTTGAGTTCGCCGAGGTCTTTGGTCAGCAGTCCGCCCAGCCGCGGCCCCATGGACTGCAGAAAGATGAGCTCCTTCTTTTTCAGAATGGGAATATGCTTCAGGTCGGTCAGCGTCTTGAATTTTTCGACATTGAACTGCGCACGGTCGAAACGCTTTTTCACGTCTTCGGAGTAGCGGTACGCATAGGACAGCAGGTCCTTGAGTTGAATGAGGTAATATTGCTTGCGCTCGCTCTCGTCCAGCACTTCACGACGGCTGTATATGCCTTCTGTTCTGTCTTTACGGGTCATGCTTCTGCTCCAGAGATGAAATAAGCCTACACAATGGTAGTTAATCAGTATACGGCATCCCAAAGCATAAATCAAGAAAAATTATTTTTTACCATACATTACAACTTATTGCAATAACAACAGCCTTTTTTCCACACACGTGCAGACCGCGTGCGCAAAAAAAGCGCCCCTGTTTCCAGAGGCGCGTCACAGCCGTCAGCCGTCTGTACCGGCCTGTCAGTCTTCGCAGCTGCCGTCGGGCTCGTCGATAAAATCATCGCCCGCTTCGCCGCCTGTTTCTCCGCGCAGGGGCGGCAGTCCCAGCCGCTCGCGGCGGGCGCTTTCCTGCTTGCGTTCGCGGGTTCCCATATATTTGTACGCGTCAAGCGCATCTATCTGCTCCTGATGCCGCGCAAAAATAAGAAAACCGGTGTGTGCCACCATGCGGTCCATGGGACGCAGCCTGTCAGGCACGGGTTTCCAGCCGCGCACCAGCACCTCGCAGACCTCCACCTCGTCATAGGGGCCTTTTTCCAGACCGAAAAGCAGACGCGAAACCTGATCAACCGTAGGTACAAGGAAACCGAGCATGGCGCCGGACTTCACCGCTGCGGGGATATGATGCAGGTATTCCCACGGGTCACGCACGTCGAGAAAAAGCGCGTCCGCGTCGCCGGTCAGAAATCCGTCCTTGATGTCCTGATGGTACAGCGTCACGTTGCTGCCAAGCCCTGCCCAGTCAAGATTCTTGCGGCACAGCTTCATGAATTCTTCGCGGGCTTCATGGGTATGAATTTCGCCCGTTTCACCGGCAAAAAAGCTCATGGCCAGCGTAAGCCCGCCGGAACCGGAACCTGATTCAATGATCTTGCGCCCCGGACCGACGCCCAGACGCATACATATATATCCGATGTCTTTGGGATAAATAACCTGAGTCTGGCGTTTTATACCGCGCAGCAGGTCGGGCAGCGCGGGCCGGTACAGCCGGAAGGGTTTGCCGGAGTGCGAACGCACTATGGTGCCGAAATCGGCCCCCATGACATCCTCCATGGCCACGATTCCGTCGCCGCAATGCAGGTCCGCGCCGGGTTCGACCCTGCGCAGGTATCGTTTGCCTTTGGGCGAAACCAAAAGCACAAGCTCGCCGATTCTGGGCATAGTGTCCTCCATTATGATGGTAGCGCCCTACAGCGGCGCACTATTCCTGTCAAGTGGCAGACAACGCCGCCGTTCAGGTATTCCTGTTGCTTTTTTTGCTGAAAAGCGTTCTTATGAGTGGTCGCGGCCCGACTGCCGGTCCGCCGGTATGCGCACTATCCGCCGCCGCGACGCGTAAGGACAGCCGCCACATGACCTTTGCCTATGTATTCGGGCCTGTTGCTTCCAGCAGACTGGGCCATTCTCTCGGCCTTGATCTTCTGGGCAGACGCATCTGCTCCATGGACTGCCTCTACTGCGAGGTGGGCCGCACAGATATTCTCACCTGCGAGCGCGCCCCGTATGTACCTGCCGCAACCATATTAGACGAACTTGCGGCATGGCGGAATGAAAATCCCGGCACACATGTGGACCATGTGACGCTGGGCGGTTCCGGCGAGCCTACGCTCAACAGCGACATGGGCCGCATCATCAGCGGGTGCAGAACCATACTACCTGATGTTCCCGTGGCGGTGCTCACCAACTCCACCCTGCTGCACAGAAAGGACGTGCGCGACGAAGCGGCCTGTGCCGACGTGGTGCTTCCTTCGCTGGACACACTGGTGGAGACGGAATTCCGCGCCCTGAACAGGCCGGAAAAAGAACTGACCGCAAGCGGTGTAGCCGCTGCGCTGCTGACCTTCCGCAAAGAATATGGCGGACGAATTTTTTTGGAAATACTGCTCTCGAAAGGCATCAATGATTCTCAGGAGAATCTGGCCCTGCTGAGGCAGTTTGTGCCCGAACTCGCACCGGACAGGGTGGATGTCACCACACTGTCGCGTCCGGGGGCCTACAGCAAGGCCGCACCCGTAGACGCCGATGTCAGGGCCGCCTGGTGCGATGCGCTGAATGCCTGCCTGCCTGCGGCCGACCCGCAGCAGACCGGAATTTTTCTGCGCACCGGACAGCGTGCCGACTTTACCCAGCGGGATGACCGCGCGGTGGAGTCCATGCTGCTGCAGACGCTGTCGCGCCGTCCTCAGACGGCAGGACAGCTGGCGCTGGCGCTTTCACTGCCGCTTGACCGTGTGGAACGGGCACTCCGCCCTCTTCTGCAGTCCGGCACAGTAGCGCCGCTGCCCTCGCAAAACCTGCAGCAGCAGGACGAAGACCCGTTCTTCGCCCTGGCAGACAGATAACCGGCACATCTGTTCCGTCGCACGGGATTACCCGTACACTTTTTTTATCCTCATGAGGTTCTCATGGAAAAGACCCGCAAGGGCAAACGCAAGATGTTCATCAGCGTGCTGCCCGAAGAACAGGTTGAAGTTGTTCTCTCTGAAGAAGGCGTAATTGTTGAATATTATGTAGAGATGGTGCATCAGGCCAAGACCAAAGGCAACATCTACAAAGGCATCATCAACAACATAGACTCCAACCTGCAGGCCGCCTTTGTCAATTACGGCGCCGAAAAAAACGGTTTTCTGCAGGTGGATGAAGTTCACCCCGAATACTACTCGGCCCCCCACGACCCTTCCAAAGGCAAAAAATATCCTCTGCTGCAGAAAGTGCTTAAAGCAGGACAGGAAGTACTGGTGCAGGTGGTCAAGGAACCCACGGGTTCCAAAGGTGCCTTCCTCACCTCGTATCTTTCGCTGCCGGGACGTTTTCTGGTGCTCACCCCCGGACGCGAACAGATAGGCGTTTCGCGCAAGGTGGAATCGGAAGAAGAAAGAGTGCGCCTGCGCGCCCTGCTTGAAGGTGCCACCCCCGGTCCCGGGCTGGGGCTTATCGTACGCACGGTTTCGGTGGGGCAGAGCAAAACAAGCATACAGCGCGACCTGCAGTTTCTTAAACGCCTGTGGAAGGATGTGCGCAAAAAAGGCACCGTGGAAAAAGCCCCCAGCCTTATCTACAAGGAACTGGACCTTGCCGCACGGGCAGTGCGCGACTATCTGACCGACGATGTGGGCGAAGTGTGGGTGGACGACGAACAGACAGCCGATGCCGTGCAGGAATTTGCCGCCATCGTCTTTCCGCGGCGCACCAATCTGGTCAAACGGCATAAAGACACCGACCGCACACTCTGGGAGCGGTTCAGCATGCAGAAGCAGCTGGACCAGATATATTCGCGCGAAGTATCGCTGCCCAGCGGCGGCAGGCTGGTTTTCGACCAGACCGAAGCGCTTATGGCCATCGATATCAACTCCGGAAAAATCGCCGGCAAGACAAATTTCGAATCCATGGCTCTGCGCACCAATATGGAAGCCGCCGAAACCATCGCCCAGCAGCTCAAGCTGCGTGACATCGGCGGGCAGATAGTTGTCGACTTCATTGAAATGCGCGACAGAAACCACTGGCGCGAAGTGGAAAAAACCCTGCGCGCCGCCATGAAAAACGACCGCGCCAGACACGATGTGGGCAAAATGAGCCGTTTCGGCCTGCTGCAGATAGTGCGGCAGCGTCTGGGGTCTTCCGCCCTGTCCATAAGCACCGAACCCTGCCCGTGCTGCAAAGGCACAGGGCTGCGCCGCAACATGGAATGGCAGGCCATGCAGGCCCTCAAGGATATCCACAGACAGCTGCGCGCCACCACGGCCTCTTCGCTGCGCTGGGAAGCTCCGGAAGAACTGGGCATGTACCTGCTGAACCATAAACGCGGACACCTGACCGAACTGGAAAACAGGTTCGAACGCGACATCGACATCGCCATACGGAGGTAGGCATGGCAAGAGTGCTTGTGCACGCATGCTGCGGGCCTTGCTCCATCACCACCATGCAGACGCTGCTGCGCGAAGGACACGAAGTCACCGGCCTGTTCTTCAACCCCAACATTCACCCGCTGCGCGAGTATCTGGCCCGCAGACAGGGCATGGTGGATGTGGCTCACAGGCTGGGGGTCAAAGTGATATACTTTGACCGTGAATATGACCCGCAGGCATGGATGCGCGAAATCGCTTTCCGTGAAGCGAACAGATGCTTTCACTGCTACAGGATACGGCTCGAACGGGCCGTATCCGTAGCCCGCAGAGGCGGGTTCGACATGGTTACCTCCACCCTGCTGTATTCCCGCAAACAGCAGCACGAGCGCATCGCCGCGCTGGGCAGCGACCTGTGCGGCGACGGCAGGCTGCGTTTTCTGTACCGCGACTTCCGTGAAGGCTGGCAGCAGGGCATAGAGACTTCCAAAGCGTGGGGCATATACCGGCAGCAGTACTGCGGCTGCCTGTACAGCGAAACCGAACGGTACGCCCGCGAACTGAAAAACGCCGGTGCGCAGGTGCCGCAACAGACCGCCGGCACGCCCTGCTGCGCAGACGGTACAGAAAAACAGGCAGAACAGGCCGCCGCCACCCCCGCAGCCGGCAATGCAGGCAGATAAGACATACTGTGCCGCAACGCGGCGCGGCACACGCCGCATGCGCTGACCGCAACCGCCCGCAGCCCGCGCGGTATCCGCAACCACCGGGCGGCGAAGCAGAAAGACAGACCCGCGCGGCCGTTCACCGCCGGACATCCGGAGCCTTTGTGCTGCTGTATATTCATGTGCCCTTCTGCCGCAGCAAATGCGGCTACTGCGCTTTCCATTCCGTCCCTGTGGCCGCCGCGGGACCGGACGGCATGCAACAGTATCTTGATGCGCTGCTGCGCGAGATAGCCCTGTGGGGCGACCGGCTGGGCAACAGAGCGGTGCATACCGTTTTTTTCGGCGGGGGCACGCCCAGTCTGCTGCCGGAAAAAGCGGTGGCCGTCATCATGGACAGGCTGCGACGCGCGTTCGACATACAGAACGGGGCCGAAATCAGCTTTGAGGCAAATCCCGAATCCGTCTCCGCCTACGGGTATCTTGACACCCTTTTCAAATGCGGCATCAACAGACTGAGTCTGGGAGTGCAGAGCCTGAACAACGACGGTCTGCGCGTACTGGGGCGGCCCCACAAGGCGCGCGAAGCCGTAAATGCCTTCCGGCTGGCGCGTCAGGCAGGCTTTGGCAACATCAATCTGGACATGATATGGGGGCTGCCATCGCAGCGGCTCAAGCTGTGGCTTGACGAGCTGAAAGCAGTAACAGAGCTCAAGCCCGACCATCTGTCATGCTACGGACTCACGCTGGAAGAAGGTACCCCGCTGGAACAGGCATGTCTGCAGGGGCGGCACACGCTGCCCGACGAGCAGGAACAGGCCCGCATGTTCATCTACGGTGCGGAATTTCTGGAATCGCGGGGCTATATGCAGTACGAAATTTCCAACTTCGCCCGCATGGGATTTCAGTGCAGGCACAATCTGGGCTACTGGGAAGGCGCCGAATATCTGGGCATGGGGCCTTCGGCGGTTTCCACGCTGTCCGGCAGACGCTGGGAAAACCCCCACGGGCTGCAGGAGTACGCCCGCCGCACAGCCGAGGGTACGCTGGGGCACGATGCCGCGGCACTCACCCCGCTGGAGCGGGCCGAAGAACTTATCATGCTGCGTCTGCGCACGGCACGCGGCCTGCGCGTGAAATCATACCGCGACCTTACCGGACGCGATTTTCTGCGCGAGCACAAACAGCTGGTGCACGCCCTGCACCGCAACAGGCTGGTACGCATCAGCAACGGGTATCTGCGCTTGACCAGAAACGGCATGCTGGTATCGAATACCATTCTGGAAAACATCTTTGCCACTCTGCCCGAAGAAACGCCGCACAAGCTGTCCGCAGCACAGGAACCGTAGCGGCCTGCTCTTCAGCAACACGCACGCAGCTGCAGGAACGCCATGAAACCAGCTCTTCTCGGCAACCATGCTCCCCGCGGCGTCATTCTCGCCCTGCAGCTGATCGTTCTCGCTCTGCTCTCAGGCCTGTTCGTCACCGTCTATTCGCAAAAAGACAATCATCTGTCCCTGGCGCGTATCAAGCTGCAGTCACAGGCCACCATACTGGGTGACAGGCTGGCCGCCACGCTGGGCGGCATAGATCTGGTGCTGCTTAATGCCCAGAACACGGCGGCGCAGCTGCTGACCGCCCATGCCGCGGCACCGTCGGAGACAATCCGGCGCCTGCACCTGCCCAACTCCGCCCTGCTGCATCCCGGCGTGGCTGATATTTTTCTGTTTGACGCACAGGGCACGCTGGTGGCCCGCCATTCAGGTGACAGATACAGCAAACCGCCGGACGTGACAGGGCTGCTCAAACGCCATCGCGATCAGTGGCACGACTTTTTCCTTGAACTGCAAGCCGAAGACTCCGCCGCAGCCGCGGAACATAAACCCGGCATTCTCATCAGCCGCCGCATGCTGGACGCCTCCGGCGCCTTTGCCGGCGTGCTCACTGCCAGCGTATACCCCGCAGCGCTGTATGACCCGTATCAGGAAAGCAGTTTTTTTGACATCGACACGGTGCTGCTGCTTAACCACGACATGCAGATAATCGCCTGCTGGCCGGCGCGGGCCGACCTGCACAGCGGCACCGCGCTGGAAGAAACCGCCGTGTTTGCGGGCACGGAAGACGAACTTTCGGGCGGCGGGCTGCGCGAGGCACAAACCGCCGCCAATCTCATCGCAGCCTATCAGCTGCCCCACCTGCCGCTGCACATTGCTGCACTGCGCGATAAAAAACGGGTGCTCGGGCCGTGGCACAAAAGCCTCATGCGTACCATGCTTGCAGCGCTGGCGCTTCTTACCCTTACCGCCGCACTGGCATATACAGGCATGCGGCAGCACCACAAACGGCGTAATGCCGAAGACGCCCTGCAGCAGAGCGAACAACTGTACCGTTCGCTGGCCGAAAACTACCCCAACGGCGTCCTGCTGCTTTTTGACGGGCAGGGCATCATACGCAAAGCTGACGGCCGTCAGATGGAAAGCATGGGGCTGAACAAACAGCATGCCGAAGGCCGCCGCCCGCACGAAATCCTGCCGCCCGCCGCGGGACGAAATCTGGCGGCGCACCATGCCATGGCGCTGCGGGGACGTCCCGTGCATTTCACCCTTGTGATACGGGGCCGCATTTATATGGGACACAGTCTGCCTTTTTCATGCGAAACCCATGTCAGCGGCGGCATGACCGTACTGGAAGACATAACCGAACTGCAGCAGACGCAGGCCCGGCTGCGCGAAAGCCAGACCATGCTCAGTGAAGCACAGCGGCTGGCCAGAATAGGGCACTTTGACATGCAGTTTATGACACAGCGCACCTACTGCTCGCCCGAGCTGCTGCAGATGGCCGGACTGCCGCGCGATTTTGACGTATCAAAGGCCCGCGGCCTGCTTGAACACCTTGCACCGGCAGTGCCGCCCATATTCAGGGCCATGCTGCAATCGCCCCTGCACGAATCCATCAGCTACAAAGAAGCAGGCATACCCTACCGCGCCATCAACGGATCGGCAGGGTTCGGCATGCTGCGGGTAAAACTGATCAGAGATGCTTCCGGCTCGCCCCTGCGCCTTTCCGGCACGTTTCAGGACATAACCGAGGAACACAACACCCGCATGGCGCTGCTGCAGAGCGAAGCACGCTACCGGGCGCTTTCCGCCAATCTGCCCAATGCCGCCGTCTGTCTTTTTGACAGCGAGCTGCGGCTGCTGATTGCAGACGGGCAGCGGGCGGACATGCTGGGCATGTCGGGCGACACCCCCGCGGGTACACGGCTTTCGGCAGTGATGCCTCAGGCTCTCACCGTTGTTCTGGAACCGCTGTGCCGCCAGGCCGTGGCAGGACGCCGGTCGCAGATGGAAATGGTGCACGCCGAACGCGTGCACGAGGTGACCGCCATTCCCGTTCCTGCCCATCTGGGCGGATATGACGGACTGCTGGTCATTCTTGATATCACCAAACGCAAGGCCACGGAGGCCGCACTTAAAGACGCACTGGAAACCGCGGAGCACGCCGTACGGCTCAAATCACAGTTTGTGGCCAACATCAGCCATGAACTGCGTACTCCCCTGAGCGGCATACTGGGCATAACCGATGTCATGCTGGGCAGACCGCAGCCTGAAGAGACCCGCAGTCATCTGGGCATGATCCGGTCCGTGGCCGAGGCTCTGCGCCTTGTGGTCAATGACATTCTGGATTTTTCACGGCTCGAGGCAGGCAAGATGCCCCTGCATGTACGCACCTTTTCCCTGCCCGACACCGTGGAGCAGGTTCTGGCCCCGCTGCGTCTTGCAGCAGCGCAGAAAGGGCTGGCTCTCACCCTGCGGCTGGACAGCGCACTGCCTGAGGCAGTGCGGGGTGATGCGGGCAGGCTGTCGCAGATACTGACTAATCTTGCAGCCAATGCTGTCAAATTCACCACAAAGGGCTTTGTACGGGTTGACGTGTATCCGGACAAAAACGACGTCATCTGCTTTGACGTGTGCGATACCGGACCGGGTATACCGCACAGCAAGCGCCATCTGCTTTTTGAAAGCTTTGTACAGCTTGATGGCTCGCTTTCGCGCCAGCATCAGGGCAGCGGGCTGGGGCTGGCCATTTCACGCGGACTGGCCCTGCTGATGGGCGGCACGCTGCAACTGGCCGAAGCCGGACAGACAGGCAGTCTTTTCCGTCTTGCCCTGCCCCTGCCGGCGGCGCAAGAAGCTGCCGCCTCCGGCATCACACCGGCCCTGCCTGCGGCAGAGGCCCCCGTCACAACAAAAAAACCTGCTGCCGCGGCGGCAACAGGCGCGCATATTCTGCTGGTGGAAGACAACACACTTAATCAGGAATTCATATCGCTGTTTCTGCAGGAGGGCGGTTACACCGTGACCGCGGCAGACAACGGCACCGGTGCGCTGGAAAATCTGGAAAAGCGGTCTTTTGATGCGGTTCTGATGGATGTGCAGATGCCCGGCATGAACGGACTGGAAACCACAAAGCGCATCAGAAACAGCGGCAGGGCGTGGGCGCGGATTCCCGTCATTGCCCTTACCGCCAACAACATGGCCGGAGACAGAGAATATTATCTGGCAAGCGGCATGAACGGCTATGTGGAAAAACCGGTGAACAAAGCTCAGCTTTTCGGCGAAATTGAAAGATGTCTGACAGAGGCACACGCAGACACCGCCCCGTAACCCCCTGACAGCCATGAAAAAGCCCGCCGGAAGGCGGGCTGACAGGTATTTCAAGCCGCTGCGGTCACGACCGGTGCCGCAGCACAAATTCTTCAAACTCCGCAGCCGGCACGGGCCTGCTGTAATAAAAGCCCTGCACTTCAACGCATCCCTTGTCGCGCAGAAAAGCCAGCTGTTCGTCCGTTTCCACTCCTTCGGCCACCACATTCAGCGACAGGTTGTGCCCCATGGTGATAATGGTCGATACAATGTTGGCATCGCCGTCGTCCTTCATGATATCGCGCACGAAGGAACGATCTATCTTCAGCGTGCTGATGGGGAAACGCTTGAGATAATACAATGAGGAATGCCCCGTACCAAAATCGTCGATGGCTATCTTCAGTCCCATGCCGTTCAGCTGTTCAAGCAGCAGCACTGTCTGCCCGATATCACGCATCATGGTGGTTTCCGTGATTTCAAGCTCCAGCGAATCCGGAGAAATGCCGGAATCACGCAGTGCGGCGGCCACACGTTCCGTCAGATTGGCCTGAAACTGACGGGCAGAAATATTGACGGACATACGCAGGTCACCCCACCCTCTGTCCGCCCATATACGCATCTGGGCACATGCCAGCCGCAGCACCCTTTCGCCCAGCGCCACAATAAGCCCCGTTTCTTCGGCAACGGGAATAAACTCCGCCGGGCTGACCACGGCACCGTGTTCGGGCACCCAGCGCACCAGCGCCTCCATGCCTACCAGCTTGCCGTTAAAAATATTGATTCTGGGCTGGTAGTAGACCTGAAACTCATCCCGTTCCAGCCCTTTGCGGATGCTCTTTTCAATACTCAGCCTTCTGGTGACCTGTTCGGTCATCTCGGCATCAAAATGCAGGCAGCGGCTGCGGCCCTGCTCTTTGGCCTTGTACATGGCCACATCGGCGTTTTTAACCAGTGAATCGGCATCGGCACCGTCTTCCGGCCAGCAGGTAAGCCCGATGCTGATGGTTATGTACAGTTCGTGTTCATCAATGACAAACGGAACGGTGAAGGCATCCAGCACCTTGGCTGCAAGCCGGTTTGCCACGTCCTTGCAGCCGTCGAGCAGCAGCGCGAATTCGTCGCCGCCGGTTCTGGCCAGCAGCGGTTGCGGGCCCACAACATCGCGCAGCCGGCGCGATGCCTCAAGCAGCAGCTTGTCGCCCACACCGTGCCCCAGACTGTCGTTGACGTTTTTAAAATTATCCAGATCAAGCATCAGCACTGCCAGACCACCGTCGCCGCCCAGCCGTATGCGGTCGGCTATGGCATCTTTCAGACGCACACGGTTTGCCAGCCCTGTCAGCTCGTCATGGTAGGCCTGATGGTAAATCTGGGCCTCTTTTTTCTTCAGTTCGGTGATATCGTGGAACGTGCCCACCACACCGGCGTTTTCGCCCGCCCTGTTCTGAAAAAACGACTTGTACAGCACCAGCTGCAACGGACCGCCGTCGTCGCCCAGCATGGTGATGGTGCACGAATGCGCGCGTTCCTGAGCACCGGACAGCACGCCTCCTTCCAGCACACGGCAGGCCACTTCTTCGGGCAGCAGGTCTTCTGCCCTGCGCCCCACAATGTCCTCTTTGGGTTTGCCCAGTATGCGGCAGAACGCCGCATTACAGCCCAGATATTCACCTTCCAGCGACTTGAAAAACACAGGGTTGGGCATGCTTTCGATAAGCGCTTCCAGAAACTGGTTTTTTTCCTGCAGCAGACTCTGAAACTCCAGCAGACGCTCGTTGGATTCGCGCAGCTCTCCGGTACGTTCCGCCACTTCCTGTTCCAGCCGCTCGCGGTACCTGTCGCGCTCATCCAGCAGGCGGGCGCGCTCCAGCGCTTTGTTCACGGCGTGTTCCAGCACCACCATGTCACTGATGGGCTTGGTTACATAATCCCACGCGCCATGCCGCAAAGCCTCCACAGCTTCTTCAAGCACACCCACGCCGGAAACCACAATAACGGGAATGCGTTTGGAAATCTTGCGCAGCTCGGCCAGAAACTGCATGCCGTCCATCACCGGCATGCGCAGGTCAACAAGCACGATGTCCGGAGCGGACCTTTCGAACTCCTCCAGCCCCTGACGGCCGTTTTCGGCTTCGACCACATCAAAACCGCTGTCTTCCAGATAGGCGACGATATTTTCACGGACATTTCTATCATCGTCTATCGACAGAACTCTGGGCGGATCGTGCTGCATATGCCTACCTTGCTGAACAAAAAAGCGATATTGCCGGCCTGCTGACCGGCCGGCGAAAGTTCCGGATCATTGCATCCGTACAGTTACACACCCCACCGCCGCGGCGTAACCGCCTTATGGAGCAACCACTTTCAAGTAGCCATTGTGACCCGCATTTCGCAATGCTGCAAGTCTGTTATAGGCTTGCGCCTTATCTGCAAACGGCCCCGCAACCACCAGCCACAGGCTTCCGGCACTGTTTTTGGCACTCCACAACACCGGTCCGAATCCTTCTTTTTCAAGCTGTTGCGCGAAATTACGCGCATTTTCGCGTCTGCTGAATGCACCGGCCTGCACATACACGCCGGATGGCAGTTTTTTCACATAATTTCCGTCTCGTACGCCGCTTTCTTCCGGCAGTGCCGTCTTGTGCGCCGCTTTGTCATGATCTGCGCCGGTTATGGCAGCCGCCACAGCCAGCGCCTGACGGGTACTGTTAGCTGCCGGTTGTGGCTGCTGTTCCTTCACCGGCTCTTTTGCATGGCTGCCGCCCTGCGGCGCATGGTCCGGAGAAGCCACGCCGTCCCGCTCTGCGATGGGGGCGGCAACAGAACTGTCCGCCCGGCCCTGTGAAACCGCAGCGGTCATACCGGCCTTTGTTGCACCAGCGGCAGCAGCTGTCTCAGCAGAATCATGCTGTCCGGCAGAGGGCTGCGCCGTACCGGTCTGACCACCAGCCGGTGCGGTTCCGGCCTGCGATACCGCCTTCTGCTCATCACCCGTGGCGTTGCGCTGCGCAGTTCTGCGAATGGCGGCAGGAACAACAGCCTGCGGTGCCTCACCGTCAATGACATTACGGTCGAGCGGTTCTATGCGCACCCTGGCTGTTCCTTTCTGCAGCATATCCAGCCGCACGGCGGCCTGACGTGACAGGTCAATGACATACTGCTTTTTAAACGGTCCACGGTCATTGATACGCACGATGACGGTTTTTCCGTTTTCCAGATTGACCACCCGCACGATGCTGCCCAGCGGCAGAGTCATATGCGCCGCAGTAAGCGCATTCATGTCAAACGGTTCGCCGCTGGCTGTGGGACGGCCCTGAAAAAATTCGCCGTACCACGAAGCCATTCCTTCCAGCAGCCGGGGAGGGGTTTTTACAGTTTCAGCATGCCCCGCAGCGGCCAGCATCCACAACAACGCCGCAGCAGCCAGCACGGCCGCGGAACGGCATCCCCTTATGCGCAATGAAAAAGTCATCGACTCCACCTGATCTTATCCTGTATACGCCTGCAAGGCGTCCAATGTTATGTCTCACCTTCACTCCTGCGTCACGCAGCCGTGCAGGCCGCCTGCCGCAACCGGAGTATGGCACACGTTTTCTGCAATTCCATGCCGGAATAAGTATGATCTACCTGAAACTTGTTCTTTCCGCACTCATCTGGGGCGGAACATTTGTGGCGGGACGTCTGGCAGCGGCCGAACTCGGCCCCTTTTCCTGTGCATTTCTGCGTTTTGCCATGGCCTCGGTATGCCTGACCTTCCTCGCCCGCCTGCAGGAAGGCGGACTGCCCGCCCTGACGCGCAAAACCCTTCCGGGCGTGCTGCTGCTGGGGCTGTCCGGCGTATTCGCCTACAATGCCTTTTTCTTTCTGGGGCTTCAGACCGTAGCTGCCGGTCGCGCTGCAGTAATCATTGCCCTAAACCCCGTATTCATAGCTCTTTTCGCCGCGCTTCTGCTGCGCGAGCCGCTGTCCGGCCTGCGCCTGACAGGAATAGCACTCTCTGTCTGCGGCGCCATCACCGTCATCTCACGGGCGGACCCGCTGGCCCTGTTCACACACGCGCTTTCCGCAGGAGACATGGCCATCTTCGGATGTGTGGCAAGCTGGGTGACTTACTCATTGGCCGGACGCAAAGTCATGGCCGATCTTTCGCCGCTGGCATCGGTAACATGGTCATGCATCACCGGCGCGCTCATGCTGTTTCCTTTCGCCCTGTCCGAAGGCCTTCCGGCCCGCATGGGTTCCATCTCACTCACCACGTGGACATCCATAACCTATCTTGCCCTGCTGGGCACCGTGGCGGCATTCACATGGTTTTATCAGGGGGTCAAAGCCATAGGAGCATCACGCGCAGGCGTTTTCATCAACATTGTGCCGGTAAGCGCAATTCTGCTGGCTGCCCTGCTGCTGGACGAACCCGTGGCCCTTTCGCTGCTGGGCGGCGCAGTGCTGGTAGGCTGCGGCGTGTGGCTGACCAACAGACACTGAGCGCCGACCACCCCGCAGACAGGCTTCAATCAGCTTCTGCGTCACGATAACGGGCCGCAGCCCGCACAAAATTCACTGCCCAGTGCGGTTCGCCCGGAGCAAAAAGGTGGGTATACCCTGCAAAGGTATTGCGTACTATCATGCCGTCTGCATCTTCACCCATACCTTCGCCCCGCTCCATTCTGAACGCATGGCGCACAGATTCGCCCTCATACGCCACCGCACGCGAATAATGAAATTCGTGGCCGCGCACACGGGTACCTGTGGCGTGAAAAGGGTTGTCCTCCACCACACGGGCTTCCACATAGCCCAGCCCCTGCGGCCGTTCATGCACGGTTGTGCATACCGGAAAAACATCCGCCATGGGGTATTCAACTCCGCCATACCGCAGGGTGCGTCCCAGATACATAAAACCGCCGCACTCGGCATACACGGGCATACCCGCTTCTGAAAGCGACTTTACACGCGCCCGCGCCGCAATATTGGCGGAAAGACGCTCCGCCAGAGTCTCGGGAAAACCACCCCCCAGATACAGGCCATGGAGTTCCGGCCACGGCGCATCATCCAGCAGGGTCAGTTCCACCAGCTCGGCACCGGCACGGCGCAGGGCTTCCAGATTTTCTTCATAATAAAACCACAGCGCCGCATCGCGCACATAGCCGATGCGCACCGGCCCCGCAGCGGCATCCGCGGGCAGCATATCCCACAGGTCGGGGATGAGAGCTGAATCAGCAGCAGGGACCTGACGCGCTATCTGCCAGATGCGCTCCACATCGGCGTTGTCACATAAAAAATCTGCCACGGCATCTAAAGGCGACCGGCTGTCGTGCATTTCGGTATCTGACCACAGCCCCATGTGCCGCTCCGGTATGGGGTTGCTGCGCATACGCGGCAGCGCCCCGAGCACGGGCACATCGGTATACTGTTCGATGGCGGCGCGCAGTACGCCGCGATGCCGTTCGTTGGCTGTCTGGTTCAACACCACTCCGGCCAGATTGAGATCAGGCTCAAAAGCCGCCATGCCGCCCACCAGTGCGGCGGCAGTGCGGGTCATTTTGGTGCAGTTCATCACCAGCACCACCGGGGTGTCCAGCTGCCGCGCCACTTCGGCCGTGGAACAGCTGCCTGTGACATCCTTGCCGTCATACAGCCCCCTGTTGCCTTCAATCACGGCTCCGTCGTAGCCTTTGCCCGCCGTGACAAACAGTGAACGCATGACCTGCGCGGAAACCAGATACGGATCCAGATTCGTGGCCGGGTTACCCGTTGCCAGCGCAAGCCAGCGGGCATCAATGTAGTCCGGCCCTTTTTTGAACGGCTTCACGTTGCGGCCGGCGCGTGTCCATGCACGGCAAAGCCCCAGACTGACTATGGTTTTTCCCGAACCGCCGTTCAGACCCGCTATGATGACTCTGGGAATGCTCACCTGACCCTCCTGCCGTATGGCTGACATAAAAAAAGCGTATGAACTTTGCAGTTCATACGCTGTCCCGTCAAGAAGGCGAACCTTCCTGGCAGAAAAACTTATTCGCCTTCAGCGCTGGCCTGCTTGCCGGCGCCTTTCATGCCGTACATGGTGGTGGAACCGGAAGACCAGAATTCCAGCACTTCTTCGTTCACCAGCTTGGTCAGAATCTTCTTCACTTCGCGGGGCTTCATGTCGGGGAACAGGGGCAGGAAGTCGTTGAAGTAAAACTTGGATTTGGATTTGGATTTGGACTCGATGAAGTCCACAATAATCTGCTTGTCATCCATGATTGTATCCTCTCTGGGATGAACCGGGCGGAGAAAATCTCCGCCCGGCATAATTGGCTCAGTGGCCTAGAACTTGAACTGGGTGCTCTGACGCCAGGTGTAGTAGGCCGGATCGCGGAAGTCGTCGATCAGGTGGTGGGTGAACTCAAGACCGGTCAGCTGGAAGAAGCGTTCCCAGCCGATACGTTCAGCCCAGTCGCCCAGACGCTCGTATTTCATAGCGTTTTCCGAGTAGACTTCGATGATGTGCTTGATGGTATTGGTCAGCGTGGGCCAGCGAGGAGCCTCGTTGGGGATGTACGCAACCACAACCTTGGAGAACTTGGGCATGCTGATACGGTTGGAAACCTTACCGCCGACCATGATCACGCAACCGTCGCCTTCACCGTCGGAGATGGGCAGTGCGGGGCACATGGTGTAGCAGTTACCGCAGTACATGCAGCGTTCGTTCTTGATGGCGATGCTGTTCACCTTTTTGCCGTCCAGTTCAACCTTGGTGGGACGAACAGCGGCGGTGGGGCAGGAAGCAACGGCCAGCGGGATTTCGCACAGCTGGTCGGTCCATGCGTGGTCGATCATCGGGGGCTTGCGGTGGATACCCACAACGCCGATGTCGGAGCAGTGAACGGCGCCGCACATGTTGATGCAGCAGGCCAGCGAAATACGCACGGGAGCGGGAAGGCGCATGCTCTGGAAGTCTTCGAAGACTTCGTCCATGATGGCCTTAACCGGACCGGAAGCGTCGGTGGCGGGGGTGTGGCAGTGTACCCAGCCCTGAGTGTGCACGATGTTGGAAATACCAGCACCGGTGCCGCCCACGGGGAACTTCTTGGAACCGCCGTCGAACTTGCGCGAAGCAAGGTCGTCACGCAGAGCTTTCATGGCTTCTTCGGTTTCCACCATGAATTCAACGTTGTTACGAGTGGTGAAACGCAGATGTCCGCCGCAATGCTTGTCTGCGATTTCGCAGATTTCGCGAATGTGGGTGATGGACATCAGACGTGCAGCGCCCACACGGACGGTGTACACTTTTTCGCCGGATTCAGCCACGTGCACCAGAACGCCGGGTTCGATGATTTCGTGGTACAGCCACTTACCCTTGTTACGTGCGATAACAGGCGGGTAGAACTGTGCGTAATGCTGCGGGCCAATGTCGGTAATCCGACCTTCCATCGGTTTTTCGGGATTGTATCCAGAAGAGATGAATGCCATTTTTGGGTACCCCTCTTAAGTTTAGCGCTGGTGTCTCTTACGGTATTCCGTGATGTCACGATCCCAACCACCGGGAACTTCTTCTTCCTTGAAGAAGATGTAGGGGTTGGAACGAGGCTCGACAACGTGCTGCGGCTGGGGAGCCGTATTGGTAACTTCAAGCAGCTTCTGCAGGCTGAGGCGCTTGATGGTTTCACCCACACGTTCGCGGTTCTTGCCTTCTTCCATCCACCAGTCCCAGATGTTCTCAATGACTTCCTTGACTTCGTCCCAGGGGTCCTTGGCTTCGATGAAGGGAACCAGCAGGGAGCCCATCTGGGCGCCGTCGAGAATGGGAGCCTTTGCGCCGACCAGAATGGAGGCGCCGCGCTCGTCACCGATGCGAACAGCCTTGGGCATGGTGTTGATGCAGTGCATGCAACGTACGCAGTCCTTGGCGTTCACGGACAGCTTGGAACCGTCCCAGCTAAGAGCCTTGGAGGGGCAACGGTTAACAACTTCAGCTTCGATGTCGAACTTGCCCCAGTCGCGGCCGGAGTGTGCACCGGCGTTGGGTGCGATCTTGCCGGCAACGTATTCGGCAACTGCGTCCTGATCGATCTTGATGGAGTCTTTCCATGTACCGATCACGGAGAAGTCGGAACGTGCGATGGAAGCAACGCAGCCGTTGGGGCAGGCATCGAACTTGAACTTGAACTTGTAGGGGAATGCGGGACGGTGAAGTTCGTCCTGATATTCCTGAGTAAGATCGTAGCACATCTGCTGGGAATCGTAACATGCGTATTCGCAGCGCGATTCACCCATACAGGCAGCAGGGGTACGCAGGTTGGAGCCGGAACCGCCGAGGTCGGTTTCCAGATCGTGGGTCAGTTCCCAGAAAATCTCTTCCAGCTGGGGAGTGGTGGTACCCAGCAGAACGATGTCACCGGTGGAGCCGTGCATGTTGGTCAGGCCGGAACCGCGCAGGTCCCAGATATCGCAGAGCTTGCGCAGGTATTCGGAGGTGTAGAACTTACCTGCAGGCTGGTTCACGCGGACGGTGTGGAAATGTGCCACGCCGGGGAACATTTCGGGCTGGTCACAGTAACGGCCGATAACGCCGCCGCCGTAACCGAAAACACCCACGATACCGCCGTGCTTCCAGTGCGTTTCACCTTCGTTGTAGGACAACTCAAGGACACCGAGCAGGTCTTCGGGGCAGTCCACGGGAATCTGGTAGTCCAGACCCTTGGGGTTCTTCGCCCGCATTTCGGCTTCCTGCTTGATGTCGGACACGAAGCTGGGCCAAGGCCCGGACTCGAGCTGGTCCAACTTGGGAGTTGCATGTTTAGCCATTGCCTTTCCTCCACATTGGTTAGTTTGTGTTCACAACCATACATGAACTCGCTTCCCCCCCCTGTAACATGGGGAAGAAGCGGCGTTTTCGACTTGCACCGGTGCTTGGTCAGCGCACCGCGTCCACCGAAAACTACGTGATTTTTTGGACAAAGTAATTCATTGCTAGAAGCAAAAAGGACCTTTGTCAAGCCCTGCGACACATACAAAGCCCTTGCCCGCGCACATTTACGGCACTACTGGCACGGCATGCCACACTGCCCCTGCCGCCTGCAGTGTGCACGCAGCATTGCGGCAGGCACAGGCGGTTTTACTTGACTAACAGCCCTCCGGCGGGTCACACGCACGGGCAAGGCAGCGGCGTGCGGCCATTTCATACGAGAGGTGTATCATGAAAGACGACAAGGGACATTATTACTACCCCGACCCCAGCAACAAGCAGGTACGCGTTTATGTGCGCAACGGTTCAGATTCCATAGAGTTCCGCCTGTGGCATCAGGACCGCCCCGAAGTGTGGGAACAACATGAATGGATTTCCATAGACGTCATCCGCAATGCGGCACAGATGTACCGCGACATGGGCCGCGAGAGTAACCCCATGGCGCTGTACGACGAGGCCGTGGCACAGGTGCTGCTGAAAAACGGCTAACAGCGCCTGCCCGATGCCGTGTCCGCGGGTTGTCTTTTTTTTCCGCCCCTGCGGTATTGTCCGGTTGCGCCGGCGTTCTTACCGTATGGTAACAGTCACGCAACCGGACATTGCTCCGCACAGGAGGCAGCCATGCATGAAGTCAGTCTGGGACAGACCATCCGCGACTATCTGACAGGAACGGACATAGAAAACACCACCTACGAAGACCTGCGGCAGGCGCTGGCGCAGCTGATGGTGGAAGAGCTGGGGTATCCGGCAGCATTGCTTGAACCCAGAATTTCCGTCCGTTTTCCCGTTGACGGAAAACAATACTGCCGCACTGTGGACCTTGCCGCGCAGGATGATGACGGCAGACCGTTTCTGTATATTCTTTTCGTGCCCGGCCAGGTGAACACCTTCACCCGCGAAAGTCTGGCCGCAGCGCGGCTGGGCAAGCACGGCCCCGTTCCTCTGGTGGCCGTTACCGATACCCGTGACGCCCTGCTGCTGGAAACCGCCGGCGGCACCACGCTGCGCGACGGCATGCGCGCACTGCCGCCGCGCTCCCGCGCGCTGGAACTGGCGCGGCAGCACCCCGCCGTTCCTCTGACGCCGGAACGCACCCTGCGTGAGCAGCGCATCCTGTACACATACAGTGAATTCATGAAGACCTGCTGCGACGAATCCGTGTGCATGCTCTGACAGGCGACGTTGACAAATATGTCAACGCGTGCTTCATTGAAAGGTGCTGCCGGTTCCGCAGTTTTCTCCTGCGGATATTGATTCATCAAATCACTTGGAATACAACGCGGCTTTACGCGTGGTCACGGCCCCTGCACAGCGGCAGGGCAGCACCTTTTTTATGCCGCCGCATGCCGGCCCGCATGCCCGTCTGCCGCCGTCCGGCTGCACACAACACAACCGGCTGCGCCGCAACCGCCAATGAAAAGCCGCATCAGCCGCGGCGTCACGGTCGGAGGTTTCATGTCCACACGGTGGATCAGATCAAACATGCAGGAATTCGCGCGCGACGTCATGCGTGACTTCTGCCTGTCGTGCCGCATTCTCGAAAAACAGTTCACCCAGTTCGACACCACGGGCTCGGTCTCGTTCACCGTGTTCAACGAACTGCAGGGCACCATGATGAACAAGGGGCTGCTGTGGCGCCTGAAGGACACTGCCCACCATCTTTTCGGCAACGACGACGGAGCACGCGATATAGCCCCCATGATCGACTGGACTCTGGGCTATATTTTTCATGAATGCGTGAAGCTGAAAGAAGACGCCTACCAGCATGAACGCTACGGTCTGCGTTACCGCACGCTTTCGCGTTCGCTGCAGGGCAAGGACGTGGAACCGCTGGCGGGCCGTATGGAAGAAGTGCTGCCGCAGACGCAGGAAAGCATGACCCGCGAAGTACAGCGTATCCGTTTTCTGCTGGAACAGACCAAGCTCATGCTTTGCAATTATTACGAATCCCATGCCGGAAACCGCCTGCTGGCGCGGCTGCTGCACGATCGCGACCAGCTGGTGCGTTCCGTTTTCGGCGGGCATTACGACGCGCTGCTGCGCGGCATATACGAAGACAAACCCGAACGCCTGTATATTCAGGCGGGCGAAAGCCTGGTGGAAGGGGGCCGCTACGCCGAAGCCGCCCATGCCGCGGCCATGGCCGTAAATCTGGCCCCCCGATGCGAAAAGGCGCGGCAGCTGCACAGGCAGGCCGTAACGCTGCAAAACAATTCATCCAACAGGAGGGCGATCGACGCATGAGCCTTTTGCACCTGAACCGCCCGGTAACCCGGCTGTCGCTGCAGAACAGAGAAGATCCCGAACTGTACCGCGACATATTTCCCTATTCCAAAATCAGCAGAATCGCCTTTGACGATATCCACATCATGCCGCGCCCTGCCGATCCCATGTTCATCACGGATACCACCTTCCGTGACGGACAGCAGGCCCGGCCGCCCTATACGGTAAAGCAGATTTCCGAAATTTTTGACATGCTGCACCTGCTGGGCGGCATGAGCGGCCTCATCCGCGCGTCGGAATTTTTCATGTACTCCGACAAAGACAGGCGCGCCATAGATGCCTGCCGCGCCAAAGGGTACAAATATCCGCAGATCACAGGATGGATACGGGCCAATGAAAATGATCTGAAGATCGCAAAATCAATGGAATTCACCGAAGTGGGCATGCTCACATCGGTTTCGGATTATCACATACATCTCAAGCTGGGACTTGACCGGCAGCAGGCCATGGAAAACTACCTGCGCGTGATCGAAAAAGCGCTTGAATGGGGCATCACCCCGCGCTGCCATTTCGAAGACATCACCCGCGCAGACATTCACGGCTTCTGCCTGCCCTTTGCCTCGCGCCTGATGGAACTGTCGCGCCAGAGCAAGCTGCCCGTCAAAATACGTCTGTGCGACACCATGGGATACGGTGTGCCCTATCCCGGCGCCACCCTGCCCCGTTCTGTTCCCCGTGTGGTGCGGGCCTTCACCGACGAAGCGGGCGTGCCGGGAGACTGGCTGGAATGGCACGGACACAACGACTTCCACAAGGTGCTGGTCAACGGCGTCACCGCATGGCTGTATGGCTGCGGCGGTGTCAACGGCACACTGATGGGCTTTGGCGAACGCACGGGCAACTCGCCCATAGAGGCGCTGGTCATCGAATACATTTCGCTTACCGGAGAGGATGACGCGGCCAACACGCATATCATTTCCGAAATAGGCGAATACTTCGAACGCGAGCTTGAGTACCGCATTCCGGACAACTATCCGTTTGTGGGCAAAGACTTTAACGCCACAAGCGCCGGTATCCATGTGGACGGGCTGAATAAAAACGAAGAGATCTACAACATCTTCGACACCCGCAAAATACTCAACCGTTCCGTACCCATTATCATCACCGATAAATCGGGACGCGCAGGGGTCGCATACTGGATCAACAACTACCTGCGGGTGCCTGAAGGAAGACAGGTTTCCAAAACGCATCCCGCCGTGGGGCAGATATACAACCGCATCATGCAGGCTTATGAAGGCGGCCGCACCACGTCGTTCTCCAATCAGGAAATGACTAAACTGGTCAAACGCTACCTGCCCGAGCTTTTCGTCTCCGAATTCGATTCGCTGAAGACGGTGGCCCGGCAGCTGGCATCCACCATCATTCTCAAACTGGCCGCCGAATGTGTCATTGTACCGCAGAAAAGCGAGTATCCCTGCCTCAGCGATTTTGTGCGGCAGTTCTCGTTCATCCAGTACCTGTACCTCACCGACGTACGCGGCACGCTGCTGGCTTCCGTCATCACCGATCCGGCTTACAACGAGCGTTATCAGGAACTGCCGCTGGGCTACGACTTCTCCAACAGGCAATGGTTCCAGCGGCCCTCGCAGACCGGCGAACTGCATGTGACCGACCTGTACCAGTCACAGTTCACGGGCAAGCTTATTCTGACCGTTTCGGCACCGGTGACCGATGAAAATGACGACATCATGGGTATCGTGGGGGCGGACATCCAGCTGGAAGAACTGCTTAACCGCAAGGCCATGCTTGAAGATAATGAAAAAGACGCCTGATCTGCCCTGCACAGACTGAACCGGCGCAGACTGCGCCGGCGCAACAACACGGCAACTGACGGGGGCGCGGAAAACCGCGCCCTCTTTTACTTGCCCGCAACGCGGCAGCGTACTACAAACAATGTGATGTTTTTTGTTTTTCCGGCCGCACCGCATGCCGACTGCGCTGTACCGCGCGGCCCGACCACTACAGGAGGATATGGAATGCACCATCCGGCACTGCAACGCCGTACCGCCAGAATCATACTGCTGCTCATGCTCGCTGCATTACTGTCTCTTGCCGGCGGCTGCGGCAAAAAAGTTCTGGACACCTCACCCCGTCCGGCACCTAAAGGCCCCGTAAAATCGCACACCTATACCATTGACGGCAAATCATACACCACCATGACATCCGCTCACGGCTACACCGAAGAAGGGCTGGCGTCATGGTACGGTAAAGATTTTCACGGCAGGCGCACGGCCAACGGCGAAGTCTATGACATGTACGGCATGACCGCCGCGCACAAACTGCTGCCCTTCGGCACGCGGCTGCGCGTGACCAACCTTGAAAACGGCAAAGCCATCAACGTGGTGGTCAACGACCGCGGCCCCTTTGTGAAAGACCGCATCATCGACCTTACCTACACGGGCGCGCAGCGTCTCGACATGGTGGGGCCGGGCATTGCACGGGTGCGCATCGAATCGCTGGAAGACGTGCCCACATACACCAACGGCGAAATGAGCGGACGCTTCTATGTGCAGGTAGGCGCTTTTGCCAAGCGCGAAAACGCCGAAAGCCTGAGCAGCCGCATGAAGGCCGAAGGCAAACCGGCACGGCTGGTCTATGCCGATGATATCGGCTTCTGGCGGGTGCAGGTCGGTGTGTATTCCAAACTGTCCAATGCCGAAGCCGTGCGTGAATCCATGCGCCGCGAATTCCCCAACAGCTTTATTGTGGCGGACTGACCGCCGCAGCATGCCGCACACGGGGGAAGCCTTCCGCAGGAGGGCTTCCCTTTTTATATGCCGCAGCCATTGTTAATTATTTAAAAACGCGTATCATGATTCCGGTGACAATATAACCGGAGGTTTACCATGACCACGCAGTCAGACACCCCGCCATATGCCGCCCTTTCCATGCAGGAACTGGGAACACTGGATGCCGTGGCCCTTCGGGGGCTTATCCGTTCCGGCCAGATTACGCCGGACGAAGTGCTGCATACCGTATTTCAAGCCATGGAGGCACTGAATCCGGCCATCAACGCCGTGGTGCAGCCCATGAAGACGCAGGCATATGCCGAACTGCGGCATATTGATCCGGAAGCGGCTCTCTACGGAGTACCGTATCTGCTCAAAGACCTGGGCCCGTCATACGCGGGTGTGCCCACCCGCATGGCGTGCATGGCGCTGAAAGACGGCTTTTTTCCCGGCGAAGACAGCCACCTGACACACCGCTTCCGCACGCTGGGCATGGTGCCGGCAGGCAAAAGCGCAACGCCGGAATTCGGCCTGACAGCCACCACGGACAGTGTGCTGCACGGCCAGACACGCAACCCGTGGGATGTGACCCGTTCTCCGGGCGGTTCCAGCGGTGGTTCAGCTTCTGCCGTGGCAGCCGGTATCGTACCCGTTGCACATGGCAACGACGGGGGCGGCTCCATACGCATTCCTGCTGCAGCCTGCGGTCTGGTGGGCTTCAAATGCAGCCGGGGTCTGCTTTCATGGGCGCCGGAGCTGGGAGAATGCTGGGGCGCGCTTGCCACCAACGGCGTGCTGACACGCACCGTACGCGACAGTGCGGCAGCCCTTGACGGGCTGTGCGGCACAGGGCTGGGCGACCCGTATCCTTTTCCGCGGCCGCCGCTGCCGTTCAGTACCGAAATACGCAGAGAAACCGGACGGCTGAAGATAGGATACGCACTGCAGTGGCCCGCCGGAGCGGCCCCCGCGTCCGAAGACTGCCGCAATGCGGTCATGCACACGGCCCGTCTGCTGGAAGGCATGGGACACCATGTGGAAGAAGCAGCTCCCGACCTGCACTGCGACGAAGTGGCCGACATTTTCATGACCATTGTCGCCGCACAGGTGATAGTCACGCTGGGCCCGCTCATTTCGCCCGCAGGCATGCCGGATGAACGCCATGCCGAAAAACTGACCCGCCTTCTGTGGGAAAAAGGGCAGCGCGAAACCGGCGCACACTATGCGGGTGCACTCAACCGCATGCACCTGCTGGGAAGGGCCATGGCCCGCTTTTTCGAGCGCTACGACGTGCTGCTGACGCCTGTCATGACCACGCCCCCCGCAAAGCTGGGCGCATATTCCCTGCAGCAGATGGAGCTGGACGACTATGCCGCCATGCTGGGAACATTCATTCCCTATACGCCGCCCTTCAACATGGCCGGTTCACCCGCCGTATCGCTGCCGCTGTATGCCACTGAACACGGTCTGCCCGTGGGTGTTCAGCTGGGCGCAGGCACAGGCCGCGACGGGCTGCTGTTCCGTCTGGCTGCCCGGCTGGAGGAGGCCGCTCCGTGGCACACACGCGTTCCCGCCGTGCATGTTTCACGGCTGGAAACCACAGGCAGACACTAACCCCGCAGCACACGGTAAAACAAGAAAAGCCGCCCCTGCTCTGCAGCGGGCGGCTTCTCATCCGGACGGAGTGCGCAATGCTATTCGCCGTTCAGCTCTGCACGGAATTTGCGCGACAGGCGGAACACCACAACCTTGCGCGGAGGCAGGGTAATGGTTTCATCCGTCTGCGGGTTACGGCCCTTGCGGGCTTTTTTGTCGTATGCTTCGAATTTACCGAACCCGCTGATCAGCAGGGCATGATCTTTTTTAATGGCCTGCTTCATGATTCCCAGAAGGGATTCAACCACGTTCTTCACTTCAGCGCGGTTTCTTTCGGTCTTTTCGTAAATGGCATCAACGATGTCAGCCTTGGTCAAGGTCTTACCACTCATGGTATCCCTCCTGTACCCGGTCGGCCGGGTGTTTCCTTTCAGTGTTCGCGTCCCTGGTACACACAAAAAAGCACAGTGCCCCGGTGCGTCATATATGACAAACCCTCAGGCTGTTCTCCGCAGATTCACAGTGCCGTGTCTCAACGGCAACCGCCGTATTCCCGGCGTGGATTCAGACAGCTTGTTCCGGCGAAACGAAACGACTTGCAGCGTTCCGGCAAACAGTATCGCGCCATTATCATAGTATATTTTCGCCATACGCTGTCTGCAGCACTTCAGAACGTATCTGCCGGAGTCAACACGAGGTCTCCTAAATGGTTATATAAACATCCGATTCGCTTTTTTCAAGAAGATTTTGTATCTCTTTGCAAGGTTAGGCATATTTATACTGACCAGCAGGTAAAAAAACTTCCTAACCCCATAGCAATACACTAATAATCGAAGCAGCTCATGAGTGACATTATTTTTTACCATCCCGAACCTGCACCACGTACACGGCATATCCGGCCAGTTTTCATTCCGTTTGCAGGCTGTCCGGGACGCTGCGTGTTCTGTGCGCAGACAGCCCAGACAGGCGTAGGCCCCGCCGCCCTGAGCGAACGGTACAGCCAGCTGCAGAAAGAACTGCAACTGGCCTATGAAGCAGGGGAATCTCCTTTTGAACTGGCGTATTACGGCGGCACATTCACTGCGCTGGATGACATGTGGCAGGAAAAATTCATCGCGCTGGGCCGGCAGTACCGTCATAAAGGTCTGGTCACCTCCATACGCTGTTCCACCCGTCCCGACTGTGTGGACGTTGCCGGTCTGCAGCGGCTGCACCGGATGGGGCTGGATACGGTGGAGCTGGGCATACAGAGCTTCAGCAACGACGCGCTGACCCGCAGCGGCCGCGGATACACGGCGCATACCGCCGTAACCGGCTGCCGCATTGTGCGCGAAGCCGGTCTGGGACTGGGCATACAGCTGATGCCCGGCCTTCCGGGACACAGCGAGGGAGCCTTTCTGCGTGATGTCCGGACAGCCTGTTCACTCGGCCCTGACATGGTACGCCTGTATCCCTGCCTTGTTTTCGAGGGGACGCTGCTGGCCTCGTGGTGGCGCGACGGCAGATACAGACCATGGGAAGTCGCCCGCGCATCAGTGATGCTGGGCATGGCCCTGAACACATTTTGGAAGCACGGTATACGGGTCATCCGCGCCGGTGTGGCGCATGTGCCTTCGCTGGCCGGAAAGGTGCTGGCAGGCGCATATCATCCTGCGCTGGGCAGCATGGCCAGAGGCGAAGCACTGGCCGGTCTTGTGTCCTTCCACACGCTCATGCTGGGCGGCAAGGCCACCGAACTGTATGCCCCCAGACGTTTTCAGGGTGAATTCTGGGGACACCGCAACACGCTGGTGCCAAGATGGGCACGCCACGGACTGGGGCGCTCCAATGTGCACTGGTGGGACAAATCTTTCTTCCTGCTCTCATAATCTGCGGTAGCGCGGTCCGGCGGCTCCGCCTGCGGGCGGAACCGCAAAGCCCCTGCACTACCACAGCACAGGCAAAAGCCCTCTGGCAGCCAGCCAGCTGTTGGCCGTGACAAAATGCCCGCAGCCCAGAAACCCTTTGTGCGCGGAAAACGGCGAAGGATGAACACTTTCCAGCAGCAGATGGCGCCCCGTATCCACCAGAGCCGCCTTCTGTCTGGCATGATTGCCCCACAGCATGAATACCACGGCCGGACAGCGCTCTGAAACCGTGCGGATAATATCGTCCGTCACCGCGTGCCAGCCCAGCGCGGCATGAGACCCCGCCCGGCCCGCCTCCACCGTGAGGGCGGTGTTAAGCAAAAGCACGCCCTGTTCCGCCCACGGAGTGAGATCCGTCTGCACACCGTTATGCTGCATACCCGCCGCAGCCGGAGCTTCAGGCTTCTGTGCGGCGGCCTCTTTGAGCACATTACGCAGTGAAGGCGGCGGCTTGACCCCCTGCGGAACGGAAAACGCCAGCCCGTGGGCCTGACCTGCGCCGTGGTACGGGTCCTGCCCCACTATGACAACCCGCACTGTATGCAGCGGCGTGCAGTGCAGCGCGGCAAAGACCTGTCCTTCCGGCGGATAGACGGTTTTGCTACGACGCAGACGCGCGACTGAACGCAGCAGGGGCAGATGCGCCCCCTCGCGCAGCAACGGCACAGCCTGTGCCCAGTCAGCCGGCGGGGCATCGGCAAAAACATCAGAGCGGCTCATGCGCACCCCCGCGACAGCAATCCGACGGCATGCCTGTTCACTGCCGCTCCGCCCAGCGTTGCAGCCGGTCAAAACATTCCGTCAGCTCCGCCTCGTCCGCCCCGAAGGACAACCGCAGATGATTTTCTCCCGCCGGTCCGAAAGAGGCACCCGGAACGGTGATGACCCTCGCCTCTTCAAGAATGCGCCGGGCCACTTCCGGCGAAGGCTCCGGAGTACAGGAGTAACGGGCCATCACATAAAAAGCGCCCCGCGGCGGCACGCAGGTAAAAGCGGGAGCAAGAGCCGCCATGCGGTCCATGGTCAGACTGCGGCGTTTTTCCAGCGCGGCGCACATCTGTTCCACGCAGTCCTGCGGACCGGTCAGGGCTGCCAGCGCCGCATGCTGCGAAACAGTGGGAGCACAGATGGCCGTGGCATCGTGCACCTTGAGCATTTCACCCATCCATCCGGCTGAAGCAGCAGCGTACCCCACACGCCATCCCGTAAGGGCATACTTTTTGGAAAACGAATTGATGACAATGACATTTTCACGCATTTCAGGAAGACTTGCCGGACTGAGCGGCGCCGCATGTCCTCCGAACACCATATAGTCGTAAGTTTCGTCGGAAATAAGCACCAGATTGTGTTCGAGCGCCAGACGGCACAACGCACGCACATCCTCGTCCGCGTAGACCGTTCCCGTGGGGTTGCCCGGATTGCAGACAATCACCGCGCGGGTGCGCTCCGTCACTGCAGCTCGTACGGCCTCCACATCCAGCCCCCAGTCCGCGGAGCGCAGCGGCACATGCACGGGCACGCCTTCGGCCATGAGCACCTGTTCGGCATGCGAGGCATAGCCCGGAGAAGGAATGATGACCTCATCACCCCTGTCCACAACAGTCAGCAGCGCCATAAGCAGAGCTTCCATGGCACCCACGGTGACGGCCACCTCACTGTCAGGGTCCGCGGCAAAGCCCTTTGCGGCAGTCAGATGCTCCGCAATGGCCTGACGCAATGCGGGCATACCCGGCTGCAAGGAATACTTGCCCGCCGACGGATCATCGCGCAGCACCCTGCAGACGGCATCCACGATATGCGGGGGCGTGGAAAACGAGGGCACCCCCTGTCCCAGAGAAACACACCCGCCGATACGGGCGGCAAGCATGGGCATAAGTTTGGTGGCGGAAATCCTGATCTGCTGCACACGGCGTGCAACTCTGCGGGTCTGTGTCATGTCTGGCAGGCTCCTTATTGATATGGTCCGGCAGCAATCCGGCGCGGTGCGGCATTGCCCGTTCCGGCGGCACTATAGCCGCAGGTGTCCCGCCCCGCAATGTCCCTTGTATGCCTTTTGTGCCGCTTGCTCCTGCGCGGCAATCCGTGCCAGAATACATAACGCTCCGGTACAGCCATGAAGTATACCTGCACCATCACCAGACACAGCAGCCGCGGTACGCTGCGCGGCAAAACGGTACTGCGCGCCGCCCCCGGCGAGGTATCATGGCACATCGCACTCAAAATTCTGGGGTATATCCTGTTTATGCCGCACACCCCGCGCATAGAGGAAAACGTGGGCTGGCACTTTAAACCGGATCTTGCGGCCTACGCGCCCGACGGCGGTGTGTCGTTGTGGGTGGACTGCGGCAATATAGCCGTGCGTAAAATCAGCCGCGTGGCAGCGTGGCTGCCCGCCGCCGCAGAATTCCACATCCTGCGCCGCACAGTGCGGGATGCGTCTCTGCTGTGCGCCTCCGCGCGCGCCGTGCGCCGCCCGGAAAGGGTCCACATCACGGCTTTTGACAACGGTTTTGTCCATACGCTTGCCGACATGCTGGATGCCACAAACCGCATGGAGGCTGTTCTGGATAACCACCGGCTGGCACTGACGGTGACCTGCCGCAGCGGTACCGCCACACTGCACTCGGCACTGCACAGGCTTACTCCTGCCTCCGGCAACCCCGCGCGGCCCCGCTCCTGATGCCGCAAAGTACACGCAAAAACGGCCCGCAAAACGGGCCGTTGCTGTCCTTCGGCTCTGCTGGCCGCCGGCTCTGTCGGCATCGCGGCGGCACTGCCCGCTAGGCAGTCTGCCCCGTAAAGCGGACCAGTTCGAAAAGTTTTTTCTTCTGCGTGGATACAATATGGAAATACTGATCCTGCGGGATATAGATATACGGCACGTCCTCTGTTCTGCGGAACAGAAAGTGTGAAAGTATCATACGGTTTATGGCCTGATGCCCCACTATCATGATGGCAGGCGCATTGCCCGACAGAAACAGAGCCTTTTTCAGCCCCCTGTCCACGCGGGCTTTAAGCGTGGAGTACCCTTCACCGCGGGGATACACATAGTTATACTTGTCGCGGGCGCGCGCATCAAAGATTTCCGGCATGCGGCTGCGTATCTCATCATAGCGCATGCCTTCACATACTCCGGCGTTTATCTCGTCAAACTCGGTCAGGGCCATGCGTGTTGCGGCAAACCCCTGACGTTCCTGCCCTGCCAGCACCGGAGCTGCAGTCTGCGCCGAGCGCTGCCGCGTGCTGGTAAAAATATAGGGGATGACCATATTGCTGAAGTGACGCCCCAGTGCATTGGCCTGTGCCAGCCCTTTTTCCGTCAGGGGCGCGTCACCGCCGATACGCCCTTCGACGTTGTAAACGGTCTCGCCGTGGCGGACCAGATACAGGTTGCGCACCCAGTCGGAAACCAGAATATCGCGGATGCGGATGTAATGTGGCACCCTGTACCCCAGCCGTTCCTCCACGATACGGTTGTTCAGCGTATCCACCCGCAGAAAACAGCTTTCCTCGCCCAGCGGCACATAAATCCGCCTGTAGTATTCGATACGCCGGTTGAAGCTTTCGGCTGCCGCTTCCGGCGTCAGACCGGCAAATTCCGGCAGGCGCGTCTTGCGCTGGACCGAGGCTTCCAGCAGGTCGGGGTCGTCGTTGAAGCATTCCACAAACAACGTCGGCAGCCCGCGCGCGGATTCTTCTATCATGGCCCTGCGGGCGCGGCTGGCGTTGGTGGCATCCAGCACTGCCACATCGCCCCCGGCATGCAAAAATGCCAGTGCACGGCGTATATTTATCCGCGCCAGCTCTTCACGCCGCATACGCCCTTCTTCATTGCCGGGCTCATAAAATGAAGGCGCCGATGAATCCTGCCCCAGCCTTTCCCGTCGCAGTTCACCGTTATTGAAAATCTCCACCCGCAGGCCTTCACTTTCCAGCCCTTCGCGCAGCTTGGATGCCACAGTGGATTTGCCTCTGGCGGGCAGCCCCACCATTACAATGAACAGCCCGCTCATGCGTGCTCCTTTGCCGTTAGCTCTGCCTTCCGAAAAAACGGGTCATGGCCGCAAAGCGTTCGTAATGATACGCTTCCAGCTGATCCGCAGTCATGCGCCATGCCCAGTTGCCCTCAGCCACCGAAGGCGTGTTCATGCGCGATTCCGCGCCAAGTCCCAGCACATCCTGCAGCGGAAAAACAACCGTATCGGCCACACCGGCCATGGCAAGCCGCATGAATGCATGATGGGCATCTTCCTCCCGCACCGAATGTCCGGCAAATTCCCCCAGTCTGAAACGCTCTTCGTCGCCCGCTTCCTGCGTGAACCAGGCCCGCACAGGAGCGTTGTCATGGGTGCCGGTATACACCACACACCTGCGTTCGTGGTTAAAAGGTGCATCAGGATTACGGGTCAGATCACCGGAAAAGCCGAACTGCAGAATCTTCATGCCCGGAAGATTCCATGTGTTTTTAAGCTCGCGCACATCGGCGGTAATGACTCCCAGATCTTCGGCAATGATTGGCAGGCTGGTGAAGGCCCGCCCGAACGCGGAAAAAAGCTCCATGCCCGGTGCATCGACCCAGCGGCCGTTGACAGCCGTCTTTTCCGCCGCGGGAATCTGCCAGTAACCGGCAAACCCCCTGAAATGATCAAGACGCACCACGTCCGCCAGCCGGAAATTATGCCGCATACGGTCTATCCACCAGCGGAAACCGTCCTGCCGCATGGCCTGCCAGTTGTAAACAGGGTTACCCCAACGCTGCCCCGTCTCGCTGAAATAATCAGGCGGAACACCTGCCACGTAAACCGGATCCATTGACGCATCAAGCTGAAAATATTCGGGGTTGGCCCATACATCGGCGCTGTCATATGTCACATATATGGGCACGTCACCCACCAGCACCACGCCCAGTTCGCGGCAGTAGGCGTGCAAAGCGTCCCACTGGCGGAAAAAGAGGTACTGGACAAAGCGCTCATATTCCATCTCTCTGGCGTTGTCCTCGTCCCATGCCGCCAGAGCCTCTTCGTCGCGGTTGCGCAGCGCAGCCGGCCAGTGTCGCCACTCCGCCCCGCCATGTGCCCGCTTGATGGTCACAAAACGGGCGTAATCGTCCAGCCATGCGTTGTTTTGTCTGCAGAATTCCGCATAAAACCCGTCACTGGGCAGCGTATGGCTGTTGCGCTCAAACGCGGCGCGCAGCACCCGTTCCCGATGCCGCTCCCCCCTGTCATATTCCACCCGCGCGGGGTCGTCGTACAACGGTGCGTGATCGGCAACCTGAATGTCGGGCCATGCCACCACGCCCTGTTGCACCAGCAGTTCGGGACTGATGAACAACGGGTTACCCGCAAATGCGGAAGGACTGGAATACGGAGAGTTGCCGATGGCGGGCGACGTGGGCCCCAGCGGCAGAAACTGCCAGTACAGCTGACCTGTATTACGCAGCAGCCGCGCAAACCGGTAAGCGGCCGGTCCCAGATCTCCTATGCCGTACCCCGACGGTAACGAGGTGATATGCAGCAGCACGCCGCTGGAACGTACATTCATGAAAAAACCTCCCGGCTGAAATACGGAACAACGCAGTCTGACACAGCATGCGTTCCCGCTTTCTTGCTTTCCCGCCAGCGTACCACAACGCGACACTTCCTGCCATGTGTTATCCGCCCGCACCGCGGTTCTCTGTCTGAAGAGAACAGAACACCGCCCGCAGGCAGAAACAACCGGTACGCGGTGCCGCGGCACACGTTCACGCGCCATCAACCGCGGCGGCTCCGTGGTTCCGCCGGACTGGTCACAAACATCGGCTGCCGGCTGCAACTGCCTGTCGGTCACGCTGACAGCAGGCTCGGCGCAGATGAGCAGCGGTGAAAAAAGAAAGGAAAAAAAGAAGTACGCCGGATGGCGTTAAAAGAAAAAGCGGTACGGGGCATCGTCCATACCGGAAATGACACCGGCAGGCAGCACGGAAAGAAACAGCTCGCGCAGAATGCTGCGTTTTTCTTCGGGGCCCGCCTGCACCGGCAGTTCCCCCGTGGCGTTGCACAGCCGCAGCAGTTCCTGCATGGCCGTATGTCTGTCTCCCAGCATATCAACCAGCCCCGCCTGCAGCGCCTGTCTGCCGGTCATGGCCCGGCCGTCTGCAACCAGCCGCACATCCTCGGGCGGCAGATGCCGTCCTTCGGCCACGGCCTGCACAAACTGGTCGTACATATCCATCACAACGGACTGCAGATACTCCCGCTCGCGGGGGGTCATCTCCGCAAAGGGAGAACCGGCATTTTTCAACTCGCCGCTGGTCAGCGCCACATGGTGTATGCCCAGCGCCTTCATCAGCTCGTGCACGTTGCCCATTTCCATCTTTACGCCGATGCTGGCCGTAAGCGTGGAAGGATTGGCCACAATGCGGGTTGCCGGAACAGATATGTAGTAGCCGCCGGAAGCAGCAGCGGCCCCCATGGAAACAACCACAGGCTTGCTTGCCGCAAGACGCTTCACCGCGTCGTGCAGCTCCTGCGAAGGCGCCACCGCCCCGCCCGGCGAATTGACCCGCAGCAGCACCCCGCGCACGTCGGGGTCGCGGCGCAGTTCTTCGGCAAAATCAACATAGGGGGTGGTGTCCAGCAGCATGCCCTGCACGTTGATGAGACCCAGCCGCTGGCCGCCCGAAAAATCTTCATCGCCGAACAGCAAACGCAAAGTGGCCATGGCCCCCCAGAAGAGGGCCACAGCCACCAGTATAAGCATCATTCCGAAGAGAAAAGGATGCCTCTGGCTAAAGGTAAGCCTAGTTGTCTGCTGCATCCTCTTCAAGCTTCAGCTTGAGAATGTCGCCCAGAGTCTGTCCGCCTGCTTCTGCAGGGCCGGAACGGAACTCTTTGGGACGGCGGCGTTCTTCGTCGTCCTTGATCTGCTTGATGGACAGACCGAGGCGGCGTTCTTCCGCGCTCACGTGAATGACTTTCGCCTGAATGGTCACGCCTTCCTTGAACATTTCAGAGGGAGACTTCACCTTTTTCTGGCTGATTTCAGACACGTGCACCAGACCTTCGATACCTTCTTCAACTTCCACAAAGAGGCCGAAGTCGGTGATGTTGGTAACAACGCCGTTCACCAGCGTACCCACGGGGTAGTTTGCGGGCACCTTGCTCCACGGATCTTCGGTCAGCTGCTTCACGCCGAGGGTGAACTTTTCGCTTTCCTGATCCACGGTCAGCACTTTTGCCTGCACGGTGTCGCCCACGTTGTACAGTTCGTTGGGATGACGGATTTTCTTGGTCCAGCTGATGTCGGAGACGTGGATAAGACCGTCGATGCCGTCTTCGATACCGATGAACATGCCGAATTCGGTAATGTTCTTGATGACACCTTCAAGGATGGTGCCTTCGGGGTATTTTTCTGCAACAACTTCCCAGGGATTCGGCTTGACCTGCTTCATGCCCAGAGAAATGCGCTTTTTGTCGGGATCAACGCCCAGAATGACCACTTCCACTTCGTCGCCGACGCGAACCATCTGGGAAGGATGACGCAGCTTGCGGGTCCAGGACATTTCAGAAATGTGCACCAGACCTTCAACGCCGGGTTCCAGTTCCACAAATGCGCCGTAGTCGACCAGATTGGTCACCTTGCCGTTCAGGCGGGCGTTTTCGGGGTACTTAGAGGTGATATCGGCCCAGGGGTCGTTCACCAGCTGCTTCATGCCCAGAGAAACCTTCTGGCTGTCACGGTCAAAGCTCAGAATCTTCAGTTCCAGCTCCTGCCCCAGAGAAACCAGTTCCTTGGGATGACGGATACGCTTCCAGGACATGTCGGTGATGTGCAGCAGACCGTCCAGACCGCCAAGGTCAACGAACACACCGTATTCGGTGATGTTCTTTGCCTTACCGGTAACGATCTGACCCTCTTCGAGGGTTTTCAACAGATCCTGACGCTTGGAATCGCGTTCTTCTTCCAGCAACACGCGGCGGGAAACGATGACGTTGCTACGGCGGCGGTTGATCTTGAGCACGCGGAAGTCGAATTCCTGGTTGACCAGTGCGTCCATGTCAGGCACGGGGCGCAGGTCCACATGAGAGCCGGGCAAGAACGCTTCCACTCCACCCAGATCGACGGTGTAACCGCCTTTGATGCGGCGAATGATACGACCGCAGGTTGTGCCTTCACTTTCCTGTACTTCTTCGAGCTTGTCGAAGACCTGCATGCGCTTGGCCTTTTCAAAGGACAAGGTGATGGTGCCTTCCATCTCGTTCTTGCGGGCTACGAACACGTCTACGGTGTCGCCCACCTTGATGGCAAGGTTTCCTTCGGCGTCCTTGAATTCGCTTGCAGCAATCTGACCCTCGGACTTGAAGTTCACATCGACCAGCACGTAGTCGCCGTCCACACGGACAACTTCGCCTTTTACAATGGAACCTTCTTCAAGATCTCCGAAATCGGAGCTGAGGTAGTTTTCGAGGGCGCTCTCAAAGCTCATTTCTGCATCGAGAGAGGTATCAATGGTTTCGGTTGTCATACGTTTCCTCCAACCAACAAATTTTCCCGCTACCGTCCTGCGGGATTTGCCTCATTACCAAAAAGGCGGCAGGAACTCAACTGTAAATCCTGTTTATGAGAGTGCCACAAGATCATAGGTCCGCGATTCCACTATCTCGGCACGCACCATGGCTCCGGGTTTCACCCCCGGTCCGCTTATGTAGGTCACGCCGTCAATTTCCGGCGCCTGAAACCATGTGCGGCCCACATGCAGCCCCGGCCACTCCTCGTGCGCGGCGTCCACCAGCACGTCTTCGTCGCTGCCGGTAAACCCTTCCAGAATTTCTTCGCTTATCTCTGCCTGCACTTCCATCAGGGCATCGCGGCGCCAGTCTTTTTCCACTTCATCCACCTGACCGGGCATGCCGGCTGCGGGGGTGCCTTCTTCGGCACGATAGGCAAACACGCCCAGATGCATAAAACGCACATCCTGCACAAAGCGCGTCAGATGGTCGTAGTGCTGCTGTGTCTCACCGGGAAAGCCCACTATGATGGACGTGCGCAGCGCCGCTTCGGGAAAGACATCGCGCACGCGGTCCACCACTTCGCGCGGGTTGCGGGCAAAAGGACGTCCCATGCGCGACAGCACATCAGGATGGGCGTGCTGCACGGGAATATCAAAATACGGCACAAAAGGTTTGCCCGCATCACGCAGATAACGGAGCAGACCGGCATCAAGACCGGCAGGATACAGATACATGAGCCGCAGCCGTTCCAGCCCGTCCAGCGGCAGCAGCCTGTCCAGCAGCGAACGCAGACCGTGCCTGAGTCCCATGTCTCTGCCGTAGGCGGCAACATCCTGCGCCACAAATATCAGCTCCTTCACCCCGCGGGAAAGCAGGTTGACGGCCTCCGCTTCCAGCACGTCGGCCGGAGTGGACACCAGCCCGCCGCGGATGGAAGGTATGGTGCAGAAAGAACAGTTATGGCCGCAGCCGTCGCTGACCTTGAGGTAGGCATATGACGGACCGGTGGAAAGCAGACGCACCGGCGGCACATGCACCGCAACTCCCAGCGCGCGGCCTATCATCTCCGGCCATGCATCCATGTCTCTGTTGGTCAGCCACAGATCAACCTCGGGCAGTTCTGCGGCCAGATCCTGCCGGCCGTACCGGCCCACCAGACAGCCGGCCACAGCCAGCAGCGGCCTGCGGGGCAGGTCTTCCAGTTCGGCCACGGCCTCGACCACCGTCCGGACAGACTCTTCCACCGCCGGAGCAATGAACCCGCAGGTATTGATGAGTACAAGGTCGGCATCCGCCATCTCCCGGACGGGTCGGACCTCCGGCCCCAGCACGCCCAGCAGCCACTCGGTGTCCACGCGGTTCTTGGGACAGCCGAGACTTATCGAATAAACGCTTATCATAAGGAGTAAGACAGGGTAAAAGGTAACTGTGCAACCCGCGCATTGCCACGGCGGGACTCACTATGCAAGTAAAATAATGCCGGCCGGACGGGACCGCGTACGTCACAGTCAAGGAGGCATCATGACCGCAAACACACACCAGCCGCCGCTGGCGGAACTGCACCCCGTGCGGCCTGTCAGACTGGGCATAGCCACAGTGGGCACGGGAAGCAGTCTGGAGCTTCTGGCGGGGCTGTTCAGCCGCACCGATTTCCGGCAGGCATTTCCGCAGGTATGCATCACCGCGCTGCTGCTGGATGATGACACCCAGCCGCCCGCCGGTCTGGCGCACATTCCGCGCTATGCACAGCTTGCGCCGCTGCTGGAAGCGCAACCGCTGACAACCGTGCTGGCAGACATGACGGAAGACGGCAGACACATGGCCTGTCTGCGCCGCGAGGCACCGCCGCGCATGGCAGTGCTGGACGCCTGTACCGTCACGGCTTTTTTCAGCATCATCACATCGGAACAGCTGTGCCGCACATGCCATGTGCATCTTTCACATGCGCGCACTCTTTTCGCCGCTCTCATCGACCAGATTGACGAAGACATTCTGCTGCTGGACGCGGAAGGACGCATAACCGACCTGAACAAAAAGGTGCTGGAACGGCGCGGCGGGGCCAAAGAAGACTGGCTGGGCCGCTACTGCTGCGATCTGGAAGGACAGGACTTCTGCTCCACCTGTCAGGGAGCCTGCCCGTTTGAAGAGACCCTGCGCACAGGAGCCAAGGCGGAACAGATACACACCCGCGTAACCCCCGAAGGCAAGGTAAGTTACCACCGCGTGTACACGTATCCCGTGCATGACGAACACGGCACCCTTACACGGATCATAGAAATGCGCCGCGACATCACAGGCCGCACCAACATGGAACGCAAACTCCATCAATCTGAAAAAATGGCGGCCATAGGCGAACTGGCAACCTACATCGCGCATGAAATCCGCAACCCGCTTTTTGCCATCGGCGGCTTTGCCAATGCGCTTCTCCGGTCGCCTTCGCTGGACGACAACGCACGCGAAAAAGCACGCATCATATTGGAAGAATCCAGACGGCTGGACACAATTCTGCGCAGCACCATGAATTTTGCCAAGCCCAGCGACCCGCGCCGCGGCGATGTGGACATGAACCACATAGTACGCGACACCATGGGGCTGATGCGGCTGAACGATGAAAAACGCAGCATAACCACCGGCGTGGATCTGACAGAACCGCTGCCTCTGGCGCGCGGCGATGCCGACATGACCAAACAGTGCCTTATCAACCTTGTTAAAAACGCACAGGAAGCCATGCCCCGGGGCGGCAGCTTGACGGTGCGTACCGGAATGAAGCAAAGGGGAATCTTCATTCAGGTAGAGGATACCGGAACCGGCATTCCCGAAGAGATACGGGAAAATGTCTTCAGCCCGTTTTTTTCCACCAAAGACAAAGGGGCCGGTCTGGGCCTTGCCATGACCAAAAAACTTATCGAGGAAATGGGCGGCGCCGTTGAACTGCAGACCGCCGAGGGCAAGGGGACATCCGTCACCCTGTTTCTGCAACCGCTGCTGACGGTGGACGACGCACCGGCAGCGCTCTGACCCGTTTACCCGTCTTTCAGGAGCCTGAACCGCATGAAACAGCAGGTTATCGTACTTGCCACCCGCAACAGAGGAAAAATCGCGGAACTTTCCGCCATGCTTGCAGACACGGGACTGACCGTACGCGGACTGGATGACTTTCCGCAGGTGGGCGAAATAGAGGAAACCGGCACGACGTTTGAAGAAAACGCCCTGCTGAAAGCGCGTGCCGTGGCGCAGGCCACAGGTCTGGTGGCCGTGGCCGACGATTCCGGCCTGTCCGTGGACGCACTGGACGGGGCACCGGGCGTATATTCGGCCCGCTACAGTGACGACAGCCCGCACCTGCCCGGCGAAACCCGCGACCAGCGCAACAATGCCAAGCTGCTGGGGGCGCTGGCAGGCGTACCGCACGAAAAGCGTACAGCGCGGTTCATGTGCGTCATGGCCGCAGCCGCGCCCAACGGACACACCGCCACGGCCCGCGGCTCGTGGGAAGGCCACATAGCCACAGCCGCCAGAGGCAGCAACGGTTTCGGGTACGACCCGCTGTTCATCGATTCAGACTCCGGCCTGCACTCCGCAGAACTGCCGCCCGAACAGAAAAATGCCCGCTCGCACCGCGGCAAGGCTCTTGCCGCACTCATGCGTATCTGGCCCGAGTTCTGGCAGCAGGCCTGCTGAGGCTGCCGCAGCCGCACACTTCCGGCCCTGTTTCTGACTATCCTGTCAGGAACAGGGCTTTTTTTAAAACGCACGGCCGGGCGTGGCGGTACACACCGCATGCCGGATGTGACGCACGTCACAGTGTTCCGCCGCAGGACAGGGCATATCCGGCACATGACACAACCGGAGAAAAAATCGGCCCCTGCGGGATACCTGTGCAAAATGCGGGGCTGTGCAACCAATGACTGGCGCCCCTGCATGCACGAAGCCTGCTGGTCAGCCGCAGGTGCTTTTGCGGGCATCCTGCTGCTGGGACTGCTCAATTCGTTTCTTTCCCGCGCAGACAGCGTGCTGCTGATAGGGTCCTTCGGCGCATCGGCAGTGCTGGCCTACGGCGCCCCCGATGCTCCTCTGTCGCAGCCGCGCAATCTGGTGGGCGGGCACCTGCTGTCGGCCGCGACAGGCGTTGCCTGTTTCCAGCTGCTGGGCAACGACGCCTTTGCCGCGGCGACGGCTGTTTCGCTGGCCATTTTTTTCATGCATCTTACCGGCACGCTGCATCCTCCGGGCGGTGCCACCGCGCTTATCGCCGTTATCGGCAGCCCCGCCGTGCACGCGCTGGGCTACATGTATGTAATCATACCCGCCGGCGCGGGTGCAGCCATCATTCTGGGCGTGGCTCTTGTGGTCAACAACCTCAGCCGCAGGCGCAGTTATCCGCGCTGGTGGTGGTGAGTGTCTCATACTCTTGCGCTGATGCCCCCGACAACGTACTATGCCCGACTGTTACTTCCCGTCCGGAATCGCAAGTCTCCGGCACATCCCGCAAGGAGAACCCTATGTGTGGCATAATCGGCTACGCGGGGCACCGCCCCGCCGTTCCCGTCATCATTGAAGGCCTGCGCAGGCTGGAATATCGTGGTTACGACTCCGCAGGGGTCGCCTTTGTACAGAACAAAGAGCTGAACATCGTCCGCGCCGAAGGCAAACTGGCCAATCTGGAAACAAAGCTGGAAAGCATAAACGTGACCATGGCGACCAGCGGCATCGGTCATACCCGCTGGGCAACACACGGGGTGCCCGTAGAACGCAACGCACACCCGCATTGTTGTCAGGACGGTTCGCTGGCCATCATTCACAACGGCATCATCGAAAACTACCAGCAGCTCAAGGCTGAACTGCTGGAAAAAGGGTATGAGTTCCGGTCTGAAACCGACACGGAAGTCTGTGCCAACCTCATTGCCGAATGTCTGCGCAGCACAGGCTCGCTGGATACGGCCATATCCATGGCGCTGCAGCGGGCCGAAGGCGCATACGCCATTGTGGTATGCGATTCGCGCAACCCCGGCACGCTGTACGCCGCACGGCAGTCCAGCCCGCTGGTCATGGGCATAGGGCAGGGCGAAAATTTCCTTGCTTCCGACATTCCCGCATTTCTGCCCTACACGCGTGACGTGGTCTTTCTGGAAGACGGAGAAATGGTCCGCATCGACGCCAACAGCTGGAGCGTCATGAATGTAAAAGACCTTTCTCCGGTTGAAAAACAGGTTCACCACATCACGTGGGACGTTCAGGCCGCACAGAAAGGCGGCTACAAGCACTTCATGCTCAAGGAAATCTTCGAGCAGCCCCGTGTGATCAGCGACTGCCTGACCGGACGCATGGACTGGAAACAGCGCACCGTCACCCTGCCGGAACTGGAACAGGCTGCCATTCCCTCGCGGCTGCATATCGTGGCCTGCGGCACCAGTTTTCACGCCGGTTTGTGGGGCAAACAGCTGCTGGAACAATGGGCCGGTGTGCCGGTGAGCGTTGAAATAGCCTCTGAATTCCGCTACCGCCAGCCCATCATGCAACAGGGCGAAGCCGTACTGGTTATCAGCCAGTCCGGTGAAACCGCAGACACACTGGCAGGGCTGAGGCTGGCCAAAGAGCAGGGCCTGCCGGTCATCGGCCTGTGCAACGTTGTCGGCTCATCCATCGCGCGAGAAGCGGACACGGTGGTCTACACGCAGGCAGGGCCGGAAATCAGTGTGGCTTCCACCAAGGCCATGACCAGCCAGATGACTGCGCTGGCACTGCTGGCGCTTTACTGGGGCATACGCAAAGGCGTGCTGCCCGATGAAACCCGCAGAGCCGCGGTGGACGGGCTGGAAAAACTGCCCGGACAGCTTGAATCGGAACTGCCCAGAATGCGGGAAGAAGCCAAACGTCTTGCCCGCGAATACTCTTCGGCACGCAGTTTCTTTTTTCTGGGGCGCGGGCTCAGCTATCCGCTGGCACTGGAAGGCGCACTCAAGCTCAAGGAAATTTCCTACATCCATGCCGAAGGCTATGCCGCCGGTGAAATGAAGCACGGCCCCATAGCGCTTATCGATCCGGAATTCCCCACGTTTGCCGTGGCGCCCGCCGACGATCTGTACCCCAAAGTCAAATCAAACCTGCAGGAAGTACAGGCACGCTCCGGCCGCATCATCGCACTGGTGCATCCGGGGGCCGACCTTGCCGTGGACAGCCCGTGGGTCATGGCCGAGGCATGGGGCCCGCTCTCATCGTTTCTGGCCCTGCCCGCTCTGCAGCTCTTCAGCTATGAAGCCGCAGACTATCTGGGCAAAGACGTTGACCAGCCCAGAAACCTGGCAAAAAGCGTCACCGTGGAATAACAGCGGTCTGTCAGACACCCGATGCGCTCCCTGCCGCCTTTATCTGAAGGCGTGCGGGGAGCGCTTTTTTTTGCGGCCCGCGCGCTGTCTTCATTCATCCCGGCATACTGCCCACAGGCATCAGGCGGAACACAACGCACCTGCGGCCTGAAAAACCGACGGGCGCAGGCCGCGCAGTCTCTGTCCGGAAAATACTCCGTTACCGTACGCAATCTGTTACAGTTGATTCTACAGAGAGAAATATGCTCCTGCTGCGGGAAATATATCATCAGCGTTGATTTCCGTTTTCACGGTTTGCCCGCTGCAGGTGTATAAGGCATATATACAGACAAACCCCTCAGGAGGACATATGCTTCATCTGCGTTCAACTGTATCAACGTCTCTTGGTGTGGCCGTCATCGGGCTGGCTGCATATGCGGTCTACAAAAGCGGGCTGCTGCGCAAGGCTGCCGTGGGAGTCATCCGCGGCGGGGTAAAGGCCTCGGCATGGGCGGAAGATCGTTACAAATGCGCCCGTGATAATGTAAAAGACATGGTGGAAGAAGCCCGCAAAGAACCGGCACCGTGTCCCGTGACGGTAAAAGAGGAAAAAGCCTGACATCCTGCTGACACACAAAAAAAGCCTTTTCCGCGGGGAAAGGCTTTTTTGTATTCCGTCTGCGCGGCGGGGTCAGTTCCGCCGGTCTGCCTGCTGTCCGGCTGCCGGCCGTCTGCCGGCCGCCCAGGCTGAGCCGCCAAGTATGGCGAACGTTGTGGCATTATGAACAGCAGCTGCCGCAACAGGTGACAGCAGCCCCGCACCGGCCACAAGCAGCAGGCCGGTATTTATGCCCACCCCTGCCGTAAAGCAGTTATCCAGTATTCCCGCAGCCCTCAGGCCGGTATCCCGCGCCACCACCAGCCCGTGCAGAGAGTCACGCAGCAGCACAATGCGGGCCGATTCTCTGGCCAGTCCCTGCGTGCGTGAAAGTGACACCCCCACATCTGCCGCCACAAAAGCAGGAGCATCGTTCACGCCGTCGCCGATCATGGCCACCTTGTGCCCTTTGCTCCGCAGGTCTTTCACAAAAGCGGCTTTTTCTTCCGGCAGCAGGTCCGTATGCATCCCGTCAATACCGGGCACCTGTGCAAGCAGAGTCTCAGCAGTCCGGGCATGATCGCCTGTCAGCACATAAACATGCCGTATGCCCCGCAAACGCATCTGCCGCAGCACATCGCATGCTTCGGGGCGTATCTCGTCGCGCAGGGCAATAAGGCCCAGCAGCGAATCGCCGGAAGCAACAAACACCAGCGTCTTGGCCTCACTGCGCAACCGTTCAGCCTCTCCGGCCAGTGCCGCGCAGCTGATGCCGCAGTCTTCGGCAATGTAGTGATGGCTGCCCACACGCACCACGCGGCCGGCCACCACGGCCTCTATGCCGTGTGCGATACTGCAGCAGGCATTGCCCGCCGGCAGCAGATCAAGGCCCCTGCGCGCCGCTTCCGCCACCACGGCCTGCCCCACGGGATGATCCGACCGGTCTTCCACCGATGCGGCCAGACGGATAAATTCATCATCAGCAATACCGGCCGTAAGCACATCAGTGACCCGCAGCCGCCCTGTGGTCAGAGTTCCGGTCTTGTCAAAAACCAGAGTGTCGGCTTCTGCAAACGCATCCAGTCCGGAGCCGCTTTTAATCAGCACGCCCTCTCTGGCAGCGGTATGCAGCGAAGTTTTAATAACCACGGGCGCGGGCAGCTTTACCGCACAGGCATAATCGATGGTAAGAACAGAAAGAGCGCGCGAGGCGTCATGCGTGGCGGCATACAGGACGGCGCCCAGACCAAGCGTGATGGGGGCAAGCATGTCCGCAAGCCTGTCGCTGCGGCGTTCTCTGGCCGAAACTTCACGCAGCGCATTTTCCATAAAGCCCGAAATTCTGGCCATGTTTGTTTCGGCACCGGTACGCCGGGCCTCAATGGTCACAGCGCCTTCACGGACAATGCAGCCGGAGAGAATCTCCGCTCCCTCCTTCACATACACCGGAGCGGATTCTCCGGTTATGGAACTGCAGTCCAGCAAAGCCTCACCCGCCACCACCAGTCCGTCCACAGCCACCAGCCCGCCGCTGCCTGCAAGCACCAGATCGCCGGGAACCACATCGGCAAAGGCAACGGCGACCTCCGCATCTCCGCGGCGCACCCATACCGACTCCACAGGAGCGGCCACAAGGCTCTTCAGCAGCCCGTTGGAGCGGTCCTCGGTTGCCTGACGCAGAAATTCGCCCACAACAACCATGGTGGATATGGACGCGGCAGCCACATAATCGCCGCGCAGCAGCGAAAAGCCTATGGTCGCCATGTCCAGCACCCGCACCTTGAGTCCCTGAGTGAGCAGCGTTTCAGCCCCTTTCAGCACTGCGGGAGCGCCCATTGCGGCCGCCACCGGCAGTTGCAGCCCGGGCGGCATCGCGGCAACAGCTGCGGTCATTGCCGCATGAAACACCGCATCGCCCAGACCTCTGCGCGGCGGTGCGGGCACCCCGCGCGAAAAAGCCCGTGCCGGTACCCGCAGCAGCACGTTGCCGAAATCCGCCCCGCTCCCCTGCGGGGCAAGCTCTATCACCACACAGGCGGCGCGGGGGTTCACTCTGGCCCGCGCCACACCTTCTGTATTTTCAAGCCATGCTTCAAAATACTCCGGATCAAGCGCGGGGTCGGACAGCCTGCGCCACCTGTAGCGCAATCTGCCGCGGGTGCGGTGTACAAGCTGCGGCAAAGGATACTGTGCCACGGTCAGTCCTTTATACCTTTACGGCGGCATGCGGGGCAAAGTCCGTACAGAAACATCCTGTGGCGGCTCAGTGTAAAGCCGGAACGCTCCGCCAGTTCCACCTGCCGGCGCTCTATGGTCTCATCCACAATTTCTTCTTTTCTGCCGCAGCGTGTGCAGATCAGATGATCATGATGGGGATGATCATACGCATGTTCGTACAGCGTCACCCCCTCGCCCATATCAAAGCAGTCTGCCAGCCCCGAGCGCACAAGCAGCTTAAGCGTGCGGTACACTGTGGCCTGCCCTATTCCCGGCTCGGTCTTTCTGACCTTGTGGTACAGATCTTCAGAAGAAAAATGTCCTTCCGTCTCCAGAAAGGCTCCCACTATGGTTGCCCGCTGCGGTGTCATGTTCTGCGAATTGGAAAGCAGATAATCCACAAAAGTCTGATACGCGTTTTTGCCGCTCAAGCTAGGCCTCCCCTGATTCGCTGTTCACAATGATCAGATCGGCCTGATCCACACGCAGAAAAAGCCGCAGCCCTTCATGGCTGCTCACAATGATACGGTCACCCGAAGACATTCTGTAGCTGGGAGCCTTTTCCACAGATTCCAGCCGCAGCGTGCCTCCTTCGCGGATATCCAGAAGAGCAATGGTCTTCTGTGCTCTTTCGCCGCCCAGAATGCGCCTGACCAGAAAAGGACTGCCTGCCTGTGCATTGACAAACTGGCACTCGATGTCTCCCATGACGCCCAGAATCTTGGCTGCCATGCCTTCAGGCAGGCGTATACGCCCTCTGCCTTCGACCACGGTCACGTATTCCATGGGCGGCAACCGGCGCAGCAGTTCTATTTCGTCGTCGTTCTTCAACCCCAGAGCGGCAAGTGCCGCCAGCAGGGACTCTCCGGCTGTCACCGCCTCGATGTGACCTTTATCACCCACATGCAGTTCCGGCAGCGGCAGCATGCGTCCGTCTTCCAGATGCACGATGACCTTGCCCCCCATGCCGCCGCTCAGCACCACTTCTCCGCGGGGACCGCGCACCCGCACGGTGTGCAGGGCCACTTCTTCGTCCAGACGGGTGATGACGCTTGAAGGAAACAGCCCCATGCGCGCAAGACGCCGCTCCAGCGAAGGGTCGGCAATACGCTGGATGACAAGTCCCGCACCACAAGGCGCGTTGGTCAGGCTGGAAATCATGCGACCCCCTTTACAGAATCATGCTGTGTCCGCACATGCCGTACCGATGCGGGCTTTCTGCCGCCGCTTGCCGCGGCATATCCCAGAATGCCCAGAGTACTCGCATTGTGCATGAACGCCGATGTGACGGGAGAAAGCCTGCCCGCGGCCGCCAGCAGAAGCACCGCGGAATTGATGCCCACAGCAGCCTGAAATGAACGCCGCAGAACATGCTGTGTATGTGTGGCAATGTCACGGGCAACAGCCAGCGCTTTCAGGTTGTCTTCCAGCAGCACCACCTGCGCCGCCTCGCGGGCCAGGTCGGCACCGCCCGGCATGCATATGCCCACATCGGCGGAAATAAGCGCCGGAGCATCGTTCACACCGTCACCCGCAAAGGCCAGCAGTCCCCCGCGGCTCTGCAGCCTGCGGACAATATCGGCCTTGTCATCGGGCTTCAGCTCCCAGTGCACTTCGTCGATGCAGCCGAGCTGCTCCGCTATGGCCTGCGCCGTATCTTTGTGGTCGCCGGTAAGCATGACAATGTTCCGGATACCGCGCTCTTTGAGCAGGGCAAGCGCTTCTGCGGCTTCGGGGCGCAGCTGGTCACGCAGGGCTATGACTCCTGCCAGAACACCCTGACGCGCCACATACAGCAACGATTTGCCCTGTCCCCGCAACCTGCGGGCAAATGAGGCCGCGGCAAAGCAATCCACGCCCTCGTCGTCTTCAAGAAAATGCCTGCTGCCCACAAGCACCTGCTCGCCCTGCACAAAGGCAGACACTCCGTGGGCCACAATAAAATCGACCTGACTGATGGGTGGCAGAGTCAGTCCCCTCTGCTGCGCTTCAGCCACCACCGCGCGCGCCACAGGGTGCGAATAATGCTCTTCGGCACCGGCTGCCAGCGCCAGCAGCTCGTGCTCGTCCATATCTGTCAGGGGAATGAGATCGGTAACTTTCAGGTTGCCTCTGGTCAGGGTGCCTGTCTTGTCAAAAACAATGGTGTCTATGCGGGCAAGGTTATCCAGCGCCTGAGAGCCCTTGAGCAGCACACCGCAATGTCCGGCGGTGTACATGCCCGACTTTACAGCCACCGGCGATGCCAGCTTGATGGCGCAGGAATAGTCAACGGTAAGCACGGAAGCAGCTCGGCGGATATCGCGCGTCAGGGCAAAAAGCCCCAGACCCAGAGCAAACGTCACAGGCACCAGCCTGTCCGCCAGCTCATCGGTCCGTGTCTGCGAAGAGGATTTGCTGCGCAGCGAATTTTCCAGAAAACGGCCGATACGGGCCATGCTGGTCTCGCCGCCCACGGTGCGGGCTATTATTTTAAGCCGTCCGTCCTCCACCACCGCACCGGAAAGCACATCATCGCCCGGACGGACATGTACGGGCAGTGATTCGCCGGTGATGGAACTCTGGTTGAGCGCGGCTTCGCCGTCCGCCACAGTGCCGTCCACCGGCACCAGTTCTCCCGCACCGCAGATAACGATATCACCCACGCCGAGGGAGCCGAACGGTACCTGAACCTCTCTTGCGTCCCGTTCTACCCAGACATGCTCCACTGAAGGCCGCAGCAGATTTTTCAGCAGGTCATTGGATTTCTGTTCCGTCCACTGCTCCAGATATTCACCCAGCCCCAGCATGGCCACTATGGCGTTGGCCGTTGAATAGTCCCTGCGCAGCAGCGAGAACCCCACGGCGGAAGCATCCAGAACCTCCACCTTGACTCCTTCCGTCAGCAGCGTGAGCAACCCGTCGTTAATGGTGCCCAGACCAAGCAGCCAGCTGAGCGGCGCCTTGATGTGTTCCGGCAGAAATGGTGTGAGCACCGCCGAAACACCCTGCGTCACCACGCCGGAAAGCGAAGCTTGCGCGGCGTGCCGCGCCCCCGCAAGATACGCTTCCGCGGGGATATCGCGCAGCACGCCCAGCACCCGCGTTCTGGTATGCGGATTGCCGTCATATTCCACCGTCATGGAAAACGCCCGCGGATTGATCCGCGCCTGCGTCACACCGGGCAAGGCTTCCACAACGGCCTGCAGATAGGCGACATCGAGCTCGGGGTCGTACAGCCGCCTGCTGCGCAGACGGATACGCCCCGGTATTTCATGCGCCACGCTGCAGTGTCCGCTGCATGCCGCAGAAGATTCCCTTGCATTCATGACTGTCTAGCCGCTCCTGCCGCGGGTCTTGTTATAAAGGCTCACATGCCACAGCGAAAAACCCACCAGCGCCGTACCGGACAGCAGGTGCACCCTGCGCGCGGCGGGTGTCCGGTCTGTGTTCATAAGTCCGGTGGCCACAAGGGCCCCCAGCGCAACCGCCATGCCGGTCTTTGCCAGCGTCTTCTTATTGCGCAGAACCACAGCGGGGGTCATCTCCGCACCGGTATAAGGTCGCGAACCGGCCATAGGGCTACTCCTTGTAGCTGAGCTCCGCTTTCACGTCCTGAATCTGTTCCTTTACCTCTTCCACCCCGCCCTGCACTGCCGACCATACTTTGACAGCACCGGAAATAATGGCCTGCCGCACTGAGGGGTTGCAGGCAACCAGAGCGACACCCGCTCCCAGTGCCAGCCCTTTCAGGTAGTCGGGGTTAGACACATTGACCCACGAAGACAGCCCGGAAGCGGGAGCGGCGGAAGGAGAGGAAGGAGAGGAAGGAACCGCCGCACCGGCGCCGTACTGCATGCCGGCCTGCGCCTGTGCATAGCCCTGCTGAGGCATCTGCCCGCTGTAATACGAACCGTCGGGAGCCTGACCGGCCTGAGGATACGGAACACGTTTATACTCGCTCATGGAATCACCTCGTTATTCTGTTCCGGCTGCATGCGTACCGGCGTTGTCAGCAGATGTTGCTTTCTTTTCGGCACCTTTTGCCGATGACTGCCTGCGGGGTCTGGCCGGAGTCTTTTTCTCCGCCGCATCGACAGCCGCGCAAACGGGCTGCTCCTCTGCGGCAGGACTGACGGCAGCCGGGCAGCATGATGTTTTCACGGGCCGCAGCAGAGAATCGAGAGCATATTTGGCCCCTGTGGCCACAAGAATGATACCCGCCAGCGAAGCAAACCCTGTCAGCCCCAGCGAACCGGCCACCGCCACGGCACCGCCGGTGGCAAGCCCCGTGGTGCCCGCCTCGCGGGCCACGTTCGTCACCGCCTGCTGCCGCGTGATGGTTCCTGCACGCACCTGCGCAGCCGAGCCGGCGGCTTCTGCCACTCCGCCCACCAGCGCACCCAGCAGACCGGCATTAAAAGCCGCACCTGCGGTCACTGTGGGTCTGTGCACATGTTTGCTCATTGCTGTTCCTCCTGCGGCTCTTCCGCGGCAGCCGCACCTGCGGCACCGCCGAAAACAGCCCCCAGCGTACCGGCCACTGCGTCTTTAACGTCCTTGTTGTTCAGCAGAAAAACAACCGCGGCTCCTACCAGAGCGCCTTTCCAGAAGTCGCCGCCCGAACCGCCAAGAAAACCCAGAATTTTTGAGCTGTCGGCTTTGCCTTCCATCAGGTCGTTCACCATGCCGTACATTTCGCCGAGACGGTTCTGGTCGTGATTAAGGCCCTCCGCCGCGGAAGCTCCGGCGGTGTTCATGCCTGCACCGGCCGCGCCCTGTCCGCCGTACATGCCTGCTTCCGGCTGCGGGGCGTATCCGCCCTGCGCCATGCCCTGCGCCATACCCTGCGGACCGTAATACATCTGCTGCCCGCCGTAGGGAGCACCCTGCACCGGCTGATAACGGGGCCCCTGTTCCTGTCCGGCATACCCCTGAGTGGGGCACTGCACCGGCACAAATCCGGCCTGAGGCCAGAACTGATACAATCCGCCCGGCTGCGGCCCGGCTTCCGGACGGAAACCTTCGGGCGCGGCCTGTCCGGCGCCCCATGCACCGGCTGCCGCACCGCTTCCGGCTGCGGAACCTTCCTGATACTTTTCAGACATGTTCATTCCTCCTTTATGTGTCAGGCAGCCTTCAGGCTGTCCTTCAGTTCCTGCATCAATGTCTCAAACCGCGCGCCGTCCTGCGTGCGGAATGCCTCGTCAAGCAGTGCGGGCCTGATGGCGGCCGCGTCATATTCGATGACAGCGGTGCGTGCCGCGGGGTTAACCCTGACATCGCGCACCGCGGGGGGCAGACCGCCAGCGGCGGCACCGTCGAGCAGCGGCCGGGCCTGAGGGTCTGAAAGCAGCGAAAGGCTGAACTTCACGCGCAGTCTGCCCGGAATATGATGCGCTATGCCGAAATGGCGCCGCAGCCGCATTATCAATTCAAGATCCATCTATCCGTCTCCTGCAGATGCCGCTTCTGCCGCGCTGCCCGGCAAATCTGACAGCGCCGGCGGCTCATGGCGCAGCAGCCGCGATGAATTGCCCAGCACGCCCAGCGTATGCACGATATGCAGCACACCGGCCATGACAGGCGAAAGAATACCCGCCGCGCCCAGTGCCGCACCCAGCAGGTTCGAACCGGTGGCAATCCAGAAATTCTGACGGATGACACGCATGGTGGCCGTGCTGAGGGAATACACATAGGTAATTCCCTGCAGATCATCGGTCACAAGTGCGATATCTGCCGCTTCTATGGCCACTTCAGACCCCATGGCTCCCATGGCTATACCCACATCGGCCCCGGTAAGCGCCAGCGCATCGTTTATGCCGTCACCGACCATCAGCACAGAGGCTCCCTGAGCCTGCAGTTTTTCCACAATAAGAGCTTTTTCTTCCGGCATGACGGAGGCATGCACCTCTTCGATATCCAGTCTGGAAGCGAGTTCCGCCGCCGTGTTCTCCTCATCGCCGGTCACAAGGACAACCCGCCGCACTCCGCATGCTTTCAGGCGCTGCACCACGGCACGGCTTTCCGGACGCAGCTGGTTATCAAAGCCCAGAAGACCCAGAATTTCACCGCCGCGCACCACATAGAGCACCGTCAGCCCTTTTTTGCGCAGCACGGACGCCCTGCGGGAAACCTTGCCGGTGGCCACGCCGAACTGCTCCAGCAGCTTTCGGTTGCCCACCAGCACCTCGTCTCCGCCGATTTCCGCCCGCATTCCCTTGCCCAGAAAATATTCGCATACGGCGTGCGGTTCCGGCTGCAGCCCCCTGCGCTCCGCTTCGGCCTTTATGGCCTGCGCCAGCGGATGGTGGTTGTGCATCTCGACGGACATGGAAAGACGCAGCAGCAGGTCTTCAGGCTGTCCGGCCGCGCCCGCGGTGTTTTCAGAAGCAAACACAACCATGTCGGCAAGCACCGGCGCTGTGCCGGTCAGAGTGCCTGTTTTATCAAAGCAGACCACATCGGCCTTGCCTGCCTCTTCCAGATAACGGCCGCCCTTGATCAATATATTGCGGCGTGCAGCGGCGCTCATGGCCGCACTGACCGCGGTGGACGCCGCAAGCACCGTTGCACAGGGGCAGGCCATCACCAGCATGACAGTGAACGCCCGCCATGCGCTGCCGGTGAATACAAATGTGGCCGCCGTGGCGGCAAATCCCAGCTTTACCAGACGGGCTGCCAGCCTGTCCGCGGCGCCTTCGATGGGTGCCCTGTGCTCCAGTGCGTCTTCCACCCGCCGCAGCATGCGCGCCAGATAGGTGCGGTCGCCCACGCAACGCGCCCTGACGTAAATTACTCCCTGACGTACAAAAACACCGGCCAGCACCTCGTCTCCCACCGTGCGCGGCACAAAATCCGGCCTGCCGGTTATGGGTGATTCGTCAATCAGGGCTTCACCGTCCACTATTTCGCCGTCGACACAAATTTTTTCTCCGGTATGGAACACCACCACATCGCCGCAGCGCAGCGAGGCCACATCCGCCTCAACCTCCACACCGTCCACCAGCACAAACGTATGGTGTGTCGTCACCGTAAGAATATCAGAGATGGATTTGCGCGAACGCTCCGTGATCCATGCCTTGAGCAGGTCCGCACCGGAATTTATCCACAGCACCTCCAGCGCGGTGACAGCTTCTCCCGCAGCCACGGCAGCCACGCAGCTGGCACCTAAAAATGCTTCAAGCGTAAACCGCCGCTGGCGTATCTGCCTGTACGCCTGACGGAACAACGGCACGCAGGCAGCAACGGTCACAAGCCCCAGCGGACTGAAGGCGGTGACGGCAAGGGGCAGCCCCAGCACTGTCCGGCGCACAAAAACGCCGCCCATCAGCGCGCTGAGAACAGCGAACTTACGGGCGGCGGGACGCACGGGATCGCATCCGGTACGCGTTGTCCTGCAGGCAACACCCCCGCATAAGCCGGAGGCACAGGCAGGCTCGCACACCGGCTGCCGCGCAGCGTGGTTCTGCGCCATCACGGCTTCAAGGCCGGCTGTCACATCGTGCACCGACATCTGTGCCGGTACGAAAAACACCACAAGGCTTGAACAGGCCGTATTGGCGCGCACATGCTCTATGCCGTCGTACTGCAACATGGCACTGCACACGGAATCTGCCAGTATGTCATTACGGCGCAGTGCCTGCACATAAAAACGCACACGCCCCGCAACACTATGTTTTATCCGGACTCTATTTTTCACAGTTATCCTATGCTGCATATGCGATAATACTGTCAACGCAGGCCATTGGCTTTCATTCTCATGGCTGACCTCAGTTATCGACTGTGCTTTAAAGTCCCATCACCTGCAGAAACTGCTGCCGCACCACCCCGCAGGCAATATGGCTGCGGGTGGCCTGCGTCAGCTCAAGGCAGCCCGAAATATCAGCCGGAGCGCTGTCATAGGCATTTTTAAGCACCACCTCGAACCGTGCGCGCAGCTCCCTGAATGACTCCTCGACCTCCGGATACTGCTGTTCTTCCCGCCAGGGCAGACGCAGTCTTCCCGTTGCTTCGCCACGCTTGTGGTCAGGCGTATACAGTCTGTACACGCCCGGCTGCCGCCCCGCACGCTCATGGGTTCCGGGCAGACAATGCGGCTCCCATTCGCAGGGCGGACAGGGGATGGAACTTTCCATAAGCACCTGCGGCACCGCCAGTTCACGTTCGAACGGTTCCAGCGTGATGCTGTAGCAGAGCTCGGGCCGGTAATTCCCCCGTTTTTTAACAATACGCCATTCGATAATCATGCAGGCTCTCCTAGTGCATGTGAATTATATCGCCGAAAGGAACAGACCTTTCCTGCCCGCCGGTCTGCACCCACAGCACAGGATAAGGCGGCTCGTCCTCCGGAAAATGCATGCACTCAAGGTCGGTGAGATATACAAGACAGGAAGGCAGATATCCCATGGTATCCACATGGCGGAAGACGGGACGGTAATCTGTTCCGCCGCCGCCTTCCGGCGCCAGACTGAGCGGCAGGTCCTGCCTGCCGCACACCTGTTCTCCTGTTATCTGCGTATCGCAGAAAATGACACGCACGGTGGTTTCGTACTGCTCCAGCAGCGACGAAAGCTCCGCAGCGAAAAGGTCAAGTTCACGGGGGGCGATACTGCCCGACGTATCAATGGCAAGTATCACCTCTGCCAGACTGACCTGCGCCAGCGACGGCAGGTACATGCCCATGTGCACATGCCTGCGGCTGGGCGGAAACCATGTATAATCGTTGCGGGCACGGTGCTGCAGAAATCTGTCGAGAAGCATGCGCCAGTCCAGTGAAGGTGCAAGCACCGTGCGGACAAGGCGTTCAAGCCCGCCGGGCAGATCACCGCTGCCGCGGGCCTGCTCCGCCGCCTGCGCCAGTGCCACCAGCCAGTTTTCATCAGCGGGGGGCGTACCCGCGGGACTCGACGATCCGCTGTCCGAAACGGCATCGCGCACCTCGCCCGAACCGCCGGGGTCCCCCTGCGACGCATCATAGTCGTCACCGGTATCCTGTGGCAAAGGCTGAACCTCTGCCCCGTCGCCCTGCTCTGCACCGGCTCCTTCATCACTGCCGGAAGATTCTTCACCGTCGCCGGTCTGCGCCTGTGCGGCAGCGCCTTCATCCGCCTGCGTCTCTTCCTTTTCGGGACCGTCGGCGGCGTTATTGTCTCCGCGCATGCCGTCGCCCCCCATGCCCGCCGAAAGCTCGGCATAAATCGCTTCGGCACTCAGCCCGCGATACCGTGAATCATCAAGATATCCGGGCGGAAGCGTGATGCCGGCATCTGTCAGCACCCAGTTGATGGCATAGTCACAGGCCCTGTTCCACAGGTCGGCATCACGTCTGCCGCGGCGCATATGGTGCTGGCAGGCAGGATGCATCACCGTATGCGCCAGCAATCCCTGCAAAGCGGCGTCGGACAGTCCTCTGACATAGTACGGATTAAAAGCCAGACGCGTACCGTCAGTCCATGCGGTGCGGCAGCGGATGTCAGGCTCCGGATTCATTCTGAGGCACAGTGTTCCGAAAAAGGGATGGGCCATGACAAGCCGTATGCGGGCTTTGACCATACGCGCACGGCACTCTGCCACGGCTGCGGAATATGACATACAGGCCCCTTAAAAAAGCACCTGCGCATTGGCAGTGGCCCAGCGGGTGAAGGCTCCGGAATCGAGCACGGCTTTGTCACGCGCGGCCGCTCCCCGCACCAGCAGCACGCCGAACTCTGCAGGCAGTCTGGAAGCGTAGCGCACCAGCCCGTCCATGGTCGCGGGGTTCATGGCCCGTGCCAGCGCCTCGCACAATGCATACAGCACGGCCGGTTCTTCGGGCACCGGAGCCGAGTCGGGCGCCGCAAGCACCGCTTCCGGTTCGGGCAGGTCGCGGCACAGACGGCAGAAACCGGTAAATTCGGCTGCCGCACCTTCTCCTACGGTACCTTTAAGCAGGGCATACTCCAGTGCCTCCTCCGGACGGCTCTGCACTATACGGCCGGCGTATTCCCATGTTCTCGGCGAAGGAAAAGCCTTTTCCGGTCCGGACGGATCAAAACAATGCAGCAGGGACGGCCGGAAACGGATAAACGCCACCAGTTCTTCGGGCATGTTTTCCTGTTGCGCCCACGCTATCCAGTCCTCCACCGAAGGCTCGAAATCGAGATGGACAAACCTGTTGGCAAGGGCGGAAGGCATTCTGTGCGTGACCGCCCTGTCAGACTCGCGGTTACCCGCGGCAACAACAGTCCACCCCGCGGGCAGTTCGTATTCACCCAGCTTTCTGTCCAGCACCAGCTGATAACAGGCCGCCTGAACAAGCGGCGGTGCCGCGTTAAGCTCGTCCAGAAAAAGAATGCCGCTGCCGCAGCGGGGAAGAAACGAGGGCGGACACCAGCGGGCCACATCATCCTGCCCTATCTTGGGAATGCCGCGCAGATCCACAGGATCGAGCAGAACCGCCCGCAGGTCCACCAGTTCGCGGCCGAGCAGGCGGGCTGTCTGGGCCACAATCTGACTTTTTCCCACTCCGGGGGCACCCCATACAAAGGCGGGCTGCCCGAGAGGAACAAGCAGCTCCAGAGCCTTTTTTATTTCCGTAGGACGCATTGCGCCTCCTGACTATAAATTTCATTTTCAACTGAAGAACACACGGCGACCTCAAAGGCGGACGTTCTTCTTTCAAGACTGATATTGAAAACCAATCTCAGAGTCAACCCGAAGATACGCCCGTGCAGATGGTGCCCGCGGCAAGACCATTGCGGGTATTACGCTAAAAACGTCTGTGCCGGGCTGCAGGTGCAGGCATGCGGACGGCATATGCATGACTGCGGGCGGTACGCGTACACAGCCATACTGCCGCCAGCACAAAACATGACAGGATGCTGCAGGCACATACCACAGTTCCGGAATGCTGCAGGCAGACCGCACAGCCTCCGCACCCGCCGCAAAGCTCTCCTGCCATGCCGGACGGCCACGTCCGCTGCACCGGAGCATCTGAAAAAGCCGGAAAGAACTCTGACACCGTGCGGAGTTGCGCCTGCACAGCGGGGAGAAGAAAACGGCGTGCCATGGCGCATAGTGTACAGCACAGTGCGCAGCGTACGTTGCAGCACGCCTGCCGGACAACGCATCCGGTCAGACTGCCGCACCACGAAAAAAACCCCGCCGGTTACCGGCGGGGCTTGTCACAGTCCGCATGCAAAACCGCAGCTAGTATGCACCGCTGCGTTTAATAACCACCCACAATGTGCGTGAAAGCACATGCAGATCCATCCACACCGACCAGTTGCGTGAATAATAGGTATCCAGCATCACACGCTCTTCATATGTCGTGTCATTGCGTCCGGATATCTGCCACAAGCCTGAAATGCCCGGCAGAGTGCGCTTGTACAGTTCAAACGCCTCGCCATAACGCGGTACTTCCGCATCCACTATGGGCCGGGGCCCCACCAGACTCATTTCACCACGCAGCACATTAAGCAGCTGCGGCAGTTCGTCCAGACTGGTACGCCGCAAAAAGCCGCCAATGGCGGTTATACGCGGATCACAGCGCAGCTTCTGATTTTCAGCCCATTCTTCGGCCAGTTCGGGGTGCTGCGCCAGATGCTGCTGCAGCACCGTATCCGCATTGCACACCATGGTCCGGAACTTGATGATTCTGAAGTGTCTGCCCCACCGTCCGATGCGCGGCTGTGAATAAAAGACCGGTCCGCCCCCTTCCAGACGCACCGCGGCGGCCAGCACCGCCATGACCGGCAGCAGCACGGGCAGCGCCAGCATGATGACCGTCAGGTCCAGTGCCCGCTTAAGCCGCTGGCGCACAGGGTCGAGCAGTTTGGTCTGCATCTGGAAAAAAAGCACACCCCCCACATCGCGCACCTGAACATTAAGTGCATCGAAAGCCTTGGGCGGCATGACCAGCGTCCGCTCAAACAATTCCTCGATACGCAGCACCTCGTCGGAAAAAAACAAATCGCGACTTTCAGGCGTGCACACCAGCATGGGCTGCGGTCGCATGGCGGCGTACTCTCTCAGCGGCTGCAGGCGGTCATCGCCTGCATCATCGGGCTGCACCGTGCCAAGCACGCTGATCCCCTGCCGCCGGTCTTTACTGAAGCGCCCGGCCAATGTGTCGGCGTCGGCTCCTGCCCCCCATATCACGGCGGGAATCCCCCACCACGGCCGGCGTGAAAACCGCCGGCGCACGGCAATACGGCAGAACGGCACCAGAATGACCGACCCCAGCCATCCGCCCAGCATCACCAGACGCGAAAATTCTTCACTGGCTTTGAAAAAAAAGGTGGTGGTGATGAGAAAGAAGAAAATCAATGTGGTACCCAGTGTTAGGCTTTTCAGTTCCTCATGAGGAGCCACCAGTACTCCGGGATAAAGCCCGCGCATGGCATATGCCGCCAGAAAAAACACCACCACCGGCGCACACCGCAGATAAAAGGAAAGATGAAACTGCCCGTCAAACAGATACCGGACCACCACAGCGGCCCCGATGGCGCAGACCAGTGCAAAGATATCCGATGCCAGCATCAGCAGCGTCATACGCATGCCGGAAGTCATCAGCCGGCAACAGCCCTGCAGCGTACATCCCTCATTCATGGGGCACAGCCTCCCCGCGGGTGCACCTGCCGGCGGAAACCACCGCTCCCATGATACACCCGAACATCATAAGTCCCATGGCAAGCCACCATGTCCGGTAAAAATTATGGCCGAACACACCGGTTCCGAGATATGCGGCAAACCCCGCCCACAACAGACCGGCCATACGCCAGTAGCGGATTTCATCCACGTCTGCCGCACGGACACCTTTCCATACCCGGATGCCGCACCAGATAAAACCTATACCCGCCAGAACACCGGCAAGCAGCAGAAAACCCGCAATGCCGCCATCTGAAAGAAACTGTACAAAAATACCATGCGGATGCGGAATGGTGTTGTCATTGATGACAAGCGTTATGCCCATGCTGTTAAACGCCGGATTGAAAGTGCTTGCTCCCGTGCCGAACCACATATGCTCGCGGAAGATACGCCATGCCGCTTCCCACAGCTCCCAGCGGCCGTCACGCAGCGCGGTGGACAGACGGATTCTGTCCGGCCCTGCCAGCAGCAGAATACCGAGCAGCACAGGCGGCACCATCAGCAGCCTGCGGTGCACACGCAGACAGAGCACGGCATAGCAGTATAACGCACCGGCAAGCCCCAGCATGGCGCTGCGCGTCTGCGACATGACCAGCACAAAAAACGGAGGGACGGAAACAGCGGCCACAAACAGGCTGCGCCACCGGACGGACAGGCTTCGGGGCAGAGCCCAGAACGTGAGCAGTGCCGGCACCATGGCGATGGCCAGATAATTGCCCACGCGGTATGTCCCCATGGACCCTGTCAGTCTGCCGTCAACAGTTACGGGGGTACCCTTGACCAGATCGTATCCCGTCACAAACTGCCATATGCCGTCGGCCCCCTGCCCGAATACTGCCAGCAGCAGACACACGCCCGCCGTGCGCATGTCACGGGGCGACCTGATGCATTCCAGTCCCATGAAAAAAAACACAAGAGATTCATGCAGAATATGTCGTGTGTAGCCGAAGCTGTGCCCCGGCCACTGCGAAAAAATCGTCGCGGCAAACGGGTAGAGGAAAAAAACTGCGAAAATCCAGCGGAACGGCAGACGGGCCAGATTGGAACGGGCATACCCGCCGGTGTAATACGCCGCCAGCAGAACAAGTCCGGCAACACCGGCACCCACCTGAAACGCCTTGCCCAGCGGAAAAAGCAGACAACCGGCAAAAAAAACAACACGCAGCAGGGCATACGATTGCGCCACAATCTTTTCCTGCCCGAGCCAGACTTTCAGCCGGCGCAGAGCAGACGCGGAAAAAGCGGCAGCGCGTGCCCAGCCCCCTTTCCGGCACAAAACATGTCGCATATCAGACGAACCGGTCTCTTGCATCGAAGACTCCAACAGTCGGGTATAACGTTCAGCGCACTAGCATCTATAAGACTTTTTGTATAGTCCGCACTGGACTCACATCATCACAACCGGTATATATGCTTTGTGAAAACTGCACTTGTACATTACTGGCTGGTCAACAGACGCGGGGGGGAGCGGGTTCTTGAAGAACTCTGCCACATGTTTCCCCATGCGGATATCTACACGCATATGTACGACCCCGCGCAGTTCGCGTCTTCCGTCATTACCCGCCACCGCATACACACATCGTTCATCGGGCGTCTGCCCCGCGCGCGCAGACTGTACCAGTACTACCTGCCGCTCATGCCTCTGGCTCTCGAACAGCTGGACCTGCGCGGCTATGATCTGGTCATTTCCAGCGAATCCGGACCTGCCAAAGGAATAATAACCTCGCCTGACACACTGCATCTGTGCTATTGCCACAGCCCCATGCGGTATGTGTGGGACATGTATCACGACTATATGGAGCAGAGCGGCCGGATAAAGCGTCTTTTAGCTGCACCCGTGATGCATTACCTGCGCCTGTGGGACAGAGCATCAGCAGACAGGGTTGACCGCTTTGCCGCCAATTCGCAGTACGTAGCAAAACGCATTGACAAATGCTACAGGCGGGCAAGCCGCATTATACATCCTCCTGTGAATGTAAAACAGTTTTCATACTCTCCACAACGCGACGATTTTTATCTGTATGCCGGCGAACTGGCACCCTACAAGCGGCCCGAGCTTGCCGTGCAGGCCTGCAACGCGCTGGCAAAACCCCTTGTCGTCATAGGCGGCGGCTCCATGGAACCGATGCTGCGCCGCATGGCCGGCCCTACGGTGCACATCATGGGGCGCCAGCCGGACAACGTACTTGCAGACCACTACTCCCGCTGCAAGGCACTCCTTTTTCCCGGAACGGAAGACTTCGGCATCATACCGCTGGAAGCCATGGCTTCAGGCGCTCCTGTCATCGCCTACGGCAGAGGCGGCGCGCTGGAAACGGTGCAGGACAACCGCACGGGACTGTTTTTCGGGCAGCAGACCGCGCAATGTCTGGCAGAAGCCATCAGCCGCTTTGAATCCAGCGGGGTGGACTTTTCAGCCGCTGACATCGCCGCACATGCTGCCGCATGGGATGCCCCGTTTTTCCGCACCCGTATGGAAAAACTTATCGGCGACGCCCTGTCCGGCACAGTCTGGTAACCCTGCCGCACCCTACCGGCCGCAAATAAAAAAACGCCGTATCCTTTTACAGGATACGGCGTTCAATGCACATCAGACAGCATCCGGCATTACAGCCCGACCTACTGTCAGGGCCGCGCATCAGCAGCCGGGCATAATCCGGCCGCTCTGCGGCGCACCAGTTCGGCGCGCAGGGTTTGCGCACGCACCAGCGTAAATGCTTCCGCAGGGCACACCTGCATACAGGCCGGACCTTCCGGACGGTCCGTGCACAGCTGGCACTTGGACGCCCTGCCGCCCCGCACCTCAATGGCCCCCACCGGACACGCCACCATGCACATTTTGCAGCCGATGCACAGCCCGCTGTCCACGGTGACCACGCCCTCCGCCATCCGTATGGCTCCGCGCGGACAAATTGCCGCACAGGGAGCATCGGCGCATTGCCGGCACTGCACCGGCGCTGTAACCGCAGCTTCCGCCACCAGATGCAGCCGGGGGCTGAATACGGCTGACTGTCCCCCGGGGGCAAACACGGACTGACCTGCCGCCGCCGCGGCACACGCCACCTCGCACGCGGCACACCCGATGCACCGGTGCGGGTCCGCCACAATAAAAGCATTCATCTTAGCCTCCCTAACGCGTCTGGCCGTAAACAGTATGCAGCAGACTGTGCGAAACATGGCCCAGAGGTTCGCCCAGAAACTCACGGTACAACGCCTGCACCTGCGGATTTTCATGCGATTTGCGGCAGGCAAGCTCGGCATCGTGGCGGTACAGCGCCGCCTTGCGCGCGGCATACACCTCATCCCGCTGAAAAGGCAGCAGCACTTTGGGCTGGCCCCCGCCGCTTATGCAGCCCTGCGGGCAGCACATCACCTCCACAAAATTCACATCACAGGTACCCGCGCGCACGGCTTCCAGCAGCGGACGCACATGCTGCAATCCGGCCACCACAGCCACGCGGAAGGTGCGGCCGTCCATGGTCAGGGTTGCGTGCCGGATTCCTTCGCCGCCCCGCACATACACCAGTTCCGTGCAGGGCACGGGTTCTCCGGTCACCAGTTCATAGGCAGTACGCAGCGCGGCTTCCATCACTCCGCCGGTCAGTCCGAAAATGTTCCCGGCACCTGAGTAGCTGCCCAAAGGCCGGTCAAACGGCTCGTCGGGCAAAGCGGCAAAATCTATGTGCGCCTGACGCAGCATGGCCGCAAGCTCGCCGGTGGTCAGCACCGCATCCACATCACGCACCCCGTCATGCTCCATCCCGGGTCTCTGCGCTTCTGCCTTTTTGCAGGTACAGGGCATCACCGCCACGCTGAAAACCTGCCGCGGGTCCACACCGTCCAGCTGCGCCCCGTACGACTTGAAAACGGCTCCGGCCATCTGCTGCGGAGACTTGCAGGATGAAAGATGTTCCAGCAGGTCGGGGAACTGCTGTTCGGCATAACGGACCCATGCGGGGCAACACGACGTGAACATGGGCAGCGGTCCGGCGCCTTCCATACGCTGCAGCAGCTCACTGCCCTCTTCCATTATGGTCAGGTCGGCTGCAAAATTGGTGTCGTAAACCCTGTCGAATCCCAGCCTGCGCAATGCTGCGGCCAGCCTTCCGGGGGTCAGCGCCCCCGCAGGCATACCGAACTCTTCGCCGATGGCAGCACGCACGGCTGGCGCACACTGAACCATGCTGTGGCAGCCTTCTGCCAGACGACTGGCCACCCGCGGTGCATCCCCCGTGTGCCATGCGGCAAAAAGCGGTGCTGCCTCCGAAACAAAAAGGCCTCTTTCCCGCTTCTTTTCGGCAATGCAGGCAGGGTGCTGTTCGTAAAAAGAGGCAAAAGCACTGCACTGCTGCACGCACTGCCCGCACAATACGCAGACATCCTCTCTGATACTGTGCGGCGTCCCCTGCACCCCTTCCACCGCCCCCACGGGGCAGACATCTTTGCACCGGCCGCAGCCCGTGCATATATCGCTGTCAATGCGTATCACATTCTGCTGTCCATTCATGACCTTCCGTCCTCCGGATGCAATGCCGTCACGTATTTTGCCAGTCCGGCCGCAGCCTGCGCGCAGCGTCTGCGGCGCAGATCACTCACCGCGGCCATGCGCAAAGCGCCGCAGGGGCAGGCCTGCACACACGCCGGTCCTGCCTGCCTGCCGGTGCACATATCGCATTTGACGGCCACCATGACCGGAGAAACCGTGCATACACCCCCGTCCTCTGTCTGCACGGTCTGCATGACGGCACGACCCTGCGCGTATACAGGCACCAGTTCCACGGCGCCAAACGGGCAGGCCAGCATACAGGTCTTGCAGCCCACACAGCGGGCCTCTTCCACCACCAGTGCGCCGTCCTTACGTCTGATGGCACCTGCGGGGCAGCTTGCAGCGCAGGGGGCATCCTCGCAGTGACGGCACTGCACAGGGGCTGTGGCCAGCGGCGTGCGCACCAGATACAGACGGGGAAGCAACGGGCTGTCCAGATTGCCGGCCACGGGGTGTTCCTTGCCTGTAGCGTTGTGCGCCACGGCGCAGGCCACCTCGCACACGCGGCAGCCTATGCAGCGCGAGGCATCTGCCACCACAAAATCACTCAACTGGGATTGCATATTTTCTCCGGTGTTCCGGCAGGATGCACCGCCGGTTCGGAATAGTGTTTCTGAGCAGCCGCCACCGGCCGCCGTTCGGCGGTATCCGCCGGACAGGGGCCCTGCCGGTCTGCTTTTTCCACGCGCACCGAACATATTTTCAGTTCCGCGGTGCCTGTTTCAGGGTCTGCCGCGCTGTTGGTCAGCACGTTGCCGCAGCTTTCGCTGTAGTGGAATGTGACAAAGACCAGACCGCGCATGGTTTTTTCGGTCACATGCACCCGCGCGGTCATACTGCCCCGGCGCGAAGTGAGCCGCACCATATCGCCGTCGGCTATTCCCAGAGGCGCCGCATCGTCAGGATGCAGCTCCACCTGCTCTTCAGGGGCCACGCCGTTCAGCCCCCAGCAGCGGCGGGTCATGGTGCCGGTATGATAATGGGCAACAACCCTTCCGGTGGTCAGCATCAGCGGATACGCGTCATCCGGCAGTTCCGCCGGTTCACGGTGCTCCACGGCAAGAAAAGCCCCCCGGCCGCGCATAAATGCGTTCCGGTGCAGCACCGGCGTGCCCGGATGATCAACATCCGGGCAAGGCCACTGCAGGCCGCCCTTTTCCAGACGGGCATAGGTTATGCCTGCGTAACTGGGGGTCAGCGCCCGCATTTCGTCAAATATTTCCTCCGGCGAACCATACTCCGGCCCTGCCCCCATACGGGTCAGAAGCTCGCTGAGTATCTGCCAGTCCGGGCGGCTGCCGCCTGCGGGGGGCACCGCCCTGCGGATGCGCTGCACCCTGCGTTCGGTACTGGAAAACGTGCCGTCCTTTTCGGCAAAGGACGCTCCCGGCAGCACCACATGCGCCTTTGCGGCTGTCTCGGTAAGAAAAATATCCTGCACCACCAGAAACTCCGCAGCGTCCAGACAGTGTTCCACATGGCCCACATCAGGATCGCTGCGCATGGGATTTTCACCAAAAACATACAAAGCCCGCACAGTGCCGTGTTCCAGCCCGTGCAGCACGTCAGGTATGCGCAACCCCGGCTTTCCGGGAACTTCTCTGCCCCACGCGGCCGCAAAGCGCTCACGCACGGCAGGGTCGGTCACACGCTGGTACGCGGGCAAAACATCGGGCAGGGCACCCATATCGCATGCGCCCTGCACATTGTTCTGTCCGCGCAACGGATTGACCCCTGTACCCGGCCGCCCCGCATTACCGGTAAGCAGCGCGATGTTGGCCACGGCGCGCACATTGTCCACGCCGGAGGTGTGTTGCGTGATGCCCATGGTGTAATAGGTGGAGACGTTGGCGGCGCAGCCCAGAATGCGTGCCGCGGAGCGGATGTCGTCCGCCGGTACGCCTGTGATTGCCGATGCCTTTTGCGGCGTGCAGCGCAGCACGGTTTCGCGGAACGCCGCATATCCTTCGGTGCGCTGCGCGATGAATGCCTCGTCGGCAAGACCTTCGGAAATAATCACATGAGCAATGCCGTTCAGCAGCGCCACATCAGTGCCGGGACGCAGACGCAGCCACACCGCGGCGTGCGCCGCAAGCGTAACAGCGCGCGGGTCGGCCACCACCAGACGGGCCCCCTGACGCACGGCCTGAAGCATATTGGCCCCTATGACCGGATGGCATTCCGTGGTGTTTGTACCCACGGCAAAAATCACATCGCCGGCCCCCATGCTCTCCAGTTCATCAATGGAATTCGTCATGGCTCCGCTTCCGAATGCTGCGGCCAGACCGGCCACGGTGGGAGCGTGTCAGAGACGGGCGCAGTGGTCGACATTATTGGTGCCGACGGCCGCACGCATGAACTTCTGCATCAGATAATTTTCTTCGTTGGTACAACGGGCGGAACTGAATCCTGCCACGGCATCGGGCCCGCTCTGACGGATAATCTCTGAAAGCCGCGATGTGATACAATCGTAGGCTTCTTCCCAGCTGCAGGGCACCAGCCGGCCATCCCTGCGGATAAGCGGAGTTTTCAGCCGGTCACCATGGTGAATGAAATCAAAGCCGAAATGCCCCTTGGAACACAGCCTGCCTTTATTCACCGTGTTGCTGACGGCCGGACGGACTCCTGTCACAGTATCGTCATGCACCTGAAGGTAAAAAGCGCACCCTGTACCGCAGTAAGGACACGTTGTTAATACTTCTTTCATCTTTTACCACCTGTACGCAGTATGCCGGAAAGCAGTAACTGCATTCCGGCGTTGCTGTTGCATTCCGTAGCAGCCGCATTTTACACTTGGCTTACGGACACGCCTGCCTTACTCCCGTACAGATAAAAAGGACAAGTCATTTTTATGCATTGTAAAAAACTGCTGCATGAACACAGTTCAAGCATGCACTCACGCCATTCATCTTGACTATCAATCATAAAGTACATGTGTGTTTACGGCAAAAAATAAAGGTAACGCCGGTACAGACGCCATCAGGTACCGCACGCACGGATACTGCTCTATGCCGTGACGGACTTGCGTGCCGCATATAAAAAGGGCGGCACAGGCGTCTTTACAGCCCGCGCCGCCCGGGAAGGCCGACTGGATAGATATAAAAAAATCAGACCGCGCTTTGGGACTGCGCAGGGCAGCCATGGCAGGCAGCCCCCCGCACTATGCCCGGCAGGGCGACAAAGAGTGTCTGCAGCGCCGCCGGAAGCAGAAACGTGACCGTATGCGCGGGAACACAGAACAACGGAATGGTTTTGTGCAGCACACACCGGCCGCACCGACCGCACTGGCCGCCACTGTCACATCGGCTTTACACAGCATGCCACTCCGTCCGCAGTTCTATGAAAATGCGGCCGCGACTGATGCCGCGGCCGCTGAATGTCAACAGGCCGGACAGAGTGCCTCCGTCAGCCGTTGCAGCTGTTGTCATGGACACAGGCCCGCAGTATGTCCGCCCGCAGCCTGCCTTCTATGTACACAGCCAGTGAAGAGACAGCCCTGTCGCATACGGAAAACACCGGCACTCCGCCGGCCAGCACCTGCGCCCGCATGGGGTCGAACAACCTGCCGCCGTCCACCACGCCCACCACGGGCTTATCACTGCAGGCAGCCACCTGTATGATGCGGCGTGTCACGGCACCTTCTTCATGAATGGAAAAATCCGGCACATCGGGACTGTCCAGCGTGTGCACCGCGGGTGACAGCGGGTCAAGTCCGATGACAACGGCGTCCACAGCGGGGTCTGCCGCCAGCAGGCGGGCCACTTCGGCGTGCACTTCGTCATCGGCGGCGGGATTGATGTCCAGCGGGTTGGTTACCGTAACCAGCGCATCAAGTTTTTTGCCACGCAGCAGTTCGCTTATGGCTGCCACTGTTGAAGCGGAAAACGACGCCAGTTCCATGCGGTAATCGTCGGACTGGATGGAGTCCGCCATGCCCACGGCCTCAAAGCCCGCTCCGCTCACAGCCGCCAGCCGGGTGCCGCGCACTTTTTTGCCGTACAGCTTCTCCGCCAGCAGAAAAAGCTCCTGAAACTCGGTAAAGGTGCGGGCAACAATGGCTCCGGCCTGACGTACGCAGCTTTCGCAGACCATATAATCGCCGGCCAGCGAAGCAGTGTGTCCGCTGGTGGCGCTGCGGCCTTCCGGCGTGCGCCCGGCCTTGTAAAAAACAACTTCCTTTCCGGCTATGACAGCTTCGCGCACAGCGCGGCAGAATGCCAGCCCGTCAAGATCATTGAATCCTTCGGCGTATACAGCGATGACATCCACCGCATCGCTGTCCTTGAAATATGTGACCATGTCTCCCAGCGTCAGGTCTGTCTGGTTGCCCATGGATATCATATAGGCGGGTTTCAGTTCGGGGCACTGGCTGCTGCGGTGCAGCATGAACGCGCCGCTCTGGCTGACAAGCGCGGCCCTGTGGCAGGTGCCGCTTCTGTCCTTGGGCAGTTTCTGCTCCGGAATGAACCATGTATCATACCGGCCCGGACGGGAAACCACCCCCATGCAGTTGGCGCCCAGAAACACCGGCCCGCCGTCGCCCCTGCCGTGTTCATCGTTGATGCGCGCTATGACGCGCGCCGCACGTTCACGGCTGTTTTCTGTTTCACCCATGCCGCCGGGTATGAGCATAACACTGTGGGCAGCCCCCAGTCTGATGATCTCATCCACCATATCGGGCACCTGCTGTGCCCCCACAGCCACTACAAACAGATCAAGCGCATTCTGCGGCGCCACCTTGCCGCCTGCCGCATCAAGCCCCAGCGCGGCCAGTTCCGGCAGCACGCGTACGCCTTCCTGCGTATCGCCCGGAGCAGCACCGGGACGGAACACCGTGACGTTTTCAGCCCCGAAACCTTCGTTGAGCACGTTTTCCAGAATAATACGCCCGAAATTGCGGCGGGAAGCTGAAACACCGGCAATACCGATCGACCGCGGGTGCAGCAGTCTGTCTATTTTTGCCACGGGCCGGACGTTGGCCGGCTGTGCCGGTTCACTGAAACGGCACAGGCCGTCCAGCGGCACCATCAGGTAATCACTGAATGCAAAGGGATTTATTTCCAGCTCATCAATGACAAAAGGCGCTTGCGGGTTGGCGTCGGAAAAATAACGTGCCATGCGGATGAACGACCCGAAGCATTCCACCAGCTGTTCATCGGTGACAATGCGCTGCTGTCCCCGTGTCAGACCGGCCAGCTTGCGATACGAAATGGTTTTGCGGAACAGCTCGAAAAAAGCATCCTCGTCCGTCAGCTGGGTGGACGCGGCCACAACGGCCTGCCCTTTGCGGAAGCGCTCGGCATACAGCTCGGTATCCGTACCGCCCAGACCGGCGCTTATCACAGTTCCGAACTCGCGCGTGCGCCGCAGGCCCACAATAAGTTCATTGCCGAACGCACCGGAATCCGGCGGCATGAACTGTACCTGCAGTACCCCCTTCAGGTCTCTGCTGATGGCAGCCTGTAATGTTTCTCCGCGCAGGCCTCTGTACGGCAGCGGGGCATGGTCGGGGTCGCGTTCTATGCAGGCGGCAAAATTCTCCGGCACTTCATACAGCATGCGCCGCATGGCGGAGCGGATGCGGTCCGGCGTTTTTTCCACAATGCGCACTCCGCCCACTTCGGTCTTATGCACAATGGCGGGCGAGACAATCTTGAGCACGGCCCTGTCTCCGGGAATGGCCATCAGTTCCTCGTCCGAGGGTCTGGCCCCGCGGGGAATCAGATTCGCCCGCGGCGGGGTTTCCGCTCCGGAACTGGCAAGCAGGGTGTAGACCTCGTACTCATACAGAAAATCACGGCCTTCTTCCCGCGCGGTGCGGAACAGATCCGTTATGCGCGAATAATCAATGGGAATGGTCATGCTCATGCGGAGGCTCTTTCAAATTTTTTACAGTGTGTTGCGGGGTAAAAAAAGGCCCGAAGCGTCACACTCCGGGCCTTGGTATCACATGGGCCTACACCAGTGTGCGCCCCTGCAGAAAGGCGGCGTGGTTCAGTGTCCATACCGCGGGACGGGGGCTGACTTTTTTAAGCGCCTGCAGCCATACCTCAACGGGGAAGGCGTCAAACGGCGACAGCCTGCTGAGCGCACCCAGCATGACCACGTTGGCGCAGCGGCCGCGTTCGTCTCCCAGTGCAAGGGCCATCTTCAGCACGTCGATACGCACCACGTTGCAGCCCGAAAGCAGCTCGTCAATGGCCTGTCTGGTGGGGTATTTTTCCGGGTCGAAGCCCTGCGGCACAATGACGGTTTCCGCCAGCAGAACAGTGCCTTCGGGGCGCAGCATATCAAGAAAACCGGGGCGCAGCACTTCGCTTTGCTCCATGACGATAAGCGCATCAGCCGTACCCGGCACAAACTGGGTGCTGTGCACGTCGCCGCAGGCAAATGTGGAAATGACGGGACCGCCCATCTGGGCCATACCGTGGGTTTCGCCCTTCAGGATATTCTTTTCGCCGTAACCGGCGATGAACGCCATCTGCGCCAGCGCCTTGCCGAAGAACAGGTTGCCCTGCCCGCCCACACCGCGGATCCCGAGGCTGAGACGAGCGGGACGCTGGGCATCGGTAAGCACAGGCACATCGATATGTTCAGGAGCTTCGGGCAGTACGGGCTTTTCGGCACAGGCGCCGGTGCTGCATTCGGTATCCACCGCTATGGCACCCTTGGGGCACATCTGCAGACAGGCCGGAGTCTTGGAAACGCAGCCGGTGCACAGGTTGTTCCAGAAAGGCACACCGTTTTCATCAGGCTGAATGCCCGAGCAGATATTGCACGCGCCGCACTGTACGCATTTTTCGGTATCCACGATAAGCTTCTGGCCGTAATCGGCTGCGGGTACCTTGCGGATACAGGTGCCGCGGATGACAAGCGTGGTAAAGGTGCCGTCTTCCGCGGCTTTCAACGCTGCCCTGAGCCCTTTGCGCACGCTTTTCATGTCGTATGCGTCGATGAGCGCCACTTCCGCCCCCTGCGCCTTGAGCGATGCCACAAGATCAAACCGTGTGGGGTCGCCCGCAAGGTTGACGGGAGAAGTAGGACCGGGCTGACCGCCGGTCATGGCTGTCCATTCGTTGTCCAGCACCACCTTTACACCGGCCACGTTGCGGAACACGGCATTTCTGGTGGCATCCATGCCACTGTGGCATTCTGTGCCGTCGCCCAGCAGGCTGATGCATTTGCTCACCGATTCGGGCTTGGAAAGAACATAGCCGGTACGCTTGCTTTCGCTGGCGCCCATGGCAAGGCCTGTATCAAGCGCACCCAGAAAATACAGCAGCGTATTACAGCCTATGTCACCGAAAACGGCTTCAATCTCGCCTTTGCGCTTCATACGGGCAACCACTTCGCCGAACAGGCGGTACGGGCATCCGGCGCATATCATGGGCGGACGCGGCACAGGCGCAGCCTGCGGACGGGGAGCCGCCGCGGCCTGCTGGCCCAGAAATGCCGCAATGCTGGCAGGCGTCCATTCCGTCACGTTGCTGTATTCTTCCTTGCCGGTCACCTTCAGACCTGCGGCACCGCATGCTTCCTGAATAAAGCGGTAGCCGTCCTCGATGACAAACACTTCGCCTTCGATGGATTCGCAGAAATTGCGGATTTTTTCCATGGGCAGCGGGTTGGTGAATCCCAGCGAGAGGATATCGATGTCGTTGTCGAACAGCGCCCGGTACTCATCCATGTACATGGAGTTGATGCCGTGGGTGATGACACCGCGCTTGCCCGAACCTTTGATATGCACATTGAGGGGGCTCTGCTCCACCATTTCCAGCAGACCGGGCATGCGTTCGGCCATAACTTTGTCGTAGTTGGCGCGGGCAAACACGGGCAGAGAGTTCTGCAGCCGCAGCGGAGACACCGGAGCAGGCTCGCGGGAAGTGACGGGCATCATGCGCACGAGGCCTTCGCTGTGGCACAGCACGCCGCTGGGCTGGATAACCACGGGCGTATTGAACCGGCGGGCTATTTCCACCGCCACCAGCGCCGACTCGTGCAGTTCCTGATGGGTTCGCGGCTCGAAAACGGGAACAAAGCAGCTTTTGTACAGGTAGCGGGGGTCGATGACGTGCTGCGTGGAACTGGGTGTATAGTCGGCGGCCACATAAAATATCAGCCCGCCGCGGTCAGCGGTATAGGTGGCCACGCTGGTGAATATGTCACCCGCCTGATACAGGCCGGGTATTTTCATGGTCACGACGCAGTCGCGTCCGGCCAGAGAATGTCCGTGCCCCACACCGGCGGCCACGGCCTCGCTGACGGACCATCCCACGGCGATCATGTCCTGCACCTGCGAAAGGCCTTTATCTATCACTTCGGAACTGGGTGTGCCGGGATAACCGTCCGCGGCATGGATGCCGGCGCGCACGCAGCCCACGGCAAAAGCGATGTTCCCCTGAAGCACGGCAGAGTTGCCGGCCTCGTCCCTACACAGTTTCTCAATGGGATTCACGGTTTATCCTCCGGAAAAATAAGTTCGCTCTCCTGACTCCTGTCGGGGAACCTGCCGCCACAATGCTGCAGATAGGGCGGCTGAGAACCGCCCCTGTCTTCCTTTTGCGCCTGCTGCTCCAGCCATGCGGCAAAGCTGCGCACATGAGGCGGTTCCAGCACCAGACACCGGCTCAGCGGAACGCCGTCAAGCTCCAGCACGGGAACACTGTCGGCGTATCCCTGCCGGGCTATGGCCAGATAACAGGCAACTTCGGTGACATTGGCCGAAACAACGCCGCCGCGCAAGTCCCGAAACACATGCCGGCCCAGCTCGCGACGCAGCATATCCGCCGTGGCCCGGCACCGGCGCGGGTCTGGGTCATACAGCGTCAGCCGGAAAGGACGCGAAAATCCGGAGCCGCCGCGCATCATGCCCCTGCCCGGCGACCGCAGTAAAAAACCGGCATCAGCCCGCCGTACGGCGGATATACCTTTCCGCCTCCAGCGCGGCCACGGTGCCGTCAGACAGGGCCGTGGTTATCTGCCGGTAACGCTTGGGCCGCACGTCACCCGCCGCGAACACGCCGGGCACCGATGTGGCCATCAGGCCGTCAGTGACTACGTAGCCTTGTGCGTCCAGTTCCAGCTGCCCGCGGAAAAGCTGCGTGCTTGGCTCCTGCCCCATGAACACAAATATTCCGTCGCACGGCAGCTGCTGTTCCGAACCGTCTGCACGGGTCAGCGTGACGGACTCAAGAGCATCCGTCCCGTGCAGCTGCGTCACCCGCGTGGAGGTATACATGACTGCACCCTCACGGGCGGCCAGCGCACGCTGCGCCGCGGCCGCGGCAAAAAACCTGTCCTGCGCCTCGATCAGAGTCACCCGTGCCACACCCGTGTCCAGCAGGGCCAGAGCCTCGTCAAATCCGCTGTTGCCGCCGCCCACCACCAGCACGTGCCGGCCCTTGTACGCGCTGCCGTCGCATATGGCACAGTAATGCACCTGACAGCAGTCGCCGGCACAGTCCAGCAGCACCGGCCTGCGCCCCGTGGCGGCAATGACGGCACGGGCCTCATACCGCACATCGTCGGCCACGACAGTTTTGTCTCCGGCCGCGAGTGATATTTCTTCAATGCAGGCGGCCTCTTCCACATCCACCCCCAGCGCGGCCACCTGTTCCGCCATGCGGTCGGCCAGTTCCATGCCGGGTATGCTGATGTAGGACGGCATATTTTCGACAACACGCGTCCAGTTTACCAGCCCGCCGCAGGCATTCTCCTCCAGCAGCGTCACACGCAGCCCCGCGCGGGCGGCGTAAACGGCGGCGGTCATGCCGGCCACCCCGCCGCCCAGTATAAGCACATCAACCTGTCTGGTTTCCATGGTGCTCAGCCATACTCCCCGCGCCGCGGCGCTATACTGAATGATACAGTGTTGTCAGTTCCTTAGGATTCATAAGACCGGTGCGGGTATACACGGCCCGCCCCCCGCGCACGATGACCAGCGACGGCACACGCTCCACGCCGTAGGCTTCCATCACCGCGGGGTCTGCTTCGCTGTCCACGGCCAGCAGTTCCACATCGGGATTTTTGGCGCCGAATTTGGCCAGCACTTTTTCCATATTCTTGCAATGCGGGCACAGTTCCTTGTGAAACAGCACAATACCCTGCGCGGTCTGTTCTATGCGGGCATCAAGATCGCCCGGCGTCACAGTCTGCAAACTCATATACAGCTCCTTGCCGTCATGTTCCGCACGGCAGGTGCCGGGCAATGCAGCCCGCCCCTGCGTGAGAAAAAAACCGCCGCAGCGGTCCGTTATTTATGCACCATTTCCAGAAACCGCGTCACATCGGCAATGCGCACACTGTCTCTGGTAAAATTTTCCAGCACACCCTCTTTTTCAAGATCGCGGATGGCTTTGTACAGCGTGGTGCGATGCACGCCCAGCAGGTTGGCGATATCGCGCATTTTCATGGAAAGTTTCAGTTCGGCGCCATGGGCACCGGATATGCTCTCGCCGCTGGTGACATACAAAAACGTACACAGCCGCTCCGCCACATTCTGCAGTCCCAGCGAGGCGGACTGGTTGCTGAGCGTGCTCACCTTTGCCGCAAACGTGTGCAGCAGCGAACTGACGATTTCCGGATGGTTGGGCAGCAGATCGGCATAGACGCTGTGCCGCGAAAAGCGCCAGATAACCGCAGGCCGCGAACACACAAACGTGCTCAGGATGGGCTGACCGGTAAAAAACGGCGTTTCGCCGAACAGAGTGCCTTCCTCGATGTACATCAGGATCTTTTCCGATCCTTCCATACTGGTACGGATCATGCGCACTTCGCCGGATTCGAGATAAAACAGGCTGTCCACCATTTCTCCGGCGCGGATAATCACTTCGCCCCTGCTGTACCTGCGCGGCGACGCCAGATGCAGCACACCTTTCCATGCGGTGTCCGTGGCGCGTATTCTCCAGAAATCTTCCATGATGTTCTCCGGCGCGCCCTGCGCGCCATGCCCGCCGCGGCAGGCGGCTGCCTGCCGCGGCGGGTTTCTGTCAGGTTGTTCTCAGCTCGCCGATGAACAGCTTGAGCTGCTGCAGCAGCTCTTTCGCTTTTTCCGGCTGTTCGGCGATGATGTTGTTAAGCTGGAACGGATCGTTTTTCCGGTCGTACAGCTCGTCCTGCTGCGGCAATGCCACCTCGGCACCGGGCACACAGGTCCACATCTCTTCCTTGACCTCCAGCTGGGCGGACTGCCTGCCGGCGTTACCGCCCTTGCCGGAACCGTCGTAGAATATCTTGTTCATGGAGTCTGTGTCGATCTCGCGCGTTATCCAATGTATATAGCTGTAATCATGTGTTATAATAGACCATGACATGCCATAGTACCCGGCAATGGCAAAATCGCGCACGGTCTGCGTTTCTCCGCGCATGACCGGAAGCAGGCTGATGCCGTGCATATCTTCCGCATCGTAGGTGCTTATGCTTTCGTGCCCCGCATCATGCAGGGCTTCCGTATTATAGTATCCGAGCGCGTCCATGATGGTGGCCGATATGTCCACGTTCTGCACAAAACTGCTGATACGCTTACCGCCTTTCAGACCGGGGACATGCACCATCAGGGGCACATGCACCAGCTCTTCATAGGGCCACGGACGGCACTTGCGCATGATACCGTGGCCGTGTTCGCCTTCGCCCATGGGCTGTCCGTGGTCCGATGTGACCACAACCATGGTGTTGTCCCACAGCCCCTGTTCTTTCAGAGAATCAAACAGACGGCCCATCCACTTGTCCACCAGAGTCACCTTTTCGGCGTACAGGGCGCGGATATGCCTGCATTCTTCTTCAGTCAGCACACCGGCCACTTCGGACCACGGCGCCAGCAGCAGCGGATTGCCCGTGTAGTCGGGATCGTACGGGCAGGGGCGGCCTTCCCACACCGAAGGCGGATCCCACGGTTCGTGCGGGTCAAAGGAATCAACCCACAAAAAGAACGGACGTTCGGGATCGCGCTTGGTCCGCAGCCAGTCATCACTTTCGCGGGCAACCACAGCCACATAGTTGTCCGCGTCCGACTGCCACTTCTGCCGCTGACGCAGATAGCATTCCGTCTCGCGCAGCAGCGATTTGCCGGAGCTGTCCAGTTCGCCGTCCGCATCACGCGTAAGCCAGTTGGGCGAAACATAGTCTTCCGGCTTGAACTTTTCAGAAAGCGGTACCTTGCTGAAGGTCTCGTGATCCAGTTCGTGCCCGTTGCAGAACCGCACATAGTCAAACCCGCGCGAATAGCCGTATTTGGGCAGCCGCATGGGCGGCGTATCGTATACCAGAGCCGTCTGCACCTCGCGGCACCACAGAATATCGGTCAGCGTGGTATCCTCGGGGTCCAGCGGCTTCCAGCCGCCGTAAGGCAGCGTGTAGCGTCCGGTCATCAGCGCACGGCGCACAGGGATGGTCGGCAGCCCTTCGCTGTAGGCGTTTTCAAAAAGAAAGCCTTCCCCGGCAAAACGGTCCAGATTAGGCGTCTTCACCTCTTTATTGCCGTAGCAGCCCAGATAGTTGAACTGCAGAGTATCCAGCATGATGAAGATGACGTTCTTTATGGATTCTGAAGCCATACTATACACCGGTCTCCCGTTTTTTCATGTTTTGTCAGGCGTTTTCCACCTGTGCGGGTGCACGGCGCACGGGCGAACCGTCGCGCCTGCGCATGCCGATGCCGGTCATGGCGCACAGAATGGAAAACACGGGAACGCCCCAGTTAAGCAAAGCGTACGGGGCAAATTCATAGGCGCTGACACCCAGCACCCCCATTATATAAAATGCGTGCACGCTCCACGGCACCAGCGGGCAGCCAAGCGTACCGGCGTCTTCGCAGGTGCGCGAAAGCACGGAGCGGTGCAGGTCGTTTTCATCGTAGGCATGCAGAAAGGCACGGCCGGGAATAATGGCAGCCAGCATCTGGCTGCCGGTGCCCAGCAGTATGATATATGCGGACCCCAGCGTGGACGCCACAAGCCGCACAGGCGACCTGGAACCGCGCAGCATGGCATCAAGAAGCACTTCCAGCACGCGGGCGCGCTCCAGAATGCCGCCGAAAGCCATACCCGAAGTCAGCAGCAGAATGGTGGGCATGACAGACATAAGCCCCCCGCGCGAAAGCAGCTTGTTAAGCTGTGCCGATTCCGTGGCGGCCTTGTAGCCGGTGGTCAGCTGCTTTGCCAGCACATCCAGCGTGGCGCCGCCTGCCAGCGCGATGAGCAGCGCGCTCAGCAGACATACGCCCATGACCGGCAGCACGGGGTATCTTCTGTAAGCCAGTATCACCATGAGCACCGGAGGAATGAATACCACCGGCGACAGGTTGAAGCCGTTTTCAAGGCCCGCCAGAATGCCGGAAAGGCTTTCCAGACTGCCGGAGGCAGCCGTCTGCGTGGCCCCCAGCAGCATAAAGCCGGCCATGGCCACCAGCGCGGCGGGCACGGTGGTCCACATCATGGAACTGATATGCGTGAAAAGCGGAGTTTCGCAGATGGTGGCGGTAATGTTGGTGGAGTCGGAAACCGGAGACATTTTGTCACCGAAATAGGCTCCGGAAACGATGGCCCCCACGGTCATGGCGGGCGAAAAACCCATCACCCCGCCCACGCCCAGCAGGGCGACACCGATGGTGCCCATGGTGCCGAACGATGTTCCTGTGGCCACAGAAGCAACGGCGCACAGCACAAAAGCCGATGCAAAAAAATACTGCGGAGCGATAAGTTTAAGCCCCCAGTAGATGATGGCCGGAATGGTGCCCGATGCCAGCCACGCGCTGATGGTCATGCCCACCATGACCAGAATGGCCACGGCAAGCTGCACCCTGCCCAGAGACTCCAGCATGCCTTCCTGCAGCTCTTTCCATGTGTAGCCCACAGGCAGGCACATCAATCCGGCCAGCGCCACGGCGGCCAGCAACGGCAGCACGGGCGGGCGCACTCCCACAAAAACGGTTCCGTACAGGATGACGCCCACAGGCAGCGTGAAGCACAGCACGGCCCAGAGCAATCCCGGTCTGGGACCGGCACCGGCGTCCTGCGTGTTTCTGTTGTTAGACCCGCTCATATCCACTCCTCGCGTAGTAAAAGTTGCGCAACATCAACCGGTTCTCCGCACGCGTCCGTGCGGCCGGTCCGCCGCTTTCAGGCAGCTTCCGCGCGCCGGAACAGTCCGGCACCACAGCGCATATCAGTCATTTTATATTCCGCACAAGGGCAATGTGCGCAAGGTGTCCGCCACCATACTACCGCCTGTGTCCGCCGCCTGACAGCATGACAGACTCTAGCGGCACCCGCAGTCCCGCACCGTAGCATTTGCTACAGTCTGCCCTTTTTGTGAAAAAATGCTCACCCGCGCCTCGTGCCATGTGCGCGCCGGACAGAAGCCGACTTAAAAAAATACTGTCTGGTTCCCCGCATTTTCTGTAGTATCCTCAACCATGTGGTATTCCATACGTACAGTTGTTTTCATCATGCTTCTGCTGGCCGTTACGGCGCTGCCGTTTTATGCCGCGCAAAAAACGGAACGGCCGCTGGTGCTTGTATGCGACGTATGGCCACCCTATCAGACCCAGCACGACGGGCGTGTCAACGGGTTTGCCACACGCGTTGTGCACCACGTGCTTAACGGCATGGGGGTGCCGGTAAAAAGCACCAAGGCGTTTCCATGGCAGCGCGCCATGGGCATTTTTCAGGCAGGCGGGGCCGATGTGCTGTTTTCGGCAAACCATACGGCCGACCGGGAGATGTTTGCGCGCTACCCGGAAGAATCTCTGGTGGATTCACCATGGATACTCTGGAGCAGGAAGAAAAACCTGCGCTCGCTTGACGACCTGCGGGGGCTTAAAATCGGTGTTGTAAGCGGTTACAGCTATACTCTGGAATTCTGGGACTACATCGAGACCCACTGCGTGGTGGAAAAGGTGCATTCCGACGCCATCAACTTTAAAAAACTGGCCATGGGCCGGCTGGACGCCATTGCCGCGGAATACGGCAACGGGCGGCATGTGCTGAACTCCCTCCACCTAAAGGGAATCAGACCGCATACCGATATTGTAGTAAAGACTGACGGTCTGTACGCCATCTTCAACAAAAACACCGTGACAGAAAAATTTGTACAGGAGTTTTCCTTCCGGCTGAAGGAGTACAAAGCGTCAGAAGGGTACCGGGATCTGTACCGGGCATACTTCATGCCCGGGCAGGAGTGACCACCCTGCAGATCCGGAGCCGCAGGCAGACAGATGATAACCTGTTGTTCCGCCGCCGGAGCCGACATATCCGCGCAGCCTGCGGAGTTATCATTGCCGCCGGGCTCACCTGACAGCACGCTTATTTTTTCTGTGCACATGCACATTCCGGAGGATTCAGCATGAAGGGAACCATATCGCTCAAGACCAAAATGATCGCGTTCTGCCTTGCCATCGGGCTTCTGCCGTTCATCGGCATGGGGTATTACGCCTTCACATCAGCTTCAGACAAACTCGAAGAACAGTATTTCGGTCAGCTTACCTCGCTCAGGGCAATCAAGCAGCATGCCGCGCAGGAAATCATCCGCTCATGGAACAACGAAATACTGCAGCTGGCACGCAGCACGGCGGCTGCGGATTTTCTTTCACGCTTCATCATGTATGCCGAAACACCGGATGCAAACACGGCATCAGGCCTTGATATCACCTCCGCTGCATATACCCGCCTGCACAAACGCGCGGTGCCGCACTTTGAAAACTATGTGCTCGAAAAAGGCTATTACGACCTTTTTCTGGTGGATGGAAAAGGACGCATTCTTTTTACACAGGCCAGAGAATCAGACCTGGGACAAAGTCTGACACAGGGACCGCTTGCCGGCAGCAGCATAGCGCAGGCATGGCAGACCGCACAGCAGAGCGATATAGGCTTTGCCGATTTCCGGCCCTATGCCCCCTCAAACGGAGAGCCCGCCGCCTTCATCGCCAGAAAGATGGAAAACAGAAGCGGCATTGAGGGCACCGTCATCCTGCAGATACCCCTCGACCGCATCAACGCGCTCATGCAGCTGCGCGACGGCATGGGTCAAACGGGTGAAACCTATCTTGTAGGTCAGGACAAGCTGATGCGCTCGGATTCATTCCTTGAACCGGAATTTCATTCCGTTGCCGGATCATTCCGCAATCCGCAGAAAGGCAAGGTGGATACCGAAGCATCACGCAGCGCGCTTGAGGGCAGGTCCGGCACACGCATCATCACCGACTACAACGGCAATCCGGTGTTGTCGTCATTCGCACCGCTGGAAGTGCTGTCCGGCGTAAAATGGGGCATCATCGCCGAAATAGACGAGGCTGAAGCCTTTGCCGGCGTAACGGCACTGCGCAACGCCCTTTTCATCGCCGGTGCGGGCATACTGCTGCTGGTCACCGCCACCACACTGTTCATCCTCAGGCGCGAGCTCATCTCTCCGCTTTCCATCATCGAACATTACGCCAGCGACGTGGCCGGCGGCAATCTGGATGCGCAGGTAAGCGGCTCATTCTCGCCCGAAATAGCCTCCATGCAACATTCCATTGCCACCATGGTGGGATCGCTGAAAGAAAAAATGGCCGAGGCCAACGCCAAAAGCAAAGAAGCCTCGCTACAGGCCGACAATGCGCAGCAGGCTCTGGAGCAGGCCAGAGAGCAGCAGGCCCGCGTGGCCAAGCTTGTGGAACATATGCAGGAACTTTCCGGCCGGGCAAACAATATTGCCGAACGCATGTCATCAGCCGCCGACGAACTGACCGCACAGGTCGATCAGGTAAGCAACGGTGCCTCCATACAGCGCGACAGAATGCAGGAAACAGCCACCGCCATGGAACAGATAAACGCCACGGTGAACGAGGTGGCCCAGAACTCGACACTGGCCGCCACCAGCTCTTCCGAAGCACGGGACCGCGCACAGGACGGGGCGGGCATCGTGCAGCAGGCCATCGAGGCCATAGATCAGGTTAACACCACTGCTCTGTCGCTCAAGGACAGCATGCGGTCGCTGGGCGAACAGGCCGATTCCATCGGACAGGTGATGACCGTTATCAGCGATATAGCCGACCAGACAAACCTGCTGGCGCTCAACGCGGCCATTGAAGCCGCACGCGCCGGTGATGCGGGACGCGGCTTTGCCGTTGTGGCCGATGAAGTGCGCAAACTGGCAGAAAAAACCATGAGCGCCACCAAGGAAGTGGGCGACCGCATCAGCAGCATTCAGCAGGCCGCAGGCAAAAACATTGAAAGCATGGACAAGGCCGTGGCCGCCATCCAGCAGGCCACAGGCAAAGCGAACGACTCCGGCGCGGCGCTGGACTCCATTGTCACCGTGGCGGACGGCACTGCACTGCAGGTTTCCAGCATCGCCACCGCAGCCGAAGAACAGGCCGCGGCCATGGAGCAGATAAACCGCTCGGTGGAAGAGGTGACCATGATAGTCAGCGAAACCACCGAAGGCATGATGCAGGCGGCGGAAGCAGTGCAGGAACTGGCCACGCAGGCCAACGAACTGCGTTCGCTCATCCAGTCGCTGGAAGAAGCCGGAAAAACAGCATGAACTGCACGCAAACAGCAGCGTAAAGCGCCTGCACCCGCGTGATGAACCGCACACAGGTGCAATCCGGCAGACCCCGCACAAAAAAACAGACAGGCCGCCCCGTACGGGGCGGCCTGAACGCTTTTTCCGCCCGTGTGCATGCAAAGCGCCGCTTCCGGCAAAGCCGGAATCTCCCGCAGGCATTCTTTTCAGGCACAAGGCAGAGCCAGTGTATCGCAATACGATTGACCCGTTGCCGCAGCACGCACTGCCGCCACCCCGCAGGCGCACGCTTAAACGCAAAAGAGACCGGCGCCCCCGCAGGCGGACAGCGGGTTCCGCGCGGGCAGGATGCCGTGCGGCATTCCCCTGCCTCCCGCGCCGGAGTCCGGTTCACAAACCGTCACAGCGTCAGGAAGCGGAGCCCTCTTTCTGCTGTCTGCCTTCATGTTCCGCGCCGCCGGAAACCTGATCAAGAATTCCCAGCAGCCTTCTGGCACGTTTATCCATGCGGTCCCCTCCCGAAGCCAGTTTTTCAAGCTCGACCCGCGCCTGCTGCCAGTCCCCGTCATTCCACGCCATCACGGCCAGCATCCAGCGGGCCTTGCGCGCCAGACGCCCCCCGCCTGCTGCCAGATCGCCAAAAACAACCGCAGCCTCGGCCTTTTTTTCCATACGCAGCAGTATCTGCCCTTTTCTGAAACGGCGGTCATCAGTGGGGGCCTGTTCCAAGGCCTTCTGCGCATGTTCCAGCGCAGCGGGCAGATCGCCTCCGCGGGCCAGCGAATGTGCCAGATTGTCCAGCATTTCCGGAGTCGGCGGAGCTTCACCCACCGCGCGGGCCCCCAGAGAGGGAGCCCCCAGCGAACAATACAGCGAAGCAAGCTGGGCTGATTCGCGGCTGCTGGGCGGTGCAAGTTTGTGCGCTATCTCATAGGTTGCCGCAGCCTTGTCGCGCAGTCCCTGCCGGTAATAAACAAGGCCCAGCATGCGCCACACCTTGGCATCTTCAGGGTACACCCGCACTGCGGCGCGCAGTCCCTGCGCCGCTTCCTGCAATTTGTCCTGCCGCATAAGGCACTGGGCAAGCAGAATATGCCAGTCGGCTTTCGCTTCCGCCCTGCCCGTAAGAGGGCGCAGTACGGCGGCGGCCCTGCCGTACTGTTCGCCGCGGGCCAGAAACACCGCGGCCGAATATGCCAGATACGTTTTGGCCTCTCCCGAAAGCGCATACGCCTTCAAAAAGGCGTCGGCAGCCTCAAGCGGCTTTCCGGCCCGGTACAACGCCGTGCCCAGCATCTGGGCCAGCGACCCGCTGTCGGCATACTCTCCGGCGCCTTCACGCAGCACGGAAACCGCCAGGTCTTCGCGTTTCATCTCCAGCAGCACGGCCCCGTACAGCTCGTACGCGTACTGATGCCTGTCCGAATAACGGCGGAAGTACACGGCCATCTTTTCTGCGGCCATATCGTGACGGCCTTTGTCCGCAAGCCGCTTGGCTTCCGTGAATATCTCGTATTCCATGGCCGTCACGGAGCGGACGCCCGCCAACGCGCTGTCGCACAGCACCGGCAGCATTGTGCATACAGCCACGCACAGCACCGCCAACCGCATCTGCCGCGCCGGGGTGTGCCACAATCGTTCAAGCATGGCATATCCGGTCATAACCACCTCCATGCCCTTTACTGGTGCAGTGAAAAGGTAAAAGGCTGCTCGGCAATGCACTGCACGGCCCTGCCGTCTTTGCGGCAGGGTACAAAACGCCACCGCAGCACCGTTTCCACGGCGGCCTCATGAAACGTCCGGGTATCGTCTTCCGCATACACGGGAGTCGCCTGTTTCACCGTTCCGTCCTCAGCCAGCAGAATGCGCACCACCACGGTGCATTCACGCCCCAGACGTTTTTCCTGCATCGGATACAGCGGGGCCGGCGCATAAAGCGGGCGCGGCTGTTCATCAACCTCGCCCAGCGTAAAGGCACCGCCCGACGGCGCCGACAACCCGCCGGCCGAAGCCACGGAAGGGACTCCGCTCAGCGGCACGGTGCCTGCCAGCTCGGGCGCGAAATCCATTTCCATGGAGGGCATGTCCATTTCCAACTGCGGCGAATCAAGAGACACATCCATTTCTGACATCTTTTCAAGGGGCTGCACCTGCTGCACATCGCGGGTGGCATAGGTCTCGGTCTCGCGTACCGGAGCTTCGGTAAACGAAGACAGCCTGACCGCGCCATGCACCACAGGCTCATCTGTCACCACGCGGGGAGCAGTTCCTGCCAGCAGGAAAAGCAGCAGCAACAGCGTGACCCCCACTCCGCCGCCCACGGCCGCCATCCGCACGCACCAATCCGTCATGGCGCATCCTTGGTGGCCACGCTCACATCGCGCACTCCGGCCTGACGGCACAGGTCGATGGCGCGCACCAGCACACCGGAACTGGACTGCACATCGGCAGCCACAATCACCGCAAGGTTGTCTTTTTCCGCCAGCAGCCCCGCCATGCGCGACTCCAGCGAGCGGATATCAACACTTTCACCTTCCATCCACAGCACGTTGTCGCTGTCTATGGCCACAACCACCTGCACCTGACGGCCTTCGCCCGTAGCCGCAGCGGGACGTTCCACCACCACGCCGGATTCTTTGATAAAACTTGTGGATACAATAAAAAAGATCAGCAAAATGAAAACCATGTCGATCATGGGTGTCAGATCGATATCGTTGACCACTTCATCCTGTGTCGTACCGCGCCATCTCATTGTATATCTCCTTGCCCGGAACAGGCGGGCGCCGTCCGGCCCGATGCTTCTGCGGCCCGCAGCGAAACGGAACGCAGCGCATTACGCAGCTTGCGGCTTTTACGGTACAGAATGCCGCCCGCAAGCAGGCTGGGAATGGCTACCAGCAGGCCGCCCTGCGTGGTCACCAGCGCTTTTGAAATACCGCCGGTCAGTGCGGCGTTGTCTGCGCTGCCCGCCTCTGCCAGCGCACGGAATGTACCCACCATACCTTCCACCGTGCCCAGCAGCCCCAGCAAAGGCGCCAGCGACGAAAGCAGCAGAATGGTGCCCACATTTTTTGTCACCTGCCGCAGCACCATATCCATACGGGCCCGCACAATACGCCGCCGCAACCGCAGGCTGAGCCCGCCATGACGCAGCCCGCGGCAAAAAACGGCATGTGCGGCGACAAGCCCCGCCGCACCTGCCGCCGTCGGAGCGGGGCATCCGTCATCCTGCTGCCCGGCGGCAGCGCCGGTGCATGCAGTGCCGCGCGCGGCATCGCGCAGGGCCACCGCCGTCAGAATGATCAGCGTCCACACCCAGACGCACAGCACCCCCAGCAACGCCAGAATACCGGCGCCGGAAGAAAGCGAAGCAAGACCGCTCATGAAGCCTTCGGAAAAGATACCCGGCATCATTGCTGCCTCCCGCTGCTCCCCGCCGCGATGAGCGATGTTCCGGCGGCTTCCATGTCCAGCATCACCGTGTTGACTCTGCGGGTCAGAAAATGGTGGCAGAGCAGCAGGGGAATGGCCACCAGAAGGCCCGCCTCCGTTGTGAGCAACGCTTCGGATATCCCTGCGGAAAGCAGCTTGGGATCGCCGTTGCCGTGCGCCGTGATAATCCGGAACGTCTGGATGATGCCTGACACCGTACCCAGCAGACCAAGCAGAGGAGATATGGCGGCAAGCACGCGTATGGTCTGCAGAAAACGCTCAAGGGGCGGCAGTTCTTCAAGCACCGCCTGTTCCAGACGGCGCTCCATCTGTTCGGCATCATCCGGTGTGCCGCCCGGCGTGCACATACGCCGGACCACTCGTTCCGCCGGAGTACGCCCGGCCTGTGCAGTCATGTTCCGGTCCCCGTGCAGCACCTGCTCCACGGCCTGCCTGCCGTTGGCACGCACCCTGCCCAGCGTCACGCACCGCTCTGCCACCAGCAGCAGTCCCACCACGCCTATGAGCATAATGGGCCACAGAAACATGCCGCCGTCCATGACAGCCGTCAGCATGGTATGCCGCGCAGGGGGGTCAGCCAGAACTCTGCCGCCGGTGACATCCGCCGGAAGAGGTACCGGCCCTTTTCCGGTACCGCTCACGGCCTGCGCAATCATGCCGGACTCGGCACTGTCCGGCCGGTAGGCAAAAGCCTGAGGCGCATCAGCACCGCGCACTCTTGTAAGAAAACCTGTTTCGTCACCCGCGGCATATGCAGCCTGAAACGCGCCATAATGCAGCACCTGCGCTTCAACCAGACTGCCGTCGCGGATATGCACAGGCTGCCGCACCACGGCCATGCGGCCTCCCGCCTCCACGGACAGCAGCATGGAGTGCAGCAGCAGTCTGACTTCCTCCAGCGAAGGAAAATGTTCCGGAGCGGTCATGCCCTCCAGCGCACCGCGCCAGCCTTCCGCCATGCCGGGAACATCATATATGGGGCCGGATTCCAGCAGCAGGGCAGCATTGTCGCGCACGGCACTGCGTATTTTGCGCATGGCCTCCTGCCTGCCGCCCAGTTCAGCGGTCAGTTCGGCTTCGCGGGCTCTCAGGCCGGCCAGTTCGGTCTCCAGCCTTCCGGCATGTTCACGCGCTGCCGCGGCATCGCGCTTCACACGCTGCAGGGTTTCCTTCAGCTCTTTGCGCTGCGCGTCTATGGAGCGCCGGACCTCCTCCACATTTTCCACAGTCTCGCGCCGCATCTGCGAAACATCCTCGGCCACGCGCCCGAGTACGGGTTTTTCCTGCCTTTCGGCGCCGTATACAGGCCATGCGGCCAGCACCACCAGCATCACTGCCGTTAACAAACGCCGCATTACCGCACCTCCCCGAAAGGCAACACCGGCAGCGAGAACGCACTGCCCGATTCCGTCATTTCCGCAGCCTCACGCAGCGAATCCAGATACACGTCTTCCACGGGTACAAACCCCGCGGCACGGGTCCAGCGCCATGCGGCGGAACCGTCCGGCGACAGCGCATACAGCCCTGCGCGTCCCGTCCTCAGCAACTGCACACGGCGGGAAACGCCCTGCACGTCTATCTGCGCGGCGGCCAGTTCCACACCCCGGCCGTAGCCGAGTTCCGCCTGCAACGCCTCCAGCACTCTGCGCAGCTTTTCCGCTCCGCCCAGTTCATAGTCATTCATGCTTGCATGCAGAAACCGCAGACGCTGGTCCCGCTCCTGCTGCAGAAAAGGCATATCCTGCCGCACAAAGTTTTCCAGCGCCTCCACGCTTTCCACCAGCGAACCCTCAAGCTCTGTCTCCATGCGCACCAGCTCGTCACGGGTTTTCGTCAGCTCATCCACACGGCTGCGGGCCGTATCCACATAACGGGTAAAAGTATTTACCTGCAGCGCGTACCACGCCTCTTCCAGACGCGCCTGCCGCAGTTCTTCCTGCAGCAGGGCCTGCTCGCGCTCCCATTCGGAGCCGCGTTCATGCGCTGCTTTTTCTATGGCGATGGCCGATGTCACTGTATCCAGCAGTGCATCCGGTGACGCCGGGGCCGCCAGAGCGCGGCAGCCGCCCCACATAACAACAAGGCACAGGGCCAATGCCGCGCAGCCCGTCGGAACGGCGCGGTTCATCATGATACGGTTCATCCGGTTATTCCTCCCGCCGCACTCTGCAGCCCCGCCGGAGCGGCCTCGAGCAGGCGGCGTGTATAAGCATGCCGCGGTGCGGCAAACACTGTTGCAGTATCGCCGGCCTCAACCACCTGCCCGCCCTGCATCACCAGCACCCGATGGCAGATGCGGCGCACAAGCGACAGGTCGTGCGCTATGAAAATTCCCGCCATGCCGTGGCGCTGCTGCAGAGCGCGCAGCAGACGCACCACCTGAAACTGCGTGTTGCGGTCCAGCGAGGAAGTAGGCTCGTCAAAAACGATGCACCCCGGCTGCATGACCAGCGCCCGTGCCAGACACACACGCTGGCATTGCCCGCCGGAAAACTCATGCGGATACCGGTGCCGCATGGCGGGATCCAGTTCCACTTCACGCATGGCCCTGATGACGCGCTCTTCTGTTTCGGCACGGGAAAGTTCTCCGCGGGCATGCAGCCCTTCGGCAATGCATTCCTGCACACTCAGTCTGGGATTAAGCGCGGCCAGCGGATCCTGAAAAACTATCTGCAGACGGCTGCGGCGCGGGCGCAGCTGTTTTTCATCCAGCGTGTGCAGCGGGGCGCCTTCAAACAAAATGCTGCCCTGCGACCTTATAAGGCGCAGTACGGCAAGCCCCAGCGAAGACTTGCCCGAACCGCTTTCACCCACCACGCCCAGACATTCGCCGCGGCGCACCGTAAACGATACATCGCGCACCGCATGGTGATAACGGCGGGGCGTAAAGGGCAGTGCCTGTCCGGCGGGGTAGCGTACGTCCAGCCCCTGCACACGCAGCACTTCCGGCGCTGCGGCATCGACCGGCACGGGCTGTTCGTCGGCCCCGCTGTCCAGCAGCATGCGTGTATACGGGTGCTGCGGGGCGGCAAACACACGTTCCGCAGGGCCGGACTCCACAACGCAGCCGTCCTGCATGACGCACAGGTCATCGGCCAGAAGCCGCATCATGGGCAGATCGTGGCTGATAACCACCAGCGACAGCCCCAGTGAGGCGCGCAGCGCCAGCAGCAGATCAATGACCTGACGCTGCACGGCGGCATCCAGCGCCGTAGTGGGTTCGTCGGCAATAAGGATTTCCGGCCCGCCCGCCAGAGCCATGGCCAGCATGGCGCGCTGCCGCTGTCCGCCCGAAAGCTGATGCGGAAACGAATCCATGATGCGCTGCGGCTCGTCCATGCCTGCCTGCTCCAGCAGCGAAGCCACCCTGCGGCGGATCCGGGCTGTTTTCCAGCCGCTGTGTACAGCCAGTGTTTCGCCGATCTGTCTGCCGATGCGGTGCAGCGGATTAAAGCTGCTCAGCGGATCCTGAAACAGCATGGCTATGCGTCTGCCGCGCAGCAGACGCATGGCGTCGTCATCCAGTCCGGCCAGATTGTTGCCGCCGTATTCAATGGTGCCGCCGCAGATGCGCGCCCCGGCGGGCAGCAGCCCCATAAGGGCCCGTGCCGTAAGCGATTTGCCTGAACCGCTCTCGCCCACTATGCCCAGCACCCTGCCGCGGCGCAGGCAAAAGCTGACCCCCCGCACCACGTCCTGTCCGGTTCCGCCCGTTTTTTCCGCTTCCGCGGCGGGACCGTCAAAGCGGATACGCAGCCCCTCCACGGCCAGCAGCACGTCATTGTCTGCCTGTGTCATGATTTTTTCCCTCCGTTGGGATCAAACGCATCGCGCACGGCCTCGCCGATGAAAACCAGCAGACACAACAGCGTGCCCAGCACGCCGAATGCGGTCAGCCCTATCCACGGAGCCTGAAGATTGTTTTTGCCCTGTGCCAGCAGTTCGCCCAGCGACGGCGATCCCGGCGGCATGCCGAATCCGATGAAGTCGAGCGAAGTGAGCGTGGTCACGGCCCCGCTGAAAATGAACGGCAGGTAGCTGATGGTGGCCACCATGGCGTTGGGCAGTATGTGACGGAACATGATGGTCGAATCGCGCACGCCGATGGCGCGTGCCGCCCGTACATAATCAAGCTGGCGGCAGCGCAGAAATTCGGCGCGCACCACATGCACCAGCCCCATCCAGCTGAAAAGCAGCATTACGCCCAGCAGCGACCAGAACCCCATGGTGACGATGCTGGACAGAATGATAAGCAGATACAGCACCGGCATGCCTGACCAGATTTCCATGAAACGCTGAAACACCAGATCAACCGCGCCGCCGTAGTACCCCTGCACCGCTCCGGCAGTAATGCCCACAGCGGAGCTGACAAGGCACAGCCCGAAGCCGAACAGAATGGACAGACGGAACCCGTAAAGCACCCGGGCCACAATATCGCGGCCCTGATCATCAGTACCCAGCCAGTTCTGGGCGGAAGGCGGTGCCGGATACAGCTCGGCCGCATAGTTGACGGTATCGTACGAAAAACGCACAGGCGGCCAGATCATGAATCCGTGTCCGCGTATCGCTTCACTGACAGCGGGGTCTCTGTAGTCGGCTTCCACGGGCAGTACGCCGCCGAACTGCGTTTCCTGATAGCTTTTAAAAACAGGGACGAACCATTCGCCCTTGTACGAGACCAGCAGCGGTTTGTCGTTGGCTACCAGCTCGGCGCACATGCTCAGTGCAAAAAAGACCGCCAGCACCCACAGCGAATACCAGCCGCGCCGGTGTGCACGGAAAGCCGCAAGCTTGCGCACGGTATGGGGAGAAAGCTCAGCCACGGGCCACCCCCCTGCCGCCGAAGGTTATCCGCGGATCCACCAGCGAGTAGGTGATATCCGTAATGATGCGCGTCAGCAGCCCCAGCAGGGTGAACATGTACAGCGTGGCAAACATGACCGGATAATCCCGCGTCATGGCCGCTTCAAACCCCAGCAACCCCAGCCCGTTAAGCGAAAAGATGACTTCGATGAGCACAGAGCCGGTGAAGAACATGTGGATGAACGTACCGGGAAAGCCGGCAATGACAATCAGCATGGCATTGCGGAACACATGGCCGTACAGCACCTGCCGCATGGTCAGTCCCTTGGCCAGTGCCGTAGCCGTGTACTGCCGGTGTATCTCGTCCAGAAACGAGTTTCTGGTCAGCGTGGTCAGCGTGGCAAAACCACCTATGACCAGCGATGTCAGCGGCAGCGCAAGATGCGAAAAATAATCGCCTATCTTCTGCCACAGGGTCATCTGGGCAAAATCGGGCGAAACAAGCCCCCGCAGCGGAAAGATGTTCCAGTAGCTGCCGCCGGCAAACAGCACCACCAGCAGCACGGCAAACAGAAACCCGGGTATGGCGTCGCCGATGACCACCAGTGTGCCCGTAACCGCGTCAAACCTGCTACCGTGTCTGACGGCACGCCGGATACCCAGAGGAATGGACACAAAGTATATGATGAGCGTACTCCAGAGTCCCAGCGAGATGGACACCGGCAGGGCGTCGCCCAGCAGCTGCATGACGCTGCGCCCTTTGAAAAAGCTGTCGCCGAAGTCAAAGGTCAGGTAGTTCCTGAGCATAAGCCAGAAACGCTCGTGCACGGGTCTGTCAAACCCGTACATGCGTCTGACGGCCTCGACCACTTCAGGCGACAGACCGCGCTGCCCCTTGTAAAGCCCGTCGCCCTGTGCGGCACTGCCGCCATCAAGCTGCGGGGTGGCTATACCTGTATCGCCCGACTCGCCGCCCACCCTTTCCATGAACACCGAATCCGCACCTTCAAGCCGGAGCAGGTACTGCTCCACAGGCCCGCCCGGTGCCGACTGGATGACAAAGAAATTCAGGGCGATTATTCCGAAAAACGTAGGCACAAGCAGTGCCAGTCTGCGCAGGATATACGCGGCCATGGTCAGTTCCCGTATCCTGTTCCGGCATTGCGCAGCGCTTTTTCCGCCTCTTTGTCCACCCACCACGAATGCACGTCAAAACCTGTGGCGGGTGGCGTTTCGCTGCGCCCGAACTTGTCCCAGTAAGCAATGCGCACAGAGGACGAATACCATCCGGGAATGACATAGGCGCCCCACAGCAGCACCCTGTCCAGCGCGCGGCAGTTGACCACCAGCGAGTCTCTGTCCGGAGAAGCGATGAGCCGCTCCACAAGAGCATCCACCACCGCTGACCGCACACCGGCATAATTGCGCGATCCGGGTGTACCGGCCGACGCTGATGTCCAGTAGGACCGCTGTTCGTTGCCGGGCGAGGCAGACTGCGGCACACGGCCCATGATCATGTCATAGTCGAAAGAACGCACACGGTTGACGTACTGTGTGGGGTCTGACATGGCCACATTCATGATTATTCCCAGCCGTTCCAGATTGCGGCGGTACGGCAGCACCACGCGGGTGGAACCCGCCGACTGCAACAGCAGGGTGAACTCAAACGGCCTGCCGGCAGCATCGCGCAGACGGCCGTCCTGCAGCGTCCAGCCGGCCTGCTGCAGCAGGGCCAGCGCCTGACGCATCTGGGGACGGATGTTACCGTCGCCCGCCGTACGGGGAACATCCCAGGCAGAGGTCAGCACTTCCGGCGGCAGCTGTCCGGCAAAAGGCCGCAGCACATCCAGTTCCGCCTGAGAAGGCTTGCCGGAACTGGCAAGTTCGCTGTTGGCGAAAAAGCTGGTGCTGCGGGTATAGGATCCGTGAAAAATGGCCTTATTTGTCCATTCGAAGTCAAAAAGCAGGGCCAGCGCCTGACGGACGCGTCTGTCCTGAAACAAATCTTTGCGGGTATTGAAAAAGAAACCGTACATGCCCATGGGCCTGTTGGTGGTCAGCTCTTCACGTCTGATATGCCCCGCCGCAACCGCCGGTCCCGTATAGGCAGAAACCCATGCCTTGGCCGTGCCCTCGGGGTACAGATCAAATTCTCCCGCTTTGAACGCCTCTCTGGCCACGGTCTCGTCACGGTAGTATTCGTACCGGATGGTGCCGAAATTATAACGCCCCTTGTTCACGGGCAGGTCGCGCGCCCAGTAATCGTCCACAAGCTCGTACTCCACGTAACTGCCCATGGCGAAATCCTTCACCCGATAAGGCCCGCTGCCGACGGCCGGCACAAGCGAAGGTTGCGAAAAGTCATGATTCTGCCAGTAGTGCGCCGGCAGCACCGGCAGCTGGGCCAGTATGACTGGCAGCTCCTTGTTGTTTTTTTCCTTCAGATAAAACCGCACGCTCAGGGGCGACAGTTCTTCGGCTCTGTCCACCGCGGCATAATACTGCTTGTAGCGGGGAGCGCCGTGCTCCATCAGCAGGCGGAAGGTGACGGCCACGTCGTGCGCGGTGACGGGCCTGCCGTCATGAAAACGCGCCGCGGGATTGATGTTGAACGTCACATGGGAAAAATCCGGTGCAACCTCAAATGACTGCGCGATAAGCCCGTAATATTCAAACAGGGTATTATCAGGTGCTCCCGTGCCCAGCGTCTCCACGGTAAGCCCTATGCCCGCCGCGGGCAGTCCCCGTGCGATGAAGGCATGCATGGAGTCGAAATTGCCTCTGGCCGAAAGACGCAGTGTGCCGCCTTTGGGCGCGGCCGGGTCGGCATGGGGAAAGTGACGGCCATTCCATGCAAAACGCGGTTCGCCGTCCATGGTCAGCACCGTAAGCGGCTGCGCCGCTGCCGCACCGGCCTGCATCAGCCACAACGCGCACACAGCCATCATGCATACCCTTGCCGCCGTACCGCTCACTACAGCCAGCATATTCACGCCTTTCCGCCGTCTCAATGCGTACTGCATTGCTATTCTCCTTACCTTGCAAAACAACATCATCCGGTTGCGGCGCCCGTACACGCCCCAGCCGGAAAGGACAGGCAGCACCCGGCGGCACGCCGCCGGGTACTGCGTCATATACTCCGCGATTCAGCTAAAACTCGCAGCGGAAACCGGCATAAAAGGAACGCCCGCGCGAGGCTTCGCCTTCGGTCACACTGACTTCCTGCGATTCATCAAACACGTTGTTCACATCCATGAGCATGGTCAGGGTGTACTCTTCTTCTTTCAGCACATCCCATTCCACGCCGAGGTCGGTCACAAACCCGCCGGAAATCACACCGTGTCTGTAGGCGTTGTGGTATTCACCGTTTTCACCCATCCACTTGTCGCTTTTGTTGGTATTGCTGCCCGAAGTGGTGCCGTGGGGCGTGTCATCGCTGAAACGGGAATCGGCCATGAGCCCCGTTGCCGAATCACGCCAGCGGGTGACGGTATTCAGGCGCAGCGTATCTTCCATAAAATGCCCCTGCCACGAAAAGGTCAGCACCACAGGCGCGTTGTAATCGTCTGCCGGCAGCGCATTACGGTCGGTCAGTTCGCCGTTGTAGTAGACCTTGTCATAATCCAGCCGCACACCGTTGGACTCGTCGTAGGCATCTTCGTCGTAGCTGCCGTTGAATGTCTTGCGCTTGGACTTGGTAATGCCCAGACCGAACACGTGGTCGCCCATGGACTGCGTCTGCACGGCTCTGGCAAGGGTCAGCGTTATGCCTTCGTATTCGCTCTTGCCTTCGTTGGTCATATAGTAGCTTTTCTTGTCGTCGCTCTTGCTTACCAGCTGGTTCTTATAGTCACGCTTCACCAGCTCGACCCCGTATTCAAAGCCCAGAAAATCACCCTGCACACCGGCGGAAATTTCATCGGTATACGGCGTATCCAGCCCCGACATGCTGTGCTTCTTGTCCGTTCCATAGGTGGTCTTGCTCGACTCGAACACGCCGTCGCCATCCATGTCGCGCTGCTGAAACACAATCTGCGGGCGGTACCGCCTAAGCGCATAGGCCGAAAGCTGACCGCCGTAATAACGGTTCAGGCCCGCTGTCAGCCGCAGAGAACCGTCGCCGAAGGTGTCGTATTCGGCCTTCAGGCGGTGGGCTATGTCCAGATTGGTGGAAAAATCGTCATAATCGGCACGCAGCCCCGGAGTAAGGGTGAAGTTGCCCAGCGTAAGTTCGGTCTGCGCGTAGTAGCCAAGCGTGTTCAGCGACAGTTCCTGACTATGCTCAAGGTATTTGGAATTGGTGAGAATCCTCCGGTTGCCCGCCATCAGCACGTCCACGTCCACTTCCGCAGCACCGGCCGTAAAATCGACCAGCGTGTTGTGCCACAGCACCCCTGTGGAAACGTTCCACGTCAGCATGCCCGCGGTGTAGTCCACCGAGTCGAAGTCGAAACGCATGTCCAGTTCCTGCGTGTCCTGCTTCAGGTCACCCACGCCGCCGCGCTGCTCATCGGTGGAGGTGTTGCTGTAACGGTGCGCCGAAGACGATTCGCGGTTGTAGCCGTGCAGCATGTACGATGTTTTGCCGCTCAGCGTACCGTGCTGAGTCTCGTATTCGGCCTGCAGCCCCAGACGGTATGCATCGTTCTGCAAAAACCAGTCGCTGTCCGGCCACTTTTCGCGCCAGCGTTTTTCTTCGTAGGGGGCATAGGTCGCGTCGATTTTCAGCGTCAGGTCGTCGGAAGGACGCACGACCATCTTGGCCATGAAGTTGTCGCTTATGCGGTGCTGGTCACCATCATTGATGGTGCCGTCGTTTTCTTCACGCTTAAGGGGTATGACAGAATGCTTGCGCGAAACTGCCAGCAGCAGCCCCGCGGTATCACTCACCGGCCCTTCTGCAGTGGCGGAAACCGTGTTGATGGAAAAACGGGGCTGGCTGGACGGTTTTTCAGAATTTTCATCCACGCCGCGCAGGGTGAACCACTTGCTGCGGGTATGTTTGCCTGTCACGCTGAAATGCCATTCATCCATTTTGGGATCACGCAGTTCTCCGTCCACCACGCCGCCCACAAATCCTCCGAAACTGGCAGGAATATTACTGGTGTACACGGTTATGTTGTCCAGCAGCTGGGTATCGTAAAAAAGTGTCTGGTCCCCCCCGCCCACGGTCAGATCATTCTGGGAGGCACTGTCCCCCAGCCCGCTCGGGTTGATGCGGTTTGTTATGCTCATGCCGTCAATCATAAAGTTGTTTTCATACGGCTTTGCACCCGAAATGGAGATACGCGGCGGAGCTATTTCCCCTGCTGTCTGTCCGGAAATCATGTCGTTGGAAAACTGCACGTTGGGCATGCCCTTCAGGGCTTCGGTAAGCGAACCGGTATGCGAAGGCATGGACCGCAGCGCCTTGCCGCCTATGGTGGCCCGGCCGGTCTCGCGCGTCTCCTCCTGCACATCAACCGGAGCAAGCCGGTACACGGTGCCGTTATGTGCCGCCGGACCGGTGGCATTGGCTGCAGGCCCGCCATTTTTGCGCGCCGGTTCCAGCTGCACCGCGTTTTCCGGCCGGTCTCCCGCCGCCGGATCACCCTTCTGTTCAGCCTCTGCAGCCGACGCAGGCAATGCGCCGGACATCAGCAGCAGAAGCATGCAGCCCAGAAGAAGCTTTTTCATCTCTACCCCCTTAGGTAATGAGTCTCATTTTCAACCAAGATGTATAAAAAAATCCCTGCGGCGAGTCTCCGTCGCCGCAGGGACGGGAACACATACAATCAGCGCCAGCGGGGCAGGCGGACCGCCGGACTGACAAGGCCGATGCCCAGCAGGGCCACAGGGCCGAAGACGATTACCAGCAGGCAGTCCCACCAGCGTACAGACCGCCCCGCAGCCCGGGTGCGCCACACCAGCAGCAGTGCCAGCAGCATGCCGCTGCCCAGCGCCAGCAGCGGGCTGGTGGCATATTCAAAGCCCATGGAAAGGAATCTGCTCTGCGGTGAACGCTGCACCACCCGCACAGGCAGCAGTACGGAAGCGGCGTCGGTGACCCTTTCCAGCGCCTTGATGTCCGCGGCGCGCATGGGAAGCGAATAGGTGTGTGTCACGGCAAAGCCGGTTGTCATGGCCTTGCCCGTCAGGCCCTCTTCCGGCCGGGTAATGTCGCCCTGCACCAGATACTTGCCCAGTTTGTCGGCCCACAGATACATATGGCCGGAATCGGCATTCAGGTTGTCCAGCGGCAGTTCACGCAACGAAAGATCGTCCTGCATCACCGCAAACAGCGCCGTGTCGGTCATGACAAAACCGACCATTTCCCGGCGTCTGCTTTCTGTCACAACCACGCCGCGCACATTGCCGGGCACACGCTCGCCGCTGTTCACGCAGCGCGGCAGTCCATGCACCATCTGCAGGTTAAACAACGTGCCCTGAGCATCCACAAGCAGATACCCCGCATCATACTCTTTTCGGGTATCCGGATTGCCGCCCAGCGCCTTTACAGGAAACACAAAGCCCGCATCGCGCAGCGCCGCGGTGAACTTGTCGCTTTTGACCGTATCCACGCTGCCGTCTTCAGGGCGCAGAAATTCCAGTGAACCGGCTCCGGCACCCAGACGGAACATATCGTCAGGCATTTCAAGCCGTGCCCCCTGCGGGGCGGACTCCAGAAGCATGTGCAGCATGGGTGCGGGGGAATTCCAGTCTCTCGGCATGAACCGGATGAACTGCCAGCCGTACTGGGCTTCATGTTCGCTGAGCGGAATACCGTTTACAGACTCCGGAAAGGCCTTCCACTTGATCAGGTCATGGGAATACTTCACGGGCAGAGCCTGAGCCGTCTCGCTCCTGCTGAGCACCTTGCCGTCCTCCAGCGTGACGACCGTTCCCGAAAGACCTCCGGGCCCCGTTGTTCCTTCGGGGTAGCTGCTCATAATCACAAACTGCTGTTCGACAGGGCTGAAATGCAGCTGCTGTCTGACGCGCGAAGGCATGACCGTACGCCAGTAAAGGTCGGGCAGCACGGCGCACAGCGCCACAGCAAACAGCAACAGACCGGCAGCGCGTGTGCCGTTGTACAGACGGCTGTCCGCACGTTCGCCCATAAAACGCAGGTAACTGAAAAACACCAGCGGCAGAAAACCGGCCGCAAACAGTCCGTACCGCCACAAAGCCTGTTCCGAGGCGCCGTAGTCGCCGTAATTCCACAGCAGTTTAAAAGCAGCTAGCATTACCCAGAGCACCAGCACCCTGCCGCCCATGGTGCGCATGGCAAAAAAAGCCACCGTTCCCAGATAGGCGGTTATGCCCAGCAGCACCCACTGCAGCAGCGAAACCATAACAGGCAGTATCATGTCCGCCGGCATGTGAAAGGCGTTCATGGACGCGGCAAGCAGCCCGCAGGCTGCCGCACCGGTAAGCAGCATCACGCACAGACCCGTGCCCACCATCACCCCGACAATGTTACCGGGCATGACAGGCATATGAAAAAGCAGACGCAGCCTTTTGCCCTGACACTCCGGCCAGGCCTGCAGAAACCCTGTGAGCACGCCGCAGGCAACCAGCAGACGGAACGACGCGAAAAACGGAGGCTGCTTTGCTATCAGCGTCGCCCACAGACCGAAGGTGCCGTGCACTCTGTCTATGGTGTTCAGAACAAGCACGCTGTCGATGGCGGCATATCCCAGCAGCAGCGGGATTATCCATATGCCGCGGCGCAGCTTTATCCATTCCTTGGCCAGCAGGGCCTGTACCTGTCTATTCATGATTGTTCCGCGATTATAGCATGTTAGGCATTTTTAAAAAGTCCATGAAGCCGCACACAGGATGCAGCGGACCGGCGGACAGGGCTCACCCCCCGCCCGCTGTGTGTCTGCGCCCTGTCCGGAATCAGTATTTTCCGGTCAGTCCGACAAAGGCGTCTTCAAAATCCATGGGAACCGGAGTCATGTTCTGCGGGTCAACTCCGCGGTCCCTCAGGTGGCGTGCGACGGTTTCGCCGTCGGCAAAGGCATATACGGTGGTTACGGAACCCATATGTTCCACGTTTTCCAGCACCGTGTCGGCATGCAGCGCGTCCGAGGCGGGCGAACGGGCGAAAGAATAGCACCGGAAAGAATCCATGAATTCTTTTTTGGAACCGGAAACGGCCACTCTTCCCTCGCGGAGCACGATCATGTTGTCCACGATTTTGTCCAGTTCCTGCACCACATGCGAGGTAAGCAGCACCGTTGTTCCCCGTTTGGCCACATATTCGCGCAGAAAATCGATGAACAGCCTGCGGTAGCCCACATCCAGCCCCATGCTGTAGTCATCCAGAATCATAAGCTGCGGCTGCTGGGCCATGATAAGCCCCAGCACCACCTGTGAACGCTGGCCGCATGACAGACACGATATGCGGCGGCTGTAGGGCACCTGCAGGCGGTCTGTCAGGTCAAAAAACACGCTGCGGTCCCACAACGGGTAAAACGCGGCATAATAGCGTTCCAGTTCGGCTATGGTCATGAAATCATACTGGATGAATCCTTCGTGCAGCAGGCCGATACGCCTGCGCGCATGGGGACTCAGGGCGTGGCTGGGCTCCCCCAGCACCCGGCAGCTGCCGCTGCCGGGTCTGAGGAATCCCATCAGAATGTTGATCGTCGTGCTTTTGCCCGCGCCGTTTTTTCCCAGCAGCCCGAACACACCTCCCTGCCGCACGGTGAACGACAGGTCGTGCAGAACCGTTTTTTCGCCGTAGGAATGGCTCAGGTCACGGCATTCGATGAGTACGCTCATTGCTCTGTCACTCCGCAGATGCCTGAGGGGCGGTTCCGGATTCGGTGACTGTCAGAACGGCTCTGGAATCTTCCGTAAAGGCGGCACGGGCCTCACGGTTCAGGTCTTCCGCAGTCAGCGCACGCAGCGCTTTTATGTATTCGATATCCCAGACAAAGTACGGGAAGGGGCGGCGGGCTTCGGCGTCAAGCGCAAAAATGTACAGCCCGTTTTCGCGGCGGTTTTCTTCCCATCCGCTGAGCATGGGCAGCCGCTGGCGCTCCATTTCTTCGGCGGTCACGCCGCCTGCGGCCACGTCACGCATGACGTCGTCCACCACGGAAACCAGCATATCAAGTTTGTCGGGCTGCGTGCCGATGCGCACCATGTACATACCGTAGCCGTTGACATCATCCGCCCAGTAGAACAGCCCCGGAGAATACGATGCGCCCAGCTCTTCGCGCACTTCGGTACGCAGCCTGTCACGCACCACCGAAGCCAGCAGACGGCGCGCGGCCAGCGTTTTTCTGTCGGCGGGGTCCTGCAGTCTGCGCAGATATCCCACACGCAGTTCGGCCTGATTGAGCGCGGCATCAACTACCACATGTTCCGTACGGCTGTCCGGTGCGGGAAAACGCGGTACAAAGGCGTGCACGGGGGCGGCGGCGGGCTGCCACTGCACTTCGGGCGCGCCGAAGTATGCCGCCACCAGTCTGCGGGCCTCCTCCGGATCAAAATCGCCTACGATATTCAATACACCGCCGCCACCGGCATACAGTTTTTTCAGAGCATCACGCATCTGCTGCAGGCTGATACCGGCACCCTGCTGCGCCGTAAGGGGGTTGATGCGCACGGAATCACCGAAGAACAGCCTGCGGCCGGCCGTGCCTGCGGCAGAAGAGACATCCTTGTCGCGGGCGGCGTCGGCAATGGCCAGTTCGCGCAGCTTTTCCTGCCGGTCTTTTTCTTCGATATGCGGGTCGCGGAACTGCGTCCACATGGCCTGCAGTATGCCGCGCATGTCGGCGGTCTCTCCGCGGCCGCTTATCTGCAGCGATTCAGAGCCCAGATTATAGGATGCTCCGTACCCGGTACTGCGGAACAGACGTCCGGCCTCTTCCGCCGTCAGTCTGCCGAAACCTGAACGTTTGTCGGCGTCCACGGCGAACTGCGCAACAACGTATTCTTCATCGTCCAGCGCATCGCTGCCGCCGCCCACATGCAGCGAAAGCGAGCTGTGGTCCTTCATGAACGGAGTGGGCAGCATGCGCAGCACCAGTCCGTTGCGGAACACCACCTCGTGCAGCACCAGATCGGATCCCGGAACGGGGCGGGTGACGGAGGAAGCCGCTTCACCGGGAACGGCAGGTTCATCCACATACGGGTAATCGAGCGCGGCAGCAGACTGCAGCGGAGCCACAGGACGCTGCATGCCCTCTTTCCAGAGCCTGCGCAGTTCTTCGCCGGCATCGCCCTCGATCACGGCATCACCGGTGATGAACAGCATTCTGTTTCCGCTGTCCCACATATCAAGAAACACGCGGTGCAGCTCTTCTGCAGTGGCCCCGGCGAAAAATGTTTTGTACATGTCGTAGGTCTGCTGCCACGACTGATACACGCGGTTGCCGTTAAAGCAGCCGATCATGACCGAAGCCACATCATCATTGGCAATCTGGGATTCGAATCTGGCGCGGCGTTCATAGCTGCGCAGCAGTTCGGCGCGCACTTCATCCACTTCTTCAGGCAAAAAGCCGTATTTCATGGTGCGGCGCAGCTCATCCTGCAACACGGCAAACGTCTCGCGCCAGTTTGCAGCCTCGGTACGGGCAATCATGTCCGCCGTGGGAAAAAGATACATGGAGTCGACTTCTCGCACGAAGGCATTAAGGAAAGGTGCGTTACCGGCAGCTTTAAGCCGCTGCAACCGCTTGCTGACAATGCTGTTGGCCATGGCGCCCAGCGCCATGCGGCGCTGCAGGTCCAGCGAATCATCGGCCCACCGGCGCGGCTTCATGGCGCCTATGCGCACCACTGTAAAGTCGGCATCGTAATTATCGTAAAAACCGTGCACACCTTCACGCTGCACATCGCCCCACGGCTCCAGCACGCGGCGTTCGCCATGGGCGGCCAGATCGCCGAACAGCTTTTTGATATCACTTTCAACATCGGCAGGGTCCACACTGCCCACCACCACCAGCACCATAAGCTCGGGACGGTACCACGCATCGTAGAATCCGCGGATGGTCTCCGCCGTGGCGGTTCTGATAATCTCTTCGCTGCCTATGGTGTCGTTTACAAAACGGGTACCCTCGTACACCTGCGCGGTCAGTCGCCGTGCGGCACGGTACTGCTTGGAATCGCGGGCCGCTTTTTCCGAAAGAATGACACCGCGCTCTTTTTCCACCTCTTCAGGCAGAATGCTCAGACCGTCCGCCACGTCGCGCATGACAAGCAGCCCTTTTTCCACATTGGCCTCTTCTGCCGAAAGATTAAGCTTGTACACCGTTTCCAGAAGCGAGGTGTGCGCGTTGGCATCGCGCCCGAAAGCAAGACCGTTCTCCTGGAAAAAGGGAATCAGCTCGCCCGGAGCGAAGTTTGTGGAACCGTTAAAGGCCATGTGCTCAAGAAAATGGGCAAGCCCCAGTTCGTCGTCGCGCTCCATAAGCGAGCCCGCCTGCACATTCAGCTGCACCGTCACCCTGTCTTCGGGTTTTTCATTCTGCATGATTATGTAGCGCAGACCGTTGTCCAGACGTCCGAACACAGCTTTGTCGCTTTGCGGCAGGTCGCTTTTTTCATGCGGCCACAGGCCGTCCAGCCACCATGCCTCACCCTGAGGTTGTTGCGGGGCAACTGTCCGCACGCAGCCTATGGCCACCATAAGCAGCAACAGAACAGGAACCATTTTCAACTGACGCATGATCTCTCCCGGAATGTTGTGTTTTCTACGTTATGAAAATGAAATTTATTTTCATTATTGGGTTCAGTCCGTCCAGTACCCAACCCCTCCGTAAAAGGCAAGCGGATTATGCATTTTTCATCATGTCCGATCGTCACACCAGACAATGAAAGCGATACATCAGTGCAACGGGCTGCCTGAGAGAAAAGCGGGACGGCTGCACACAGCAGAACGCACGTAAAAAAGCTGCGAAACACGACACACAGACGTTACGCAGCGGTATGATGCCCCCTGCAAAGGGGCAGACATGAACAGATACCCGAAGAAAAGCGCACCGCAACAATGCGGTATACCGGTGCGGCACTGCATGCGGACACAAAAAAACCGCGATGCAACGCGGCCGGTTCTGCGGAAAAAAGATGAACGCCGGAGTGTGGCGGAGAACTGCGGATAACCGCGGAAAAATGCAGCGGGCAAACAGCGGACAAACAGCGGGCAGGAAACATGCTGCCGCCGGATGAACACGGCCCGTCTGCAGACAGCCGGAGCGGCGCATGGCTGCCGGTATATCTGCCGCTATATCTGCCGGACAAAAAGCAGCAACAGAGCGGTTGCCACAAATGACACCCGCCTGCAGATGGGCACGGCAATATCTGCAGGCACCGGTTTTATAGAGCGCATGGCCGGAGAGCGGCAACGCACGCGGCAGCGCATGAACCGCAGCGGAACAACTGTTGGCGGCGGACAGCCAGACCACCGCGCCGCAGACAGACTATGTCACGGCTTCAGCAAGCTTTCTGCCCGCTTCACGGGCGGCCTGCAGCACATCTTCATGCTTTGCCACCAGCCCCCTGTCAAACAGCCTCAGCACAGGCAGCTGCGCCACCACACGGTACCCGAGCGCCTCCAGCGGAAGACGCATGGCCTCCAGCGCAACACCCAGATTTTCCGGAGTTTCCTGCTCCGCCACCGCGGCAATGACGGCCGCCCTGTTCTGTTCTGCCAGCCTGCTGCGCCACGCGCGTGGCCGTGTATCGCTGAAATCGTAATAACAGTACAATCTGTCGATAAAAGCTTTCATCCACGCCGTGATGTTGTAATTGTGCACCGGCGAAACAAGCACAAGTCCCGTGCTGCCGTCCACATGCGGATACAGCAGCGTCATGCCGTCACGGAAACGCGTACAGGCCTTTTCCGTTCTGCACTGTTCGCAGCCCACGCACGGGTCGTACCGGTAATCGCGCAGGTGTACGGCGTACCCTTCCTGCCCCACATCCGCAGCGCCTTCCAGTATCGCTTCAAGCAGTTTATGCGAATTACCGGACCGGCGCGGACTGCCTTCAACTCCGAGAATCACAGGCGTCCTCCTGTTATGCTTTGCACCCCGGAACATCTCCGCATATCAGCGGAACATCCCCGTCTCTCCTGGCAGGGTGCCACAGCAGAAAGTTCTCTGCAAACATACCGTAACGCGCGCTATGCCCCCCCTGCAAAAAAACGCGACCGCATCAGCCGGGCCACCCTGCCGGCAGCATGGCCGTCACATGCGGAAAAAAGTTTGGCGCACAACGCGTTGCGCTCTTCCCGCCACGGGTCTTCACCGCCCTTGCATACCCTGAACAACGCTTCGAACAGCTCAGGCTCGTTCACCGGCCGCGGGCCCGGAGACATATCTTCGTAGCGGTAGAACATGGCCCTGTCGCAGGCCAGATATTTTTCAAGATCATACGGGAAAAACACGACCGGCCTGCCCGTAAGCAGAAAGTCATAGGCCACCGAAGAATAATCGGTCAGCAGACAATCTGTCTGCGCCAGCAGCGGGTAGGCGTCGGAACTGAACTGCACGCTGTGCACGGCCTTGAGATGCCGGGGCACGGGTACGTTCACATACGGGTGAAACTTGAAGAAGAACGCGATTTTCTGACGGCGGCAGAAAATATCCAGCCGCTCAAGATCAAGCGCACCGTTTTCAAAAGCGTCCCCGCCGGTATCGCGGAAGGTCGGCATGTAAAACACCGTTTTAAACCCCGCCCCGCGAAACCGCTCCATGGCGTCGTATGCTTCCCTGTCCACGCCCAGCATATCTATGGCATCAGGCGTGCGGAACAGCATGTCGTTGCGCGGATACCCGGTCTCCCATATTTCATCACATGCAAAAGCCCGCCCCAGCCCCGTTCCGGTGACAAAGGGCGACGTGGAGACAACCGCATCGTATCCCGAATAGCCCGCACGCAGCATCTGCCGTTTTTCCGCATCCATGTTCACGGCAGATTCCGCTTCCGGCATGCCTATCAGCTTCAGCGGAATACCATGCCACAACTGCAGTATCTGCGCGCCGGAAAGCAGAAAACGCGCCGGTGTCTCCATACGCCACCAGAAATCATCGCAGACCACTGCCTTTGCCCGCGGCAACATGGCTATGGCCTCTTCCGACGGAAACATGAGACACGGCAGTCCGGCGTCACGCAGCATGTCATAGTCATCGGCATGATGGGTAAGAAAGACCGAAGAAAACGGCTGCTCTGTCTGCACGCAGTGGCGGAACAGATATTTGGTATTGTCCATGAAGCGCCCGCCTATGCGCCCGATGAACACTGCAAGATTTTCCTTGGGTGCACGCTGCGATAGCGCCGTAAACAGGCTGCCGATATCGGTTCCCATCTGTTTCCCCGCAATTACGCGTCAGTTACGGGCAGAACGTCACGCACCTTCGTTAAAAAGACGGCGCGCCTCGTCCAGATCCCCTTTAAAGTCCACCTCAATGCACCGGTAATCGGAAATATCAACGGCCCGGTAAGGCGTTTTTTCCACCAGCATTTCCAGCGCCCGTTCAAAGTAATCGTCGGGGCGGCAGGATTCCAGCGCCGCAACCAGATCGGGCAGGCTTCCGCGCGAAACAAGATTAAGTCCCACGGCCTCACCTTCCGGATTCTCGACCTGCTTTGAAATGGCGGTTATGAAGCCTGCGGCATCCGTGCGGTACTTCACTTCCTCTTCTCCGCATTTTTTGCGGTCCACCGCCACGGCATTGCCCCCGGCCTGCATCAGACGCAGCGCCACCTCGGGGTCAAAAACCACATCACCGTTGGCCCACAGAATATCATCGTCCAGATCTTCTATGCCCGCAAGCAGACTCTTGGAAGTGTTGGTGATGTAAAACACCGGATTGTAGCGGAAGCACACATTGGGAAATTCTTCCATGAGCAGCGACTTTTTAAAGCCCACGACCACATGCACTTCTCTGATGCCTATCTCGCGCAGAATGCGTATCTGTCTGCCCAGAATGCACTCGCCCGAAGGCAGACGGGACAACGATTTGGGAAACGGTCTGCCAAGACGGCTTCCGACGCCGGCGGCAAGGATGACTGCTTTCATGTCATACGCCCCTGTGGCTAAAGGTAAGAAAAACGGCCCGGCCTGCGCAGAACCAAGCAAGTTGCATGCCACGTCCGGGCACAGTCTGCCCGGCACGGCCTGACACAGCCTGAAACTGCCAGAAACTGCCGGACGCTGCCCGCCGTGCGGCCCGTGACTGACTGACCGGCATCTGATATACAACCGGCAGGCGGGAGTCGCTGTCAAAACCCCGTCAGACCTCATACACCGGCCGCGGGCGGCTTGTTCCGCAGCGCGGCAGCAAGGAGCATCATGATAACCGTCACCGTACACATACCCGTCAAACCGCAGCATGCGGCGGACTTCATCAGCCATATGCATGCGCTGGCACCGGTGGTACGCGCCGAACAGGGCTGTCTGACGTACAACCTGTACACCGACCCGTACCGGCCTGATATGCTTTTCATGTACGAAGAATGGCAGGACATGGATGCGCTGCGCGCCCACCTTGAACAGCCCCACATGAACGAGCACCGCCGCACCACAAAAGACTGGCTTGCCGGCGATGTAACCCTGCACACAACCCGGAGCACTCCGGTAACGCTGTAGCCGGCGCGGCGCCTTCAGGCGGCAGTCTGCCTGCCGGAGCGGTTCCGGCAGACTGCGTCCGTGCTGTCTCCGCCACTGTCATGCACCGCGGCGGCATGCCGCGGCGTGCAGTGTCACAGCCAGCGGCGCCAGCGGAAATACACCAGCATGCCCCCCGCGACAGCCACCATGACGCCCAGCAGCACAAAATAGGCATACTCCACGTGCAGTTCGGGCATCACGTCAAAGTTCATTCCGTACACACCGGCAAGAAACGACAGCGGAATGAATACCGTGGAAAAAATGGTCAGAAACTTCATGATGTCGTTCAGTCTGTTGCCCACCGCCATGTTATAACTGTTCTGATGGTCGTTCAGCAGTTCGCGGTACACCTCCACGGCATCGGCGGTCATCTCGGCCATATCGGCAAGGTCGCGCAGAAAAGGCTGAATGCCCTCGCCCACAAGGCCGTTTTCCACCCGCGCCATGCGCAACGCGATTTCCCTCGCGGGGCGCACCGCCTTGCGTATGTAGGCCATCTCGCGGCGATAATGCGTTATCTCCTGCAGCAGTTCAGGCGTGGGGTCTTCAAAAATTTCGTCGTCCAGCTCTTCTATGCGCTCGCCCAGTGCCTCAATGGTTTTCAGATACCCCTCAAACACGCAATCCAGCAGCGCGTACAGCAGATAATCCGGCCCGTACCGCCGCAGTCTTCCTGTCTGCCCTTTCAACCGCTCGCGCACCGGCTCAAAAACCATTCCCGGACGTTCCTGAAAAGTAAGCAGACAGCCGTCGCTGAGCACGGCACTCAACTGGTCTGTCGTCACTGCCGAACGGTCCTGACTGAGTGAAGGCATTTTGATGGAAACAAAGACAATGCCGGGAAACTCTTCAAGCTTGGGGCGCTGACCTGTGTTCATGATGTCTTCAAGCACCAGCGCCGGTATGCCGAACAGCCCGCCCAGCGTTTCCATCAGTCCGGCATCGTGCACGCCGTCCACGTTGCACCACAGCACGGTATCGGGCCGCGTACGGCCGGCAAGCTGACCGGGGTGCTGCACAAAATCGTCGCGTGCCATGTCCGCATCGTATTCGATGACACGCAGACGCGGCGTATCTATTTTCTGTCTGCCTACAAAAACCAGAGCACCCGGCGGACGCCCCGCCCTTGTGTCCATCTTTTTCAGAAAACGGGCCATGATTCCTCCGTGGCAGGGCCGCCGGTGTTCACCGTGCGGGTGTGCCTGCGCCTGTGCCCTTCAGCATACACAACGATGCAGAAAAAAACAGTCCGCGCGGAAAACCGCGCGGACTGAGCACTCTCTGTTCTGCAGTACCGCTAACCCCGCCCGTCCGGCACCAGCCGCTGGGGCATGTCCGTGATGATGCAGCGCGCTCCGGCATCATGAAAACCGCGGGCTGCGGCGGCGTCATTCACCGTCCACACATTGACGGTTATGCCCAGCGCCGCCAGCTCGCGCACCAGCCCGGCATCGGTTACCGTATGGTCGGGATGGTACGACTGCGCCCCTATTCCCCGCAGGTATCCGGCTATGCCGCTGGCAGTGCCGTCCGCCGGGTGGGTTTCTTCTGGCGTTGCGCCTTCGCTCAGCAGCGCCAGAGGCACCTCGGGCCACTGGCGGCGGACTTCGCGCAGATACTCATGGCTGAACGAAGACAGCAGCACCAGTCCGGCGCAGTCTTCGGCCTGTATGATGTCAAGCACCTCTGTGATGATGCGCATGTCACCCGGGGAATGCACCTGTTCCTTTATCTCTATGTTGACGGGAAAACTATGTTCACGGGTGAAGCGCAGTGCTTCCGCCAGCGAGGGCACGGGCTGTCCTTCCATGGCTGCCAGCGCTCCGCGGGTCACTTCGCCCGACGCCACCGTACCGAAAGGATCCTTGCGGCCGAACCAGCTGCCCGCGTCAAGACTGCGCAGCTGCGCAAAATCATGCAGCGCCGTTTGCAGCACCGGGGCAGAACCGCCGTGCGAAAACAACCGCGCCGCATCGGTGGTGCGCGACAGGTCGTGGTCGTGAAAGACCACCGGCACACCGTCGCGCGAACGCTGCACATCCAGTTCCCAGCAGTGCGCGCCGCATGCAAGAGCCTTATGTGCGGCCAGCATGGTATTTTCCGGCGCAAGAGAACGTGCGCCGCGATGTGCGCACACAGCGTGCGCGGGAATCAGTTCATAAAACATGGTCACCCTCTGGCCTGATTTCCGGCATGGCAGTACGCCGCGCAACAGCCGACAACCGGCCGGTTTGCGGCAGCGCAGCCCGCCGGTGATTCTTTGTAACCGCCGCATATGCGGGGGCTGTTTCAGTGTATGGCCCCCTTCCGGTAAAAACAAGGGCTTATCGCGTAAAACGCCGTATACGGCATTCATGTGTTGTAAAAATCATGGGGGCGGAAGGCCTGTCCTGTTTACAGTATACAGCACCCTGATTTTTTACAGGGTCATATCTGCCACCGGCAACCGCGAGGGAACGATGTCTTTTTACACACGCATGAACACCGTTTTACTGGCAGCCGGAATCTGCATTGTGCTTTTTCCGGTGTGCTCATGGCTCATCCTGCCCGTACAGGCGCACACAGGCACGTTTATAACCGTGTACGGCGTACTGACTCTCACGGGCTGCGGTTTCATTGCCGCGGGGCTGTATCAGCTGCATGCGGGCTTCAGCCGCCCCCTTGAAAAGCTGCATGCCTATACGGCCGCCCTGCGTGACAGCCCCGCCACTGTAACGCCACAGCTTGCAGGCGCGGCGGAACTGCACGCGCTGGCAAAGGAAATACACCGCACGGCAACGACGCTGGTGCAGAATGCCGACAGCTACAGCCCCGCAGCGCAGGCTGCCGGCACCCTGTCGGAAAAATTCGAACAAAGTACCCGTGAGGCACAGGCCTACCGCACCGATGTGGAAATTATGCTCTCTTCGCTGCACAAAGCCACACAGAAGGCCGGCGACATATCCGGAGAACTTACCGGTTCGCTCAGAACCGTGACGGCGGACATAGACCATGTGACCGGCGGCATAAGCGTGCAGAACAGTAAAACACAACAGATAGCCATTGCCATGAACGAAATGAACACGGCGGTGCTTGAAGTGGCACGCAACGCGGCATCTGCGGCATCACAGGCTGCCCGGTCGCAGGAAAAGGCGCAGGCCGGATCGCGCGAGGTGCACAAGGCACTGGAGCTTATAACCGATGTCGAGGAAAACATAGGCGCCCTGAAAACAACCATGGACGAACTGGGCGCGCAGGCCGAATCCATAGGTGTGGTGCTTAATGTCATCAACGATATTGCAGACCAGACCAATCTGCTGGCGCTTAATGCGGCCATAGAATCGGCCCGCGCAGGTGAAGCGGGACGCGGTTTTGCCGTGGTGGCCGACGAAGTGCGCAAGCTGGCGGAAAAAACGGTATCCGCCACCAAGGAAGTGAACGAGGTGGTGCACGGCATCCGGCGCGTGGCCAGAAACAGCATGGATGCCGTGGACGAAGCTGCCGGCAAGATAGGCCATTCCGCCACAGCCGCGGCCGACTCAGAACGCTACATGACCGATCTTATCGATATTATCTCTCAGGCATCCTACATGGTGCAGAACATGGCCGCAGCATCCGAGGAACAATCAGCCACGTCGGACCAGATCAACGCGGCCATCGCCGGAATAAAAGACACGGCAGAAGAAACGACCGCAGGCATGACCCGTTCGGCAGAAGCTCTGGCACGCATTACAGGGCTCATCGCGGAGCTGGAATCCATTCTGGCAGCTCTGGCAAAAGCCGAAACCGGCAAAACCGTATCAACGGGCGACGGGCAGTTCCTCAACTGGACGGACGACCTTTCCGTCAATATAGGGCATCTGGACAGCCAGCATAAAAATCTGGTGGCGCTCATCAACGAGCTGGCCGCCGCCATGAAGGCCGGTAAGGCAAAAAGCGTCATGCTGGATACACTGGGCAGGCTGAAGGAATACACGCTGACCCATTTCAAGGAAGAAGAGGATCTTTTTGACAGATACGATGTGCCCGGTGCCAGAGATCACAAAAAAATACACCAGAGTCTGCGTGAAAAAGTGCTCAGCGTGGAGCAGGACATTGTTTCAGGCAGAATAACCGTCTCGCTGGAACTGCTGGAATTTCTCAAGGAATGGATACTGAACCACATTCAGGTGGTGGATAAGCAGTACTCCGCGTTTCTGAACAGCAAAGGGGTGCGCTGACGCCCCGCGCCTGCCCCCCGGCACTCCCGCACAGCCGCATGCCGCCTGAACAGCCTTACCGCCGCATACGCCCGCAGATGCCGCTCCGGACACCGGTGCGGCATTTTTCCGGCGCACGGCATCCCTGACGGAGCCGCCCGTATTGCGCGGGTATGCATCATGCCGCAGTACCGGCATATATCCCGCTGCGGCATTCTTTATGCTATTGTCACGGTGGCAACTACGTTGTATGTCCAGAACCTGACAATACCGCATAAAAAGCAACACAAACTTTCCGGAACGTCATGAAAAAAGCACTCATCACAGGCATCACCGGACAGGACGGTGCCTATCTTGCCGAATTTCTGCTGAACAAAGGCTACGAGGTGCACGGTATCAAGCGCCGCGCTTCCTCGTTCAACACCGACCGCATCGACCACCTGTATCAGGACCCGCATGTGGACGGGCGGAAGTTCATTCTGCACTACGGCGACCTGACCGATTCCACAAACCTGATACGGATCATTCAGGAAGTGCGGCCGCATGAAATATACAATCTGGCCGCACAGAGCCATGTAAAGGTCTCATTCGACTCTCCGGAATACACGGCCAACACCGATGCGCTGGGTACTCTGCGCATTCTCGAAGCCATCCGCATACTGGGACTGGAAAAGCATACCCGTTTCTATCAGGCTTCCACTTCAGAACTATTCGGGCAGGTTCAGGAAATTCCGCAAAAGGAAACAACGCCGTTCTACCCCCGTTCTCCCTACGCCTGCGCCAAGCTGTACGCATACTGGATTACCGTTAACTACCGTGAAGCATACGGCATTTACGGATGCAACGGCATTCTGTTCAACCATGAATCGCCCGTACGCGGCGAAACATTTGTCACCCGCAAGATAACCCGTGCTCTGGCCCGCATAGCGCTGGGACTGCAGCAAAAGGTCTATCTGGGCAACATGAACGCCAAACGCGACTGGGGCCATGCCCGCGACTATGTGGAAATGCAGTGGCTCATGCTGCAGCAGGAACACCCCGAGGACTTTGTCATCGCCACGGGCAGACAGCATTCCGTTCGTGATTTTGTCAATATTTCGGCAGCTGAAGTCGGTATTTTTCTGGACTGGCAGGGCAGCGGCGCCGAAGAAAAAGGTGTGGTACGGGCCGTGGACGAAACCCGGCTTGCCGCATGCCTGAACGGTAAAAGCGGCACGGCACGCATGCCGTCGCCCGGTGATGTCATAGTTGAAGTAGACCGGCGTTATTTCCGCCCGACGGAAGTGGAAACACTGCTGGGCGACCCCTCGCGGGCCAAGGAAACACTCGGCTGGACGCCGCGCATCAGCTTTGAAGAGATGGTCCGTGAAATGGTGCAGACAGATGTGAACATCGCCGCGCGCGACCGCGTTTGTCTGGACAGCGGCTTCACCGTTTTTGAATACAACGACTAGACGCACCGCAACGTACGCCCGGCGCACGCTGCAGACACATCCGCAACTTTTTTCTGTTTTTCCGGCACGGCCGCATGCAACGACGGGCAGGATGCACCGCATCCTGCCCGCTTTTTTACATCCGCCTGAAACATCAGGCGGCATGATGCATCATGCCGCCGCAAAGGCCAGCACCGCGTCTGCACCGCGCCTGCAATCACGAACGGGCGGTTATGGCGTCAAACACCCTGCGGCAGCTGCCGCCGTCCCTCAGGGTAAAAAACTCACCGGCACGCTTCTCGTATTCTGCGGTCCTGACACACCCCCGGTGTATGGCCGTCTCCAGCTCGTGCGCCAGCATTTCAAAGCTGTCCGCCTGCGGGCCGAAGCCGTCACGCGCGTAGTCAAAGTATCCTTTTGTGTACACATGCCCGCTGAATATCGAACGCTTTTCCGGAAAATGATAATACAGCAGGCTTCTGCCCAGAAAAGCCGCCTCCGCCGCCAGCGAGGAATAATCCGTCACCAGCATGCGGCTGCTCAGCAGAATATCCTGCACGGAAGCAAGGTCGGCATAACTCATGAACGTAAACGCTTCCGTTTTTTCAAACAGCGGCAGATACCGCGACACTTCGGGATGGGGCAGAAAAATGAAGCGGTAGCGATGCTCCGCAGCCAGCCGTTCCAACCGCCTGCTGCCGGTCACGGCATTCCACGCCCTGAAGTAGCAGCTTGCTGTAAAAATCCGGCCTTCCTCCGGCGTCAGGGGGCTTGTCAGGTCGGCGGTCTGCCGCAGATGCATACGCCATGTGGGACAGAACAGCACTACCCTGCCCGGCCTGCGCTGACGGGCACGATGCAGCAGGGTGTCATGGCGGGGCAGACCGGTAAGCACCACTTCACGGGGGGTGAATTTGTAATCACCCTCCACTATGGAATCATATTCCCTGCGGCATGATGTCACAAAAAGATCAAGCTGCTTTTTATTAAGCCAGCGGGACAGGTCCTGCGTAATGATACCGTGCTGCAGAAAAGCCACTTTGTATGCAGGTACGCCGAAATTTTCGCGCACTTCCAGCGGGTCCACCACCGGCGGGTCCACCTGAGAACTGACAAGCCATGCAGCACCCGCCAGCGCACTGAAATGCGCCTCGCTGCCGTATGCAAGCAGGCGCACTCCGGCGTGCGCCAGACGCGTCCAGTCCGCACAGCGGCGCGACAGCACAAAGTAGACGGGAATATGGGGGGCGTGTTCGCGCAGCCAGAAATAAAAATGTTCGGCGTTATCATCCGCCTTGTGCACGCGGTCCATCAGCAGCCAGCAGCCTGCATATTCCTGCGCACCGGCACAGGCGCGGTCGTAACGGGCACGCAACGGTTCCGGCATGGCAGACAGCGGCAGATACCGGGCGGCGGCCACCGACGCTGCAGAGACCTCATCGGACAACTGCCCGCCGCACAGAACCTGCACGGGGTTGCCGTTTACCGTAAACCGCAGCTTCCGCCCATGCTCCGGCCGGAACCAGACGCGCTTTTCCACCAGCATGTCTTCGCCGCCGCAGGCATAGCGGATAACCGCGGACCACGCAGGCTCCAGCGTCCGGCCCGCTCCTTGCCCTGCCGTTTCGGCAGACACGGCACTGATAACGGCCGAAGCTCCTCCGTAACAGGACACGGCAAATGCACCGCGGTCCGCGGCCACTTCCTGCACCACCAGCGGAAACGAAGACAGATCGAGCGACTTGAGTGCATGCAGCATGACCAGCCGCTCAAAAAGGGGAATCATGGGCAGCGGGCTGTGCAGCATGGTCTGCACGTCCACAAAACGGAACGCCGTGCGCAGCAGACCGAACATCTGCGCGGCCTCGCCGTCGGAAAAAGCATACTCCAGCGTACTGTCCAGCATTTTACGGAAATACCAGTACACATCGTAAAAAACCGTATTCTGGATAAATTCCGGCACAGTCCCTGTTTTTGCAGCGTATGCCCGCAGCAGGTCCAGATAACCGAACACTATCTGGTCACGATATTTTTCCGGCCGTTTCCAGCCGCTGTCCACCAGACTGTCCTGTGTGCCCCGCTTGCGGTAAAAATACACGGCGTCACGCAGAAAACACACCGTGCTCATGCCGGTATGCAGAAAGTATCTGTTAAGAAAATGGGCATCTTCAAAGGAAGGCCTGACCCGGCTGTCAAAAAGCACACCCGACTGCGCCAGACGCTGCCTGTCCAGAAACACCGCATTGACCGCCAGCTGAATGTATTCCGGCTGTTTCTGCAGGTTCACGACGGCCGCAGACCGGGCATATTTATACCGCAGCGGGTGGGTGTCGTGCAGGGTGTTGTCGTCAAACAGATACACCGGACGGCAGGACACCGCCGCCAGACCGTCCTCATTGTTTTTCAGCGCTTCCCGCACGGCGGTGAAATAGTTTTCGCTCACGCAGTCGTCGGCGTCTATAAAAGTCACCCACCGGCCCCGCGCATGGGGCAGCCCCGTGTTGCGTGCGGCAGCCACACCGCCGTTTTCCGTACGCAGCACCAGAATATTATCCGGATACCGCGCGGCCCAGCGTCCGGCAACAGCTGCCGTGCCGTCCTGCGAACCGTCATCCACCAGCACCAGCTGGATGTGCTCTTCAAACCCCAGTGACTGGGAAGCAAGCGAAGCAATACAGGCATCCAGCCACGGTTCACAGTTATACGCGGCCGTCACCACGCTGAACAGAAAGTCCCGTGCACCGCCGCCGACAGCACATGAACAGATGTCAGCAGTCTGCCCGCAGTCATGCAGGCCGGGACTGCCGTCGCAGGTCTGCAGCGGCACAATCTGCTGAGCCACCTCTTGCCAGCGGCTGCGCAACCCGGCAGGCATGGACAGGTCTGCGGCCGGTTCGCGCCCCTGCACCAGATCCATAAATACCGGAAACGAACGCGCCCACGTAAAGCAGCGCTGCCAGTGTTCGCGCCCCAGCGCCGCCAGCAGACGGGCTTTGTGCGGCCCGCGGAGCAGGGCCTGCATGGCGGCGGGAAAAGAATCCAGCGGAACAATGAGCCCGCCCGCCTCGTCCTGTACGGAATTGCACTGCGGTGTGGCTATCCAGGGTGTCCCCATGGCCATGGCCTGCAGCACCACCAGCGGGCCTGCACTTTCTCCCAGCGAGGGAAGCAGCAGAACATCCGCCTCGTAAATCAGAGCGGCCGCCTCCTCTCTGGGCAGCGTCCCCGTCATGCGGACTCTGGGATCGCGCTCCGCAGCCGCGCAGCATTGCATGAAATACTCACGCAACGAAGGCCACGGCGCGGGCCCTCCGGCCAGCACAAGCTGCCAGCGTCCCTGCGCCGCCGTCATGGTGCGCAGCAGCTCCAGCTGATTTTTCACCGGCCAGAAGTTTCCTACACAGACCGCCAGCGGCACGTCCTCATCCAGACCCAGACGCTGCCGCATGTTTATATCGGCCCGCCGCGTGTCCACGGCATGGGGAATAAACGTGTGCGTCAGCCCCAGACCGTCCAGCACCTCCGCATCCACTCCCCGTTCCGACACGCTCACATGCCTGTCTGCCGCACGCAGCACGTCATGGATGCTGTCCATTTCGTTCTGCTGCCGCCATGTACGCAGGTTATCGGCGTTCATGCTGGGCATCATGATAATGCGCGGACGGCCTTTGCTCGGTAAGCCGCGCAGCAGACAGCAGACCCAGCTGTCAGGATGGGCCAGCGCTATGACGGCATCGTAGCCCCCCTGCATCACCAGCGTGCGGTACGCCGGGGCATCAGGCCCCATGTCATCGCGAAACCCCTTCCAGCAGTGCAGAGGAATAATGCGCATGCCCTTGTGCGTCAGCGCGGGACGGGTATCCATGTGCCGGCAGGCCACATCCACAGCATAACCGGCCGCCACAAACTGCTCACCCAGCTCTTCCACCACCACTTCGGTGCCGCCCACCATGGGCCAGAAATAATTGCAGGCCAGCAGAATTCTGCCCTGCTGTGCGGTCTGCATGGCAGGGGCGGCGGCAGAGTCTCCGGATTCTGCCAGCGCACCGCAGGCGGAAAGGTGCATGACCTCATGCAGCCGCCGTAACAGGTACATGGCGGAAAACCAGTCGGCAGACACATTCCGGCCGGTCCCGCACGCACCGCCGACATTCAGGACAAACGCATCCAGTCCGGTACGGGCGTTTTCAAGCAGTGCCAGCACATCGCGCGTGCGCAGGGCGGCCAGCCCTTCTGCATGACAGGAAACCGCCTGCTGCGACAGCATGTGCGCAAAAGAAGGCAACGGGCATATCTGCCGCTCCAGTCCTTCCAGCACGGCAGTCATCTCTTCCACGGCACGCAGCAGCCGCGCAGGGGGCTTGGCCCAGTACGCCCTGTCCGCGGCGCTGAAGTGCTCCTGCCGCAGAAAAGGCCTGACATCATCTCCGGCGGCTCCCTGCACAAAATCACGCACCCCGCCGTTCTGCCGACGGCGGATGCAGCACCCGTCCAGATAGACCACTCCCGCAGGCAGCGACTCAAGATGGGCCGCCAGCACACCGGCAACTGCACCCGCAGAATCTCCGGACAACGGCAGTGCCGCCAGCAGGGTTCTGCGCGGCAGGCTGAAGTTGACGGCGGAAACACCCTGCGCGCCGTACAGCCTGCCGGTTTCAAACGGCCCGCCGCGCTGCACCGCGTTCCAGCGCGCAAGCATATGACACCAGACAGTATCCTGCGGACCGCACACGGCATCCACCCTGCCGAACACACCGAATTCCTCATCGGGAACCGAATCATGCGCACGCACATGCAGCAGCAGACAGGCAGGGTCTGCCACCGCATCCGGCGGCAGAAAAAGCACTATGCGCCCCGCCGCTGCCTGCACGGCCGCCGTCAGGGCTCTGCCGCATCCGGCCATGTCCGCACCGCGCAGCACACGCAGCCGCAGTCCGGCCGTTTCAGCCAGTCCGGCCGGATTCTCATCGGGCAGATCGCCGGCCAGCAAAACTTCATAATGCTCCGCAGCCAGCCGCTGCGCCTGAAGACTGCGCAGACAATCCGCCAGCTCCGGCGTAAAACGCCGTGCCGGAATAATTACGGAAATATGCGGAATGCCGGTTCGTTCCGGCGCGGTAGTGGTCATGGTCATACCTGTGTTTCTGGTCCGGACGTCTGCGGCTCCTCAGCGGGGCGGAGTTTCGGGACACATGTTCCGCGGCAGCAGCGCCTGCAGGTCCAGTTCGCGATATCCGCTGAACAGCGGAGCCAGTTCGGGACGGCGCAGAACGGCCTGCACCGCGGCGCCGTGCGCCGCTTTTTTCCGGCCCAGCCGCAGATTGCACATAAAAAGACGCAGATGCGGCTGCCACTGCGCATACGGGGCATGCGCGGCGGCATGCATGTACCCTGCAACGGCTTCCGCCGTACGGCCCGAGGCCTCGTGCACCAGCCCCTGCCAGAAGGCGGGCATGGCCGCACGGGGATGCCGTGTGCGTATGTCCGCTATGACACCGGCCGTATCCGCATCCATACCGGCCACAAGGGTATGGTCCTGCAGCAGTGCCGCGGCAGGATACAGGGCGGGCAGCAGCGTGCGCAGACAGGCGCGCACCACATCCCACCGTTCCATCATGCGGGTGTACATGGAACCGTGCGGATGGGTACGGTACAGAAAAAGCGGCTCTTCTATTCTGTGCGGGCACAACCCGAACGGTGCGCAGGAAAGCCAGAAAAGCCAGTCTTCGGCCCCCCACGGCATGGAAGGGTCATACCCGCCGCTCTGTTCCCACAGCTCTTTCCGGTACAGCGAAGCGTACGGAAAGGTATTGCGCCGCATGAGTTCCTGCAGAGAGTACGGTTCAGGATTCCAGCGCCCCTGACGGGCTCCGAATTCCTGCATATTGGCGAATACCAGATTCACCCCGGGCCGCTGCGATATTATTTCAGCCGCCCGGCCCACAAATTCCGGCGCAAAACAATCATCGCAGTCCAGCGGCAGTATCCAGCCGCCTCCGGCCTGACCTATACCGGCATTGCGGGCCGATGCCAGCCCGCCGTTTTCCTTGTCCGCCACCCGTATGCGCAGGGCGGGATACTGCGCTGCCAGCGCCGCGCCGACGGCAGAAGAATCGTCTGTGCTGCCGTCGTTGACTATGATGACTTCCATGGGTTCGTAGCGCTGCCGGTGAAGGCTGCGCACGGCATCGGGCAAAAACGACGCCCCGTTGTACACAGGGATGACCGCGGAAATAAACGGCCTGTCCGTAACTGACAGATGCTCCGGCTCTGCGGGCACAGACCGCAGCCGCAAAGGCATTTCGTAATGTGCCGCGTCAGGCAGGGCGTCACCGTATGCCGCCACATCCAGCATCTGTCCGCGCGCGTACAGCTGCGCCAGCGCCTGCGCGTCCACCGGCTCGTCCGCAACCCGGTTTGCAAAGGTATCCTGCACCCTGTTCAACGGGTTGCAGAAAGTCACTGACCGGTCGAAAAACAGCAGCTGCGGAAACGAATCTTCCACCGCACCCGTCCGGCGCGAGAGCCCCGCTTCCAGCAGGTTGGGGTTGGTGAACGGCATATCATGCAGCAAAGCCAGCATGTGCGCTGTACGGTACACCGAGCTGGAAACTTCGAGCGGATACCCGAAGTCATGGTCCGCCCCGCGCCACCGGCAGCAGAGCACGTTGTCACGCAGTACCGTACAGCCGGGAACGCGCTGAGGTGCATCCTGCGTGTGGCAGTAGGTGGTGTTGCGCCCCAGCCGCAATGAAAACCCCACAGCCCCGGGGGCGGCTTCCAGACATTCCAGCACGCCGCCCAGTGAAAAATCGCGGTAAAAAATATTGTCATCCACCAGAAACAGCACGTACGGCGTGTCCGCCAGCAGACGCAGCAGCTGGATGCGGAAATCCGTCTCGGCCACAAATTCCACCTGCGGAAAGCTCTCTTTGAGACTGTCGTACTGCCGCCTGTGCATCTCGCCGCAAGCCTTGTACAGCACTCGCACACGCAGTTCCTCCGCGGCATCAGTGCACCGCAGCAGCAGCGATTCGAGGGTGGCGCGCAACTGCAGCGCCCTGTCCTTGCTGAATACGACGGCCTGCGTCCTCACGCTTTCACTCCTTCCACAAAATATCCCACAGTGAAATCTTCCAGCATGTATCTGTCATCCATCCCTGCAAGATAACGGGGCAGCATTTCGCCGAAAAACGCACGCAGTTCTTCTGCCCGCCCGTCGGCAAGTTCCGGTTTTTTATCGAGCAGCCACGATACTCTGGCGCATTCCTGCGCAAGATGACGGAAAAAACCGCCGTTGGGCCGCAGCTCCGTTATCCTGATGCCCAGAGGCGGCAGAAATTTTTCATAAAAATGCCTAGTGAATCCGCCATAATAGTGGAACGGCTCCTGATGCAGCCCCGACCCGAGAGGGGCCGTAAGCAGCAGCCTGCCGCCCGGACGCAGCAGCCGGACCATCTCGCGCAGGGCTGCTGCCGGATCAGGAACATGCTCCAGAACCTCCGTGCACAGCACCACGTCAAACGACGCATCGGGAGCCGGTATGGCGGTAATGTCGCCCACCAGATCAATATCGCCGTAGTCCGTGCCGCCACCCAGCTTTTCGCCCTGATACTCTTTGAAATCATGAGCCACATAGCGGCAGTGTGAAAAAAGCGGACGGTACGGACACGTTCCCGCCCCCACGTCCAGCACGCGGGCGCCGTCCGGTACCGCGGCCGCCTTTGCCGCCATCCAGCGGTCGCGCCCGCGCTGATTGAAATCATGAATGTCCTTCAACGGGGCGGCGCAAAGCGGCGGCAGCACAGTACCGGCAGTCTGCTGCTGTGCAGGCTGCCCGGCAGCAGGGTGCACAGGGCGGTAGGCCATAAATTCGCGCAGCTGTTTTTTCCACACCTCATAGGTGGGAATTTCCGCCGGAGCCACGGTACTCAGCCACAGCAGTTCATCAGCAGCCTGCAGCAGTTTTTCCAGCGGTATATCAGCCTGTTTGACAGCCACGGCGGTAACATTGGCAAGGTGCGGAGGCTTCTTCCACCGATCTGCTGTTATACGCTGTTCACCATACCCCAGATGACTGAGCGTGGTCTGAAACCGCTGAGGAAACCAATGATCGATATGATACGCCCATGTCTCTGTCTGATCGCCCGCCAGATGCCGCACCGCGGCGGTTTTTTCCTTCAGGGGCACGTCCGACAGCACCGTGCGGGCGCTTCCTTCAAGGTCAGGCGTTTCGATGTGCAGCACTCCGCCCGTACGCAGCCACCGGTGCCAGCGCACCAGAAGTCCCAGTGCCTCCACACGGTTAAAGTGCTCGAACACATGATGCAGCCTGATTTCATCCACACTGTTGTCGGGAAAACGCAGCTGCTTTATCTCCGCGCAGATGTCGGCCTTTGTCCGCATCACGGCATGCCTGTCCTGCGGGTAATCTATATTCACATACCCCTCAAGATGCGTCTCGCCGCATCCGAGATGCAGCCTGAGCGGAGTACCCGCCCTGTACAGACCTGCCTGATGCAGTGCCCGCAGTGCGTCGCTTTCTGCGGGTATCATTCTGACACTGTTGGCTGATGAAGACGCATTATGCATGACTATCCTCGCTTTTTACGCTGGTTGTGCAAAGATTTGTCGAAAGCAGGTCGACGGCGATACGCATTCCGTCAACAGGGGCTATTACATTCTGCATGCATTCTGATCGGCAATGCACAGGCTTGGAGGCCCCGACAAGCGAAGAATATGTGGACAATGCCATATTGCAGAAAAATTCATCGGAAAAAATATGACCTGCCGCACTCTGCTCAATAAGTGCGGCAATTTCCGGAATCATAATTTTTGCCGTATACATTCCGAAATCATAAAACATCTGTTCATTCCAGCGCGCCGGATGATTGACATGCCTGGCTACGGGGGAATAGCAGAACGCAAGGGCAGCCCCAGCCCTCTTTGCGAGCCATGGAAAAGCATAATCCCACCAATGCATGCCAAGACAATACTCGGTACGGGGAATGGCGGCGGCAAGCTGACGCGGAAACAGAAAATAATCAAATCCGCGCTCATACACTCTGCCGCAGTCATCCCCGGCAGTATCCACATTCAGCCGCGAACCGAACAGAAAGGTTGTTCGGGCCTGTTCCACCAGCAGCGCCATGTCTTCGGGTTCACAACTCAGAATTATGTCGGAATTGATTATGGCGCACACCTGCGCCGTCTGTTGTGCCAGATGCTCCAGTATGCTGGAAAGGTACTGATAGTCTTTACCGAAACTGGCTTTGGCCGTACGCGGGCTGTGCACAAAATGCACATTGTCAAAATGCGGGCTGAGCAGTTCTATCTCTTCCGCCGTGTTCAGCGAATGTATGGCAGCGCCTGTCGCTGTCCACGATGCAAGCGCTCTGCGGCTTTCCTCAATATCCCGCGGAGGAATGCTGGTGGCTATGACATAGGACGGCTTTTCCGCCTGTACGGGCTTTGCTCCTGCTATGCGGCGCACCGCATACTTGTAGTTCGTACGGGTGAACAGATCGTGGCTGCCCGACTCCAGCGCTCCGGCAAGCAACCCGAGCGCCGCCTTGAAGTCCCCCTCCTGAAGCCTGATCGTGCCCAGATACGCCCGTGACCTGTGGTCGCGGGGATAAAGGCGCGAAAAAGCCTCCAGAGCGGCAACCGCCTGCGTCCGGTACTGCAGGTTGTAAAGCAGTGCCGCCAGTTCGCAGGCAAACACGCTTGACCCGGGGTACTCTCTGCCCAACGCGGCCAGTTTTTCAACAGCTCCCGAATAGTTCCCCTGTTTAAGACATTGCTGCACCGGCTTCAGCGCATACAGCTGGGTTGCCCACGAAAGCGGTTCGGGCGAACGCCGGACATCCTTTACCAGACGGGCGGCTCCGGCAGAGTCAGACTGTATGCCGTTCATCAACGTTTCTCCCATAAATTCCGCACGGCGCTAGCGCATGCGCACTGCAAAGCCCACACCGTATCCCACTTCGGAAAAGGTGAAGCCGCTCATTTCCGGACGCGAAAGCACCACGTCCTGCCATACCTGCATTAGTTCGGGATGGGCGGGATGAGCCACATCGTCAAAAACAATGGCTCCGCCCACACGCAGATGCGGCAGCACATCCGTAATATCCTGCTCCGCGCCCTGCGGGGTATGGTCGCCGTCCACGGTTATCAGATCAAACGCCGCCTGCGGGTTGCGGGCAAAATATGCGGGCAGAGTCTCGTGCGAGTTTCCGTCCACAAACTCCAGCTTTCCCGTATGTCCCAGCGCCTGCATCCGGGCGCGCACAAAGTCGGGGCCGGGATTGTCCATGCCCGCATAACCGGCGCACCACATATCAAATGCGGCTATGTCGACCTGAGGCCGGCGCGCGGCCACCATGGCCATGCTGCGGCCCTGACGCACACCTATTTCCAGATAATGTCCGGCACCCAGCATGCCGGCAAGCGTGTACAGCACGGTGCAGATATCGGCATATTTCCAGTGCGGACCGAAACGGCGCATACCGCTGGACATGAATCCCTTGAGATAGCGCAGATAGTCGTCCTGCGGCAGCCTGCGCAGCACCTCCAGTGTGCCCTCGTAAACCGGGGCCTCGAACAAGGCCGCCGCAAACGTGGCCGCACCGGCAAGCGGCGGCGCATACCACTGGGTGCCTTTCACCCGGTAGCTGTTTCTGCCCGAAACCTCGTCCGTCACGGGGACTGCCCCGCGAACCGCTGCGTCCTGCCGCGGTGCCGGACCTGCGCACACGGCGGCAGACCCTGCGGCGGCTTTCTGCGCCTGTTCCATCATACCGGCCACCTCCAGACCGAAACGCACGCGGGTTTCATACGAATCCTGCAGCGCTTTTTCTTCCACCGCGGTACCGGCAGCAGCGTGCCAGCTTTGCCAGTGAGTACCCAGCACATCGGCCAGCGCGGCGGCATCTCCCGCACGGAAGGGAATGCCCGCGGGCACGGCCTGTTCCAGATGTACGGGAATGTCGGAATAAACCACACTGGTACCCAGCAGACGGCAGTCTTCAATGACGGTGCTCCAGCCTTCAAACTGCGACGGCTGCACCACTGCTCTGGCGCCGCGCAGCAGCTGTATCTGATCGCTGCGGGGAATAAGCCCCAGTATGGCGACCTGACCGGAAAGTCCGTTATCTTCCAGCATACCGCGCAGCGAAGCCATATACTCCGGATGACGGGAATCTTCAGCGGCTCCCGTGCACACCAGCGGCAGTTCCACCCCCTGCCGCCGCAACAGGGCAAGAGCGGCAAACAGGGTTTTATGATCCTTGTGCACCCAGAACTGGTTGCAGCACATCAGATACGGGCCGCTGATACCGTAACGGGCCTGCACCGCCCGCGGGTTTCCGGAAAACCAGTCCGGTTCGGGCGATGTGGCAAAGCGCAGCACATGGGTGGGGCACCGGACATCAAAATAACGGCAAAAATCATCCAGCGCCGCACGGCTGCTCAGCACCACCATGTCGGAACCGGCAGCCAGCGCGGCAAAATGCCTGTTACGCCACGCAAGATCCGCTTCGGAAAAAAGATGCGGCAGGTGGCAGTGCTGAAAATCAGGAATCCAGTGCACCCGCGTGACTCCGGCGGGGGCTTGTCCCTTGCCGGGAAAAGGATACAGCACATCGATATCGTCCATCTGTGCGGCAGGATCGAACACACGCACGTCATGAGCCAGCGGAATGATGTTCCTGTACTGCTCAAGATGGTCCACCTGATCGGGGCTGACAAAAAAAACCATGCGGGGGCGCCGGGCCTGCGGCACGGAAGCCACGGCAAGCGCGAGGTTTTTAAGATAATTGGGACCGCCCTGCCAGCCGTCACTGCCCCATTGAATGACAAGTCCGAGTGTGGACACTGCCGCCTCCTTGAATCGTGTTGCGTATTGCGCGGCGCGCACGCCGTCAGCTGCCGTTGCGGCGGGCCCCTTGCTGCCTGAACCAGCGGGCAAAGCGGCGCACACCTTCTTCCAGAGAAATATGCGGCTCAAAACCAAGCGACTGCATGCGCGCAACATCGGCCTGCCAGCGCAGCGGGTCGCCCTGCCGCTGTGCGCCGCTGAACAGCACAGGCACATCGGCCTCGAGCCCGCGCATCAGCAGACCGGCCAGCTCTTTTACAGAAACCTGTCTGCCGCTTGCGGCGTTGAGCGTAACGCACGACACATCACGCAGCATCAGCAGTTCAGCCAGCCGGGCCAGATCGTGCACATGAATGAAATCGCGTGTTTCTTCGCCGGTGCCGCTCAGTTCCACCCTGCCGGCACAGGCCTTCACCGCCGCATCCCACAACAGCTGTTTTGAAAGCCCCTCGCCGTAGCAGGAAAACACCCGCAGAACCACGTACTCAATGCCGTACAGGCTGTGATACTGGCTGATAAGTTTTTCGCTGAGGACCTTGTGACAACCGTAGGGCGAAACAGGGCACAGCGGGGCGTCCTCGGATACGGGCAGGCGCTCCGGATTACCGTACACCGCAGCGCTGGAAGGAAAAAAGAACCGCGCAGGCACTGCCGCACGGCGCATGCTGTCCAGCACATGGGCAACAAGACGCGGTCCCGCGTCAAAATCCTCTGCAGGATGGTTGACGGAATACGGTATGGAACCGCGACCGGCACAATGGATGACCACATCGGGCCGCACCTGACGCATGAACGCGGCCAGCTGCGGGTCGGGCAGAACCATCTGCCTGTATCCGGCCAGCGGCACGGAACAGGCAGGCGCGCCGCCCGTGCCGTATACACGGTGACTTTTGCCCAGCAGCGCGGCCACATGGCTGCCGATAAAGCCGTTGACCCCTGTCACCAGAACCGTTTTAACCATCATGTCTCCTGCCGCCCGGCCGGGGATTCCTGATTCTGCGCCGCTGCGCACAAGGACTGTCCCGCCTGTCTCGAAGCCTGACGCTCGGCCTTGCGGGCCGCGTATTCGTCAATCCACGGCGAACGGGAAATGCCCACAGTGTCGTACCGCCATTTAAGAAAAGAGCACACCTGATACAGCGCGCCCATATCGCCGGCGGAAAGTTCTCTGCTTTTCAGCAGCGGCACCATATCCGCCAGTGCCTGCTGCGCCTCGCGCTCCACGGCGCGCGGCGGCATGCGCCACTGGTCATGCGCGCTGTACCGCAGCGGCACGCCCCGCCACGGAATGTCCTGCGGCGCCACATCTTCGCCTACGGCAGCACGCCGGTGCAGCGCGTGTACGGCATCTTTCAGACGCAGCACCGCATCCTCGGCCCTGTGCAGCCCCCTGCGCAGCCGTTCCAGCGCGGCTGTGTCCATGTCATCGTAATGAAACACCTGACTGAAATCATTCATGCAGCGCACCACTCCGCCGCCGCCTCTGCCTATCTGCGAACGGCAGAAGTCATGCACGGTAAGTCTGTGCTCGTGCACGGCAACGCATTTATCCAGATACACCACCATATTGCCCAGCTTCGCCAGCCTGTCGCCCAGTTCCATGTCTTCGGCACCGGCACCGGCGTATCCTTCATCAAAATACCCTGCTTCGGCCACGGCTTCGGCATAAATGCCAAGGTTGCAGGAATAAAACGCGTTGGCACCGTAAAAGTTACCAGGTGTGAACAGCGGAAAACGGAAAGACAGGTCTGTATGTTCCAGCAGACAGCCGAAAGGCGTGCGCTGGTAATCGGCAGGAAAGGAAAAACGACCCAGCACCGCTATGCGCTCGCCTCTGGTCATTTCAAGCGCCGCCGCGTGCATGGCCAGTCCGGCAGGTGTCAGCAGCGCGTCATCGTTAAGGATAACCAACGCTTCTGCGCGCGCCTCGCGGATAAGCAGATTTCTGGCCCTGCCCGGCCCCCCGCATTGCGGCAGGCGGAACAGACGCAGCGCATACGGGGTGGACAGCGACTGAAGCGCTTCCCATGTGCCGTCCGTCGATGCATCGTCACAGACCAGCACCTCAAAGCTGTCCGCCGGCAGCGTCTGCCGTGCAAGGCACAGCAAATTTTTCACCACGATATCCATGCGGTTATGCGTGGGAATAATTACTGACAGCTTCAGCCCGCCGTATTCCTGTGTCATCGGATTCTCCGTTGCGGCCTGCACGGCAGCCCGTCTGCGGCATGCCTCATGCCGCGCTTTCCAGCCGGTCAAGATACCAGCGGTACACCTGTGCAATGCCCTGACGCAGCCCGATGGAAGGCCGCCAGCCCAGCGAATGCATCCGCGAGACGTCAAGCACCTTGCGCGGTGTGCCGTCGGGTTTTGCAGCATCAAAAACCAGCGGCGCATCCACACCCACCACACTGCGGACAAGTTCCGCCAGTTCGCGGATGGTAAGGTCTTCGCCCGTACCTATGTTCACAAGGTCCGTTTCCTGCGTGCGGAACACCAGATGCACGCACGCCGCCGCCAGATCATCCACATGCAGAAACTCACGAAGCGCATTGCCCGATCCCCACACGGCGATGCGCGGCGCAGTCCCCGCAGCGTCCAGCCCCAGATGCGTCCGCACGTCGGCGGGCAGCGGACCGAACACCTGCTCATCCCGTTCCACGGCCTGCATATCGCCCTGCATGACCATCCGCGCCAGATGGCATTTGCGCAGCAGCGCAGGCAGCACATGCGACGACTCAAGACTGAAGGAATCGCCCGGCCCGTAAAGGTTTGTCGGCATGACAGGCACAAATGACGTACCATATTGCCGGTTATAGGCGCGGCACATTTCAATGCCCGCTATTTTGGCCACGGCATAGGCGGAATTGGTCTGCTCCAGCGGTCCGGTCATCAGGCTTTCTTCGCGCAGCGGCTGCGGAGCAAGCCGCGGGTAAATGCACGAACTGCCCAGAAAAAGCAGCCTGCGCGCCCCGTGCACATACGCCTGATGCAGCACATTGTTCTGAATTGCCAGATTGATGTGTATAAAGTCAGCAGGATATGTATCGTTTGCCAGAATGCCGCCCACTCTGGCCGCCGCCAGAAACACCACCTGAGGCCGGTGACGTGCAAAAAAACCGGCAACGGCATGCTGGTCGGTCAGGTCCAGCTCGGCATGAGTCTTCAGCAGCAGATTGCGTGCACCGTGCCCCTGCAGACAGCGGACAATGGCGCTGCCCACAAGTCCCCGGTGGCCGGCTACAAAAATCGAAGCATCCGTATCAATGGTCATGACATACCCTTACATATACAAAAGCCCAAAAAAATGACGTCCGCACACCCGGCGCCGCGGCTGCGTCGGCCGCACCCCTGTGGCAAGCAAAAACCGGTCCAGCAGCAAACACGGCAAACCGCTTCCGGTGTGTCCGCCGCAGCATCCTGATACCGCAGCCCCCGCAACCCTGCATCAGTACGCAGCAAAAAACAATAAACCACGGCGTGTTCCATGCAAGATGCAAAAGCAGGCGGTACACAGACGCCATGCCCCCTGTTGCTTTTTGCCAAGACACGGTAAGAGAATCTGCACCGCGCACGGCGCGCCGCCGCACCGCACCGGCGTGCACAAACACACGCCCCCGTCAGCACGGTGACGGTATGGCGCAACAGCCGCAAAGCCGGAGATACCACATGCAGCCGTATTTCATTGCAGAAGTTTCCAGTAACCACAACCGCGATCTGGACCGTTGTCTGGCATTTATCGAAACAGCCGCAGGCTGCGGATGCGATGCGGTCAAATTCCAGCTCTTCCGGCTGGACGATCTGTTTGCGCCGGAAGTCTTTGCCGCCATGCCGCAGGTAACCGGACGCAGAGCATGGGAACTGCCTGAAGACTACCTGCCCGTGCTGGCGCAGTCCTGCCGCAGACACGGTGTGGCATTCAGCGCCACCCCTTTTTCGCTTCAGGCGGTGCATGCACTGCAACCTCATGTCGATTTTTATAAAATTGCATCCTACGAACTGCTCTGGGATGCCCTGCTGCACGCCTGTGCCGGCACGGGCAAGCCCGTTGTGCTTTCCACCGGCATGGCAGCTCTGCAGGAAGTGGCCCATGCCGCGGACGTGCTGCGCACCGCCGGCTGCCGTGATATGACGCTGCTGCACTGCACGTCCGGCTATCCCGCCCCGCCGGAACAATGCAATCTTGCGGCGGTGGAGACCCTGCGCAGGCAGTTCGGCTGCGCCGCAGGCTGGTCCGACCATACCGTGCATGCCGGTGTCATTCACCGCGCCGTGCACCGCTGGGGTGCTCAGGTTGTGGAATTTCATCTTGATCTTGACGGCGACGGTGCGGAATACGCCAGCGGCCACTGCTGGCTGCCCCATCAGATAGCACCGGTCATCAGCCAGATACGGCAGGCTTTCAGCGCCGACGGCAACGGTGTGAAAGAGCCTGCGCCATGCGAGGAGCAGGAGCGCAACTGGCGCGCCGACCCGCAGGACGGTCTGCGTCCGCTGCGCGCAGTGCGCGCCGGTCTGGAGGCGGAACATGCATGACAGCCCGTTTGCCGTCCGTCTGCTGGCGGACGAGCCGGCCTTCGGCCCTCTGGCCCTGCAATGGATTTATGAACAATGGGGGGCCGCCCCCGGTGTGACGCTGGAAGAAGCCCGCGGCAGAACAGCCCGGTACGCGGGCAGAACAACGCTGCCCATGATGCTGCTGGCGTTTGCCGCAGGCACACCGGCAGGCTGTGTGGTGCTGCGCACCGGCGACTGCCCCGCGCGGCCGGAACTCACCCCGTGGCTGGCCAGCCTGTATGTGCATCCTGCCTGCAGAGGCAGGGGCGCAGGCACCGCGCTGGTCTGCGCCGCACAACGCAACGCCGCACGGCTGGGCTATTCCCGCCTCTACCTTGTCACGGAGACCGCTGCACCTTTTTACCGGCGGCTGGGCTGGGCAACGCTGGAAGAAACACCCGATACGGGGGAAATCATCATGTATGCAGACCTGCGGCAGGAGGCAGCCCTTGGCAAACGCTGAGACAGGCCGGACCATAGCCGTGGTTCAGGCCCGCATGGGTTCTGCGCGGCTGAAGGGCAAAATGCTGCTGCCTCTGTGCGGTCGTCCGCTGGTGGATTATGTACTCTGTCACCTCACGGCGCTGCTGCGCGGCAGGCGCCCGACGGAACAGGCCGTGCTGGACGGTGTGGTGCTGGCCACATCGAACCGGCCGCAGGATGATCCGCTGGCCGCGCACATACGCAGACACTGGCCTGCGGTACACCTCGTGCGGGGGCAGGAAGACGATGTTCTGGGCCGGTTTGTGACCGCGCTGGACTCCATGCCTGCTGAAAACGTCATCCGCGTCACGGCGGACTGTCCGGTCATCAATGCCGGCGGGCTGCGCCGCATGCTGTACGAGCTGCAGCATACCGGCTGCGACATCGTCAACTACCGTCCGGGAGCGGAATACGCCGATAAAGGCGTTGAAGCGGTTAGCGCAGAGGCGCTGCGGCGGGCGTGGCATCATCCTTCAGCCACGGCGCACGACAAAGAGCATGTCACCGCGCTGATGTACCGCCTGCCCGCAGAATTTGCCGTACGGTACATAGACGGCGATCCCCTGCTGAAAAAAGGCGGGGTACGGCTTACCGTGGATACCCCCGCAGACATGGAATTTTTCACGGGGCTCTGCGCTTCCATGGGGCGCACGCCGGACAGTCTCACCGTGCACGACATCATGCGGCACCTGCAGCGGCACCCGCAGCTTGCCGCCGTCAATGCCTGTGCCGGAGCCAAGACAACCTTGCACGAATCGCTGCGGGCCGCCTTTGTATGTCACGGTAATGGCCGGACAGGGTACGGGCACATATCCGGTGCCCTGCGGCTTGCCCGTGTGATGACACAGCAGCTCGGTGCCGGAGTGGAATTCATCATGCGTCCCGATGAGCGTTCGCAGCGCCTTGTGACAGAAGCGGGATTTGCCGTTTCCCTGCTGCCGCAGGATGCCGCACCGGAAGATGAACTGCGCTTTGCCGCCCGCCGTTATGCGCTGGCTGACCATTCCTGTCTGGTATTCAATTGCTGCAAGGCAGACCTTGAACGGTATCAGGACGGCTTTGCCGCTCTGAAAAAAGAAGGCTGCCGGCTGATATTTCAGGATAACCCCCTGCCGCCCGGATGGCGGCAGGGGGACCTGCTGCTTAATGCGCTGCCCCATCCTGATTATCAGGGGTACTCACCCCATGAACACCCCGCCTGTTACGACGGGCTGCAATACCTGCCGCTGCCCTCCGGATTCGCCCGTGCGGGAGCACGCAGAATCATATCGCCGTCTCTCAGGCGGGTGCTTGTGGCGCTGGGCGGCGGAGACCGCGGCACAGTGCTTGAACCGGTGCTGCTGGCCCTGCACGCAGCAGGCTGCACGGCGGCCGTACAGGTGATATGCGGCACGCGGCAGCAGGCACGCACCGCACAGCACATCATGAAACACTGCGGGCTGCGCGGCAGTGCCCTGTGGGATGTGCGCCGCATGGACAAAGCCATGGCACAGGCCGATGCAGGCATTTCCGCGCTGGGTGTGACCACGTATGAAATGGCCGCCACCGGCCTGCCGGTACTGCTGGTGACGGACAACGACCTGAACAGTGCCGCTGCGGCACAATTTGCCCGCATCGCAGGCAGCCTGCCGGCCGGAGATGTCCGTTCCATACGCGGCGGGCATGTGCTCGAAAGCCCGTTCTGCAGGCAGTTCATCAAATCTTTTCAAGAAGTTAGCAAAAGTGATGTACGCGCGGCCATGTCAGTTGCGCACAAACAGGCCGTGGACGGTAAAGGTGCGTTGCGTGTGGCCGGCATTTTGCACGATTTTTTCTCCGGAGGAAAAAGATCATGACCCCATGCCGCTGGAATGAACAGTGGACACGCAACGGCGTCACCGTGGTCCGCTGCGAAACATGCGGATTTATCCATCAGATACCGTTTCCCCCTGCGGCACACAGCACCCGGCTGTACCACGAAGGCTACTACGAAGAAATGAAACCGGACTACAGCCGCATTGTGCAGGAAGACGCCGGGCATTTCGCTTTCTGGGCGCGGGAAAAAATGGAACAGGCTGCGGCGCTGCTGTCCGCAGGCGGCACACATATCCCGGGCCGCGTACTGGACGTCGGGGCTTCGTTCGGCCAGTTTCTGCGTCACTGGGCAGCTGCCGGATGGCAGTGCGCAGGCATCGAGCCTTCGTCACTGGCTGCCGCGCAGGCCGCGCAGATTCCGGGCGTGCACGTGGTAAACGCCCTGCTGGAAGACACGTCCCCCCATACGCTGGGCGGCCCGTTTCATGTGGTGCACATGGGCGAGGTGCTCAACCACATGCGTTCCCCCCGTGAGGCACTCACCCTGATTCATGATGCGTTTATGGCATCGGGCGGCGTGCTGATAATTGAAACAAGCAACGACTTCAGTCAGCTGCAGTATGCTGCGCTGCAACAGACCCGTCAGGCTGTGCGGCAGCAGGACATGTGGTGGATAACGCCTGACCATGTAAGTTATTTTTCCATGGACAGCCTGTGCGCACTGCTGGAAAAGTGCGGCTTCCGCATTGCCGTGCGCGATGCCACGTTTCCCATGGAGCTTTTCATCATGCAGGGCGACAATTATCTGGACGCCCCGCAAACCGGCAGGCAATGCCATAAACGACGCGTGGCCGCCGACCTGAATCTGGGCCGCGGACCGCAGGGCGGACTGCGCAGAACGCTGTACCGTGCCCTTGCGGAACAGGGAGCGGGCCGCTCACTTCTTGTTTACGCGGTAAAAGGAACTACCGAATGACGCCCACCATTGTGTTTGACGGCGGCTACACCCTGTGGAGCGCCGGTGACGACGCGCCGCTTGCCTTTATGACCGACGGACTTGCCCGCCGTCTGGGCACCCCCGTGTTCAAGGCGTTTGTCCGGCATCCCCATGCCTCTTTTGACAGACGGTTCGGCGTGCAGACACTGCCCAATCTGGAGCATGAATCCAAAGCCGGAGCCGCGGGACGCTGGTTCCGCGGGCTAAATTTTACCGATCCGCGCGGCGAACTTGCGGCTGTTGCCGACACCGTTGCACAGGCTGATCTTCTGATCATGGGAGCGGGCAACTTCATCACCGAAGTGGGCATGGACGTGCTGCGCGGCCATCTTCCGCGGTTCTGCACCATGGCTCTCATGGCCCAGATGGCCGGAACGCCGTATATGCTCTTCGGACTGAGCGCCAATGTGCTGCACAATCCGTGGGCCGTCCGCGCAGCAGGCTGGCTGCTGCGGGGTGCCGCCGCTGTCACCTTCCGCGAGCGCATGGCCGTGGAAAATCTGCGCGCCTGCGGCGTGGCCCTGCCGGAGCATACGCTGCTGCCCGATGCCGCTCTGGGCGCACCCCGTGCACCGCAGGGACGCGGAGACGAAATACTGCGGCAGGAACAAATTCCTTCCCGTACTGCTGGACTCAGGCTGGCACTGGCCGTACGCGACCTGTCGTGGATGGGCAGCCATGCCGCCGCACTGTACGAACGGCATCAGACAGAACTGATAAACCTGTGGTGCGCCCGCAAGGACAACGACGTGCTGCTGGTGCCGCAGTGCTGCTACCATGCCGATTCCGGCATCACCGACGACAGAGTTCTGGGCCGCACCCTGCGCGGACGCAGCCGGTTTTCTGACAAAGTGCATGTAATTGAGGGCTGTTACCATTACGACGACATAGAATCGCTGTACACACAGGCTGACTGTGCCGTGGCCACGCGCCTGCACGGCAGCGTGTTTGCCGCACGCATGGGCATACCCGTTGTGGGGCTGGCATACGAAGACAAGGTGCGCGGATTTTTCGGACAGCTGCAGGCGGAAGACCAGTGCCTGCCGTGGGATGCACCGGCAACGGATATTCTGGCCCTGCTGGACAGCCTGATGCTACGGGTGCAGGCCGTGCGCGACCACATGCTGCACCGTATAGAACAGCTGCAACAGCAGCTTGCAGGCTACATCGACATTGCGGCAGCACTTGCCGCCCCTGCCGGAGACCACACTCCATGAAACCCTGCATACTGATAGTGGGCGCGGGCCCCAACCAGCTGCCCGCCATAGAAAAAGCCCTTGAGCGCGGATACGAGGTGGCCGCGACGGACATGAATCCGCAGGCACCGGGGCTGCGCAAAGCCACATATGCAGGCATCGCCGACACACGCAGTCCGCAACAGACCGTGGCGTTCGCCCTCAGCCTGCATGACCGCAGACCGCTGAACGGCGTGATGACCATCGCATCGGAAAGCGCCGTCACCGTGGCCGCCGTGGCCGAAGCCCTCGGCCTGCCCGGCACAGGTACCGCGGCCGCCATGAAGGCCACCAACAAAGTGCTGCGGCAGGAAGCTTTTGCCGCGGCGGGCGTACCCGCCCCTTTGTACGCACGGGCACAAAACGCCGCACAGGCATGCGCTGCCGCGCAAAGACTGGGCTGGCCCGTGGTGGTCAAACCGGCCGACAGTGCCGGAGCACGCGGCGTGCGCAAAGTGCCGCACCCGGATGCCATGGACGATGCCGTGGCGGAGATACGCCGCATTTCGCAACGGCCTGAATTTCTGGTGGAAGAATTTCTTACCGGCACCGAACACAGCATCGAAGGCATTGTACTGGACGGACGCATACACTGGACGGGTTTTTCTGACAGAAACTATGACCGCAAGGAACTGTATCCGCCCTATTTTCTGGAAGACGGAGACACCCTGCCGACCATTCTTGCCCCGCAGACTCTGGCAGCTGTGCACCGCGCCGCGGACATGGCGGTACGCGCACTGGGTATCACCTGCGGCCCTGTCAAAGGCGATATTCTTGTCGATGCCGCGGGGCCGCGTGTTCTGGAAATGGCTGCACGTCTTTCCGGTGATTATTTCTGCAGCGAAACCGTGCCGCTGCACAACGGAGTCCGCCTGCTGGACATGGTGATGGATCAGGCGCTGGGGCTGCCGGTGGATTCCGCACGCCTGATACCGGACCGCTGCAACGGCGTGGCCCTGCGGTATGTCTGGCCGCGTCCGGGCAGAGTGACCGCGGTGACAGGTCTGGAAGAGGCCCGGAGCATGCCGGGCGTATACGCCGTGCGCTTTGAACCGCACTGGCAGAACCTGACCACCGGCACTGTGATTTCTCCCGCCACATGCATGGGAGAGCGTGTTGCCTCCGTCATGGCCACGGGCGATACACGGCAGCAGGCCGTCAGCCGCGCCGAAGCGGCCGTGCGGTGCATCCGCATTGAAACAGAACCGGTGTGACCGGACGCAGAATCCCGCACCGCAGCACCACACTTTTTTTGAACAACGGACGGTACCGCTGCCGTCCTCAGGAGAACATATGGCCCCGCAATTCTGCACAACCCCTGTGCCGGTACCGCCTGTACACACAGGCTACAGACATATCGCCACACCGCTGCCGGTGCCGGAATCCCTTGCACTGCTGGAAGAAATGCGCGCCTGCGAACCCCGTTCGGTTGACTGCCAGCCGCCGCTGGTCTGGCACGGCGCACAGGGCGTGCAGGTATACGACCCCTACGGCAACATCTGGCTTGATTTCACCTCGGGCGTGCTTGTGACCAACATCGGCCACTGCCAGCCCGAAATGGTGCAGGCCGCCCGGGCAGAACTGGATGCACACCGTTTTTTTTCGTACTGCTTTGCCACTGAACCGCGTATCCGGCTGGCCCGCAGACTGGTGGACATGCTGCAACCGCACATAGGTACGGCATGCAAAGCCTTCATCATGAGCACCGGTTCCGAGGCAACGGAAAACGCCCTGAAACTCGCACGGGCGCACGGCCGCAGCCTGCATCCCGAAAAAAACGTCATCGTCAGCTTTGACCGCGCCTTTCACGGACGCACGCTGGGCGCGCAGCAGATGGGCGGGTACCCCGCAGCCAAAAGCTGGATAGGCAACCTTGATCCGGCATTTGTACAGGTGCCCTTTCCCGACGGACTGCACTGCACGGACACGTCATTCAACCTTTTCAGCCGGCGGCTGGCGCAGCTGGGCATCGCCCCGCAACGCGTGGCCGGTGTTATCATGGAAAGCTATCAGGGCGGCGGGGCCAGTTTTGCCCCCGAAGAATACGTACGCGAACTGCGCAGTTTCTGCTCCCGCCACGAGGCACTGCTCATCATGGATGAAGTGCAGTCCGGATTCGGCCGTACCGGCAGGTTGTTCGCCTTTGAACATTACGGCATCGCGCCGGACCTTGTCTGTCTGGGCAAGGCCGTAAGCGGCGGGCTGCCCGTTTCCGCCGTGGCAGGCAGGGCCGATGTGCTGGACATGCATGCCCCCGGTTCCATGACCAGCACGCACGGCGGCAACCCCGTGGCCTGCGCATCGGCAGCGGCCAATCTGGAGGTACTGCTGCGTGACGGACTGACAGAAGCTGCCGCCGCCACAGGGCACATTCTGCGGCAGGGTCTGGAAGGTCTGCGGCAGCGGCATGCGGGGCACATAATGGCCATACACGGCAGGGGCATGGTACAGGGCATCCACGTGGGCCGGACAGAACCGGACGGCACCCCCTGTCCGGACGGGGCGCTGGCTTTTGACGTGACAGAGCGGGCATTCCGCAAGGGCCTGCTGCTGTTCGCTCCCGTGGGCACAGGCGGCGCAACCATCAAAATATGCCCCCCGCTGATCATGCAGCCGGACGCCGTGCTCGAGGGGATCGACGTACTGACACAATGCTTTGATGAAGCCCTGTCCGCCGGGACAGACCGCTGAGGAACATTCATGCATCCACAGACAGAAAACAGCGGCAGTCTGCTGTACCGCGGCTGCGGGCGTGCGGGTCTGCACTGGGCCGTCACTCCGCAGAACGCGCAGCTGGAATTTATCAGCGCGGGCACCGCAGTGCTGGCGCGGCAGGAAACATTATCTGCCGGCAGCCCTGAAGACGAGTGGGCAGTCATACCGCACAGCGGCCGGTTGCTGGTTTCGTGCACGGGGCTGCCGCAAGGAACCGTCATTGGCGGCAGGAAAGACGTCTTTGCAGGGCAGGCCCACGCGCTGTATCTGCCCCCCGGACACACCGCCGTGCTGACAGCGCTGGATGCGGCGGAATGCGCCGTGGTACGCGTGCCTGCCCATGCCGACCGCTGCAGTCCGGTGCCGGTGGTCATCTCTCCTCAGGACAACGGACGCCGCATAGTGGGCCGTGAACAATGGCTGCGCAACGTCTATGATGTCATTCCGCCGGATTTTCCCGCACACCGGCTGGTGCTGGGAGAAACGTACAACCTGCCCGGCAGGTGGTCCAGTTATCCGCCCCACAAGCACGATACCGACGCCCCGCCGCATGAAACGCAGCACGAAGAGGTCTATCTGTTCCGGCTGGACAAGCCTCAGGGGTTCGGAGTGCAGCATGTGTACGCTCCCGCGGGCATCCGCGGGCCGCAGCTGGACGAATGTTACGCCGTGCGCGACTTTGATGTGACAGTGCTGCCCCGCGGCTATCATCCCGTGGCGGCAGCTCCGGGGTACAGCCTGTATTATCTGTGGGTGCTGTGCGGTACGCAGCGGCGCAGCATCATTGCTGACGACCCCGCCCACGCCTGGATACACGGGCTGACCTGATCGCCGCCATGAACGTCTACATTTTTTTCCACATGAATCTCATGTTCTCTTCCGTACCCGAATCCATGCGTACGGAGCTGGTCAGGCGATGCTATACGCCGCTGCTTGATCTGGCGGAAGAGGGCTGCTTTCCGCTGGGCATCGAAGCTTCCGGGCTGACCCTTGAGCTGCTGCACGACTGCTGCCCCCGATGGGTCAGCCGGCTGGCGGGGCTGGTCCGCGACGGCGCGTGCGAATTCATCGGCTCCGGCTATGCCCAGATCATCGGCCCCCTTAATCCGGCCAGTGTCAACATGCACAACCTGCGTCTGGGCAACAGCGTCTACAGCTCGCTGCTGGGCGTAACGCCGCGGCTGGCGCTGGTCAACGAACAGGCCTTTTCTCCGGGCCTTGTGCCTTTGTACCGTGCCGCCGGCTACACGGGCATCATCATGGAATGGGAAAACGCACGGCAGGCGCACCCGCACTGGGAGCACCATCTGCAGGCCGCCCCCCAGCGGGTTGCGGGCACGCGGGGTGAAAGCATGGACCTGCTGTGGAATCATTCACTGCCCTTTCAGCAGTTTCAGCGCGCCGTGCACGACGAAGTCACGCCGGAAGAATATCTGGAGGGCCTGCGAAACCGGACCGGTACGGACGCCGCCTTGTGTCTGTACGGCAATGATGCGGAAATTTTCGACTTCCGTCCGGGAAGGTTCTGCACCGAACCCGAACTGACCGGACGCAGCGAATGGCAGACCATCCGGGACCTGCTGTGCGCCGTGCGCGCCCTGCCGGGCGTCCGGCCCGTGCTGCCCTCGCAGGCGCTGAAAAACACCATGCCGCAGCGTCCGGCACTGCTGCATCTGGAAAGCCCCGCACAACCCGTCCCTGTAAAAAAGCAGGCCAAATACAACATCACCCGCTGGGGTGTGACCGGCGTGGACGACACCGGAGCAAACACGCTGTGCAGACGCCTTGCACGGCATTTCGCCGCCTGCGAAGGCAAAAACGCATCAGACCGGCCGGACAGCCCTGCACAAAGCGGGCATGACAGCCTCTGGAAAGAGCTTGTCTACCTGTGCTCAAGCGACTTCCGCACGCACATCGTACCGGAACGGTGGCAGGCATTCCGCCAGCGGCTGCTGGCATTTTATGAGACCCACATGCCGCATATGCCCGCCGGAGACGCGCTGCCCGCCACCTGTACCGTGCCCCCCCAGCGCGTGCCCGCCGCCAACCGCCTGCTGAAACTGGAAACACCCCATACAGCCATCACGCTCAACCGCAACCGCGGGCTGGCCGTACAGGCGCTGCGGTTCGGCGGCGTAAATACACTGCCCGTAGCGGGCACGCTGGCACTGGGCACATATGACGACATGGCGCTGGGGGCTGATTTCTATTCGGGACATGTGACATTTGAAATGCCCGGCGAACCCAAAGCCACTGATCTTGTGCCCGTGGTGCCCCGCATAACTGAAACAGCGCGGACAATCCGCGTGGAAACGCAGATCAGCCGCGCTCCGCTGCTCCTGCATAAAAGCATCACGCTGTATAAAGACACCCCCCGTGCGGACATACGCTACCGCTTCGGCGCTCCCCTGCCTGCGGGCAGCCTGCGGCTGGGGTACATCACCCTTACGCCGCAGTCCTATGACCGGCGCACGCTGCGTTATGCCACCCACAACGGCGGAACCGAACCGGAAGAACATCTTTTGTACGGCAGCAGCACAGACCACGGCAGAGCTGTATCGTTTCTGGTTTCGGCGTCATGCGCCGCCGGTATGACAGAAGGTACGGCGGAATTCGGCGACGCCCGCCACGGACTGCGCATCACACTGACCGGAGATTCGGCCGCTGCGCTGTGCATGGTGACCTACCGCGAAGCTTCTCCGTCTTTTTTTGCCAGAATCATGTTCTCGCTGCAGGAAGTGGATGACACGTCACGTTTCGGCAACGGTGTGCGCAAGGTCATACCAGCTCCCTGTTTTTCATTCAGCATAACCCCTTACAACCGCTGAACAACACAGGCCCACCGCTGCGCCGCAAAAAAACAGGCCTCAACAGCGCCCGCAGCACACCGGAAAGCAGGTCGGCAGTCACACGAGGATCACACGAAATCAGCGGGCAACCGGAGCAAACACGCCGCCCGTCAGTGCGCACAGGTCTGACGGTGCCAGCTCGATATCAAGCCCTCTGCGTCCTCCGCTGACAAAAACACTGGCATGTTCCGCCGCGGAAGCGTCCACCACGGTGGGCAACCGCTTTTTCTGTCCCAGCGGGCTCACGCCCCCGAGCACATAGCCTGTAGCTCTCTCCACCTGTTTCACATCAGCCATGGCCGCCTTTTTCACACCCAGCGCCTTTGCCGCCAGCTTCAGATCCAGCTGGTGCAGCACAGGCACCACCATCACGGCCAGATCACGCTCCGAAACAGCAACCACCAGCGTTTTAAACACCCTCGCAGGGTCCGTTTCCAGCTTTTCCGCGGCTTCCTTACCGAACGACTCCGCGGCGGGGTCATGCTCGTATTCGTGCACCGCAAACCATATTTTCGCTTTTTTTGCTGCTGCAATAGCCGGTGTCATACTTCTTCATCCAGATTGTTGCAGTTACCGGAAAACACGGGCCCGCGCCCGCTGACATGGCGCATGGTCTACCGCCGGCCGGGCGCATATGCAAGAACCATGAGCCGGAGGGACGGCCCTGCACAGCACAAATCCGCCGAAGGGTAAAAAAACGGACTTTTTTTCTGCTTTTTTACCGGCTGGCCAATAACCTGCCGGAGATTCTGAACATATCCTGACACACAAACAGAAAAAAACAGCTGCCCCGTTATCTGACCGTTATCTGCCGGATGCTGTTTATCTTCTGTTTTTCAAAGTGTTACCGGACTCAAAACATTTTGAAACGCCATCCTTTTTTTCATTGCGCTCAGCCTCATGGCTGTTACGGTGCGCTCGTCGTAGGGTTTTTACAGCGATTACGTATTGCGCCAAATGCAATACGACATATGCATAACTGCATTAAATCGCCTTGTTCCGTGAACCTGAATTCCTGTTATACGGGAAAGGATGTCAGTTTCCATGAAAAATTACGCTATCGGATTCGGAGTTATGTACGCTACTGTTTTTGCTTCTTCTTTCTACATCTGCACTTTGTGGTAGATAAAAAGAAAAAAAACATAAAAGGCGGTCTCAAGACCGCCTTTTTTATTTATCGTACACATTATACAACGCTGAAACGCTGTATAACAGTCACCATGCTGTGCATCCGCATGCAGAGCAGCGGCCCTTTATCCTGTGCAGAAAGCCACAGCCGCCGGAGAGCACGACACAACACTCCCTGCTATAAATCCCGCAGCGCTGAAAGCACATGGGGCAGCATTTTTTCCACAATCACCTGCACGCCCTGCGCATCGGGATGTATTCCGTCCGGCTGGTTCAATGCAGGATCAAGAGCCACGCCTTCAAGAAAAAAAGGGTACAGCGGCACATCATACTGCTGCGCCAGTTCCGGATACACCGCATCGAACTGTGCGGCATAATCTGTTCCCATATTGCGCGGTGCCTGCATACCTGCCAGCAACACCCGCGCCCCTGCATCCAGACACTGTTCCAGTATCCGGGCCAGGTTGGTGCGCATCATTGCCGGATCAAGCCCCCGCAGCGCGTCATTGGCCCCCAGCGCCACAATGACCAGATCCGGCCTGCCGCCGGGCACGGCGTCCATTGCCCAGCCGAGACGCGCCAGCCCGCCTGCGGAGGTATCACCTGACACACCGGCGTTGATCACCCGGACAGAAAGGCCCGCCCCGCGCAGTCTTTTTTCCAGCACGGCGGGAAAGCTATCCGCGGATTCGAGGCCGTATCCCGCAGTCAGGCTGTCGCCTAATGCCAGAATATACGTTACTCTGGCTGCTGACCCTGCAGAACCGTTGCCAGCCGGCGCAGGCTGCTTACCATCTGAAGCAGGGGCCGCCGTTACGGCGGCCAGCACAAAACACCAGCACAGCAGCACCGGCAGATACCGCAAACCGGACATTGCCGGACGCATAAGGACCTCGACCATGGATAACCTCATGACAGACAACCTCATGATTGAACTTTCGGACATACATCTGACTCTAGAAGGCGGTTCGGGCAAGGTCAATATACTGCGGGGTGTCAACCTGCAGGTGGACAAGGCAGAGACCCTCGCCGTGGTGGGGCCTTCCGGCTCGGGCAAAACCACAACGCTTATGATCATGGCCGGTCTGGAAAGGCCGTCATCAGGCTTTGTGCGCGTTGCGGGGCAGAATCTTACCGGCATGCACGAAGACGCGCTGGCCCGTTTCCGTCGCAGCAATCTGGGCATTGTGTTCCAGTCGTTTCATCTGGTGCCCACCATGACCGCACTGGAAAACACCGCACTGCCGCTGGAGTTTGCCCACCGCCCCGATGCACGCGACAGGGCCATGCACGCACTGGCCGCCGTGGGACTGCAGGGCCGGGCCGGTCACTACCCCGCGCAGCTTTCCGGCGGCGAGCAGCAGCGGGTGGCGCTGGCCAGAGCCTTTGCCGGTGAACCGCGGGTCATTCTGGCCGACGAACCCACCGGCAACCTTGATTCCGAAACAGGGCGCCGCGTCATGGAACATCTTTTCAGCATGCAGCAGAAGCTGGATACCACGCTGGTGCTGATAACCCACGACAAAACGCTTGCAGCCAACTGCTCGCGGCAGGTGCACATGGAAGACGGCATGCTGCACGACGGCTGCCCCCGGTGTTCCGCCGCGCCGGAACCCGCAGACAGCGCAGAGACCGCCCCCGCACGCTGACCCTGCGCAGCACGGCGTTACAAAGGCCCCATACCCACCGGAAAGCAGCACCACCGGAGCCGCATATGACATACCGCGACCTGCATCTGGCGTTCACACTGGCAATACGCGAACTGCGATCAGGCAAACGCAGATTCACCGTTTTTCTGTCCTGCCTCTTTCTGGGCGTTTTCGCCATAGCCGCCGTGGGATCCATTTCCGAAGCGGCACGTTCGGCCATATCACGCGACGCCCGCATGCTCATGGGCGGCGACGCCAGCATCATACTGCCCGCGCCCTTTATCGAGGCAGACGAACGCAACTGGCTGGAAACCCGCGGCGCAGTCAGTCACACCATAACACTGCGCGGCATAGCCCGTAGCTCTGCGGGCGAATCGGCGCTGGTCTCAGTCAAAGGCGTGGACGCGGCATACCCGTTATACGGCACTGTGGAGACCAGTCCGGCGGTCCCCCGTGAAACATCTTTTGCAGCCATGCTTGAAGAACCGGACAACGGACATCCGCCTCTGGTGGCGGACGGTCTGCTGCTGACCCGTCTTGGCATCGGTACCGGCGACACGCTGCGCATCGGCAACCAGACGTTCACCGTGCGGGCCGCGCTGCTGCGCGAACCGGACAGGGCGTTTCAGGGGGTGACCTTCGGGCCGCGGGTAATCATGAGTCTGTCTTCGCTGCGCAAAACAGGCCTGATACTGCCGGGCAGCCTGCTGCACAGCCGCATGCACATCAGGTTGCATACCGACACCGGACGTCCGGCACCGGAAGCGCAGGTCAACGCGTTCACAGCTCTTGCGGGCGAACGGTTCGGCGGACAGGGCTGGCGGGCGGAACCTTATACCAAAGCCGCACCGCGCATCCGTTCCATTCTCGACAGGCTGGACATGGATCTGATGCTCATAGGGCTTGCCGCGCTGCTGGTTGGGGGGCTGGGCATAGCCGAAGCCGTGCGCGGGTATATGACAAGCCGCATCCGGCACATGGCCACCATGAAATGTCTGGGCGGCAGCGTGGGCACGGTGCTGTGGACCTATTATTTCCAGATACTCATCATCGGCGCCGCCGGCATAGCCGCCGGATGTCTGGCAGGAGCGCTGGTGCCGCCGGCCGCCGGCCGCCTGCTGGAAACGCTGCTGCCCGTCCCGCTGGACACGGCGGTGCATCCGGCGCCTCTGCTGCGTGCGGCACTGCTGGGCTTTGCCATCATCACGGCATTTTCGCTGCGGCCTCTGCTGCAGGCCGGCGGTGTTTCTCCCGCAGTGCTTTTCCGCGGCTACACTGCAGACAGCACGGCGGGCAGCGGCACGGCAGGCAGGCTGCTCACCGTTGCGGCGTTTGGCGTTCTGGCCGGGCTGGTACTGCTGTATACACCGGACAAACGCATGGCCTGGGGGTTTCTGGGCCTGACAGTGCTTTGCGCACTGATATTCAGAGGTGTGGCGCTGGGGCTGCAGCATATCGCCCGCAGACTGCCTGTTGCGGGTCATCCCAGCATACGGCTTGGCCTGTCGGCCGTTCACAGACCGGGGGCGCCCACCGTGCATCTTGTGCTGGCGCTGGGGCTTGGGCTTACCGCACTGGTGGCCATCGCCCAGATAGAACAGAATCTCAGCGCCACGCTGGAACGCGACCTGTCCCGCGACGCTCCGGCCTTCTTTTTTGTCAACGTGCTGCAGAACCAGCTGGAGCCGGTAACAACGCTCGGAACCGCCAGTGGTGTGACCCGCATGGAAAAAGGCCCCATGGTGCGCGGCCGCATTGTGCGCATTGCCGGTGTTCCCGTCGGGCAGGCCGAGGTGGCGCAGGACGTGCGCTGGGCTGTCCGGGGTGACAGGGGGCTCAGTCAGGCTGCGGCCCGTCCTGAAGATACTGAAATCATTGCAGGTGAATGGTGGCCCGAAGATTATGACGGCCCTCCGCTCATCTCGCTGACGGCTGATCTGGCGCGCGGTTTCGGGGTGTCTGTGGGCGACACGCTGACCTTCAACATTCTGGGCCGCGAAACCGAAGCCACCATTGCCAACATCCGCAATGTGGACTGGATGACCTTTCAGCTGCAGTTCGCCGTACTGTTTGCTCCGGGGCTGCTGGACAAGGCCCCTGTCACGTGGATCATGACCGCGTACGGCAAAGGCGAGGCCATGGACAGGCTGTACCGCACGGTAACATCGGAATATCCCAACATCACGGTATTCAGCATGCGCGAGATACTGGCCGATGTGCGCGGCATCATGGAGCGCATGGGCACTGTCTTCCGCGCCATGGCCGGAGTGCTGCTGGCAACCGGCCTGCTGGTGCTGGCGGGTGCCATACTGGCAGACAGACACCAGCGTATCTACGACGCCGTCATTTACAAGGTCTGCGGCGCCACCCGTACGGACATAGTGCTGGCGCTGGTGACGGAATTCGCTGTTTCCGGCACAGCCACAGGCATCTTCAGCGCGGCCACGGGCACACTGGCCGCCTTTGTGGCCGTTGAAGGGCTGCTGGGGCTGCATTTTACCGTGCAGCCGGACGCCGTGGCCGCCACCATCGCCGCAGGCACCCTGTTTTCACTGTGTTTCGGACTGGCAGGCACAGTCTCGGCACTGGGCAAAAAACCGGCACCCTACCTGCGGGATGAATAACCCCAATAATACGGCACCCCCGCCCTGTTGCGGACGGGGGTGCCTGCACTTTCATGGCACGCCGCTGCGGGCACACCGTATGGTCATATCAGTACGCGGCGGTTAGTCTTCCGCCCACTCCTTGGAACGTTCCACGGCGCGCTTCCAGTTGTAGACCAGCTTTTCACGCACTTCGGCGCTCATGTTCGGCTCAAAACGACGGTCAAGCTGCCACATGGCGGTGATTTCGTCTTCGCTCTTCCAGAAGCCCACGGCAAGACCTGCCAGATACGCAGCGCCCAGCGCGGTGGTTTCCGTCACTTTGGGACGCTCGACAGGCACACCGAGCACATCTGCCTGGAACTGCATGAGCAGGTTGTTGCGGGTGGCACCGCCGTCCGCACGCAGGGCAGCCAGATTGATTCCGGCGTCCTTCTGCATGCAGTCCATGATATCCAGCGTCTGCAGTGCTATGGATTCCAGCGCGGCACGGGCTATATGCGCCTTGGTGGTACCGCGGGTGACGCCCACCATGGTGCCGCGTGCGTACTGGTCCCAGTGCGGTGCACCCAGACCGGCAAATGCAGGCACAAGCACCACACCGCCGTTGTCCGGCACACTCAGTGCCAGCTGTTCCACTTCGGGAGCGCTCTGGATAATCCCCAGACCGTCACGCAGCCACTGCACCACGGCACCGGCGATGAACACGCTGCCTTCAAGGCAGTAGTAACGGCCGGAAGGCGTGTTCCAACCGGTGGTGGTCAGCAGGTTGTTTTTGCTGATGTGAGCCTGCTTGCCGGTGTTCAGCAGCATGAAGCAGCCTGTACCGTAGGTGTTTTTGGCCATCCCTTCGGTAAGGCAGGCGTTGCCGAAGGTGGCAGCCTGCTGGTCGCCGGCGATGCCGGAAACCGGCACAGCCTTGCCGAGGAACTCGGGATGCGTTTCGGCCACCACTTCGGAAGAACCGGCCACGCGGGGCAGCATGGAACGCGGAACATCCAGAATCTTGAGCAGTTCTTCATCCCAGTCACCGGTGTGGATGTTGAACAGCATGGTACGGCTGGCGTTGGATTCGTCGGTGACGTGTTCCTTGCCTTTGGTCAGGTTCCAGATAACCCACGTGTCGATGGTGCCGAAGCACAGTTCGCCGCGTTCCGCCTTTGCACGGGCGCCGGGCACGTTATCCAGAATCCATTTGACCTTGGTGCCCGAAAAATAGGCGTCGATGACAAGGCCGGTTTTTTCGCGGATGGTTTCCGCCAGTCCGCGTTTTTTCATTTCATCGCAGATGGAGGCGGTACGGCGGTCCTGCCACACAATGGCGTTGTGCACGGGAGCGCCGCTTTTTCTGTCCCACACCACGGTGGTTTCACGCTGGTTGGTGATGCCTATGGCGGCCACTTCGCTGGCGTTGACGCCGGCACGCTGCAGGCATTCGGTCATCACCCACGACTGGGTGTCGAATATTTCGTTGGCATTATGCTCAACCCAGCCGGGCTGGGGGTATATCTGCGTGAACTCTTTCTGGGCGATCTGCTTGATGTCGCCCTCGCGGGTGAACAGAATGGCGCGGGAGCTGGTTGTGCCCTGATCGAGTGCCAGAATGTATTTGCTCATTTCGTCCTCCTTGCGGGAGATTACACGTTGTTAGTTCTGAGCCTTATGCACGGCGCCGGTGGTCCAGTCGTACACCACGGCACCCACGGCACCGCCGATGAAAGGACCGATGATGGGCGTGAGCACGATGGAAATATCCATCAGGTTTGCCTGCGTGAATCCGGCAACCAGCGCGAAAAGACGCGGACCGAAATCACGGGCGGGGTTGATGGCGTACCCGTTCATGGCGCCCAGAGCCATACCGATGACGGTAACCAGCAGAGCAACGATGAAAGGCACGGACCAGCCGGCATTATTTTTTGCGGCAAAGTCACCGGCAGCCAGAATGCCGAAAAGCAGAATGGCGGTGCCGATTATCTGGTCGATGAAGCCGGGCATGAACGAATCGGGAATGGCGGGGAAGGTGCAGAAAATACCGGCAGTACTGGCCAGATTGGGGTCCACGAGCAGCCACTTGGCCTTGAAGTCGATAAAAACCAGAGCCGCACCCACAAATGCGCCTGCGGTCTGGGCAAGGGTGAAGGGCACCACTTTGCGCCAGGGGAAGCGGCCCGTCACAGCCAGCCCCAGAGTGACCGCAGGGTTGATGTGTGCACCGGAAGGCAGACCGGCCATGACGCCCAGAAGCACCGCAAGACCCCACCCGAGGGTGATGTTTGCCCAGGTGATGTTAAGGGCTTCGCCGAACAGCACGGTCATGGCTACCGTACCGGTACCGAAAAGAATGAGCACCAGTGTGCCCATGAACTCGGAAACGAGTTCCTTACCCAGAGACAGTTCCTTCATACATCCTCCGCAATCCTTGAATCATGTTGGTGCGCCGCCCATTGCGCCGCATTTTCCGAGTCACAGATACAATCCCCGTTGCTACCCTTCGCTGCCCTGCGGCATATGCCAGCTGTGCAGCATGGCTATGGCGGCATCCGATTCCTCCTTGCACCGGGCCGGGTCCCAACTCAGCTCGCTGCCCATGATTTCCGCCACAACGGGGGCGACTTCGACGGCATGGGCAATATTCACAAGTCCCAACGGCAGGCGCCGCACCAGCACATCGCTCACATGCGAGGCCATTTCGTGCCGCACCTGATACACAACCTCCGCCCCGATATACGGGTGGTCGGGATGCAGAGGTTCGGTGAATCCAGTTTCGCGGGCCACCTGCAGCACCGCGCAGGCTTCATCGCCGTATGTGGTGTACAGCGCTGCTGCCAGCTCTTCTGACACCGCGTATTCTCGGGCCAGTTCGGCATGGGCGCCGGGCACATACCCGCGTGATCCCAGCACCTTCAGCTTTTCCGTCACGCACGGACGCCGCAGATTGAAACCGAACAGCGAATCGGCCCTGTCCACGGTGTCTTCGGCCATACGCCGGTAGCTGGTCCACTTGCCGCCGGTAATGGTCAGCAGCCCGCCGGGTGATACCTCGATGACATGCGTACGGGCCAGTTCCTGCGTGCTTGATTTGCCCGATGCAAACACCAGCGGCCGCAGCCCGCTCCACACGGAAAGCACATCACTGCGGTCCACGGGGCGGTTCAGATATCTGCGCGCATATTCCAGCAGGTATTCCACATCCTTTTCAACGGGTACCGGGCTGTATTCCGGCGTGGCGGGTTCATCTGTGGTGCCGAACACCACATGTCCCATCCACGGAATCATGAAGAGCACACGCCCGTCCTCTGTTCTGGGAATCATCAATGAAAGATCGGGGGGAGTGAATCCGGCATCCAGCATGATGTGGATACCCGAGCTCACTTTAAGGATATCGGGCAGCCGGGTGTCGTCCATATGTCTGAGCCTGTCGGCCATGGGGCCGGTGGCATTGACCACACCGCGCGCCCTGATGGTCCATTCGTCACCTGTCAGGTTGTCGCGCACCACGGCTCCGCGTATTTTACCGTGCTCGCGCACAAGGGCGGTCACTTCCACATGGTTGGCGCAGGTGGCACCGTGCAGGTTGGCCGTACGGGCCAGAGTCACGGCCATACGGGCATCATTGAACTGACCGTCATAATATATGACCGCCGCCTTGTAGCCATCCAGATTAAGCGTGGGAAAAAGCTGCTGCGCCTTTTTACGCGTCACAAGCCTGCTGCGCCCCAGCCCCAGCCTGCCGGCCAGCAGGTCATACATCACCAGTCCGGCATACATGTACCCGGCCTCGCGTGCCGTGTGCACCGGTGTGATAAGCCGCAGCGGATGCGCCAGATGAGGAGCGTTCTTCAACAGCAGCCCGCGTTCCTTCAGCCCTTCGCGCACCAGATCAAACTGTTCCTTATCCAGCTTGAGCACAGCCTTTTCAAGATAGCGTACGCCGCCGTGCACCAGCTTTGTACTTTTGCTGCTTGTCCCCTCGGCAAAGTCAGCCCGTTCCACCAGCGCCACATCCAGTCCGCGGGTGGCTGCGTCCAGCGCAACGCCGCAGCCGGTGGCTCCGCCGCCGACAACAAGCAGGTCGAATTCCTTATCGGCCTTCAGGCGGTCCAGTAATTCTTCTCTTTTCATGATTCACCTCCGGTTTCTGCCATAAGCAGCGTCCCTGCCGTGGTTTCGTCCGTCACAAGCACATCTGCAAAGCCGCCCACCAGAGCAGCTCTGAGGATGGCCGTTTTGCTGGGACCGCCCGCCGCGGCAATGCGCAACGGAATGCTGCGCACCTCTTCCAGAGTGGGCCCCATGAAACAATGGTTCTTGGGATGATCCACCGGTTGGCCTGCGGCATCCACAAACGCACCGAACACTTCGCCCACGGCACCGGCATCCACCAGCGAGCGGAAGTCTTCGCGGGTGATGGCGCCCAGAACGATGTTGGTCGCGTTCACCGCCAGTTCACCCAGACCGATGAGGGCGATATCAACCTGTATGGCGCGTGCATAGACAGACCGGAACAGTTCCTGTGATTTCAGGAGCCGGCAGGACTCTGGACTGGGCGCAAACATGGGCGCCGCGATATAGTAGGTTTGCGAGGCTTTCAGCCTGCGCGAAAACGTTGTCACGATTTCATAAGGATTGACCACAATGCTGTAGGGCAGCCCGCCGTACATGGAAACGACGGTAAGCCCCTGCGCCGGCTCCACCGGCACGGATGAGGCCGCAGCGGCCACGGTGGTGCCCCAGCCCAGCCCCAGCGAATTACCGTCGCGCAGCGCGCCCGAAAGATAATGCGCCGCCGCCTGTCCCAGATTATGGTTAAGCTGCCGCGGATTGGCAGGGGCAGGAATGACGATGGCCCGCCGGAGACCGAATGCAGCCTCGAGCTGCCGCTCCAGTTCATTGCACACGGCTCTGTCCGTATTGACGATAATCTGGACAAACCCCTCGTCGCGGCAGACCTGCAGCAGCCGGACAACCCGTGCTCTGCTCACGCCCAGCCAGTCGGCCACCTCGGCCTGCGTCATGCCGTTCACATGGTACGCCCATGCAATCCTGCTCAGCAGTTCGCGTTCTTCATGCGAATATCCGGACATCGTCCACCAGCCTTATGCGTATGCCGGCCGCAAGGCATGCCTTGCGACCTGCAACAGACATTGAGTGAGTGTACAAACGGCATGAAAAAAGCCCTTGGTTCCGCAACAGGCGGCTTCAGGGCTGTTCTGCATTACTCCTGCATGTGAGCATATGCCGGGAGGAGAAAGATACGCACCGGCAGGCCGGAATGCGGAGAGTTTTTTCCATAGCCCGGCAGGCAGCGGGACACGGCAGCCGCACATGCCGGAGCGACAGAAACATGCTGCCTCTGCCTGACTGACTATGCTATGGTGCTGCCTTACTGCGTACATTGCTGTGACCGCCGCGTTTAACATATGTTCACAGTATGAACATATGTCACCCCGTGTGAATTATGCAATACAAAAGTCATATTTTCTTGACAATAATTCATAATACACCGCCATAAAAAACTTTTTATCTGCAAAGGCCCGTTTGCGCGCGCAGCCGCAACGGCTGTCTGTCGGAACTCATTACACGCCCCTTATCCTGCTGCCTGCATACATCACGCTGAAACAATTATTTTTTACTGCATGGAATGGCATTCAGGCCGGACTCCTGCCTGATTTGTCGACTTATCTGACAGCGGATTACCTCCCTCAGGCAAAGCAGTTTTTTTAATATCTTGATATATAAAATTTATTTTCTCCGGCACACCTAATGCATCACGGCAGACAAATGAAGTGGCACCACCTTTGCCACCATCAAAGGCTACTGCCGAGGAGGATACCTCTATGGCAACCCGAATCTCCCGCATTATCGCAACCGCACTGGTTCTGGTAGCAACGCTGGCTTTCAACGCCTCGGCTGCCATTGTCACTGACTGGACCTATACCGTGGACGGCGCCTTCATCAGCTGGGACACCACGGTAGGCACCACAGGCACGGCTGACGCCCCTGCTCTGGGCATCACAGGGGCAGATCCGGTCGCTCTTTCGTGGGTGTTCGAGGGCGGAGTCTTTTCGCCCGGCATCCAGAACGCTTACAGAAACATCTCGTGGGGCAACATCGCGGACGGAACCGGATTCGGTGAAGATCTGGGTGATGTTCTGCCCGGAGCAACAACCAGCTCGCTGTTTATCACCCCTGCCGGCGGCACGCTGACCACCAACGGTCCCGCCGAAGACGGGCTTGTGCTCAACCATAACAATCAGGCCATCGACGCAGGCAGCATCCAGCTGGAGCGCGGCGTGGTGCGGGCGGTGCTCACGCTCACTCCCGCAGGCGATCCTTCGCTGCCGCCGTTCTCCACCACTCTCGACTTTGTCTTCTATGAAACTCCCAACTCGGGCAGCATGCCGGATGACCTGTTTGTACTGCTCAATCCCGAAGCGACAACTGAATCTTTCGTCTATGGCGGTCAGGAATACAGATTCTCGTTCGAGGGCGGATTTGATCCCATCCCGGCCGGCTATCAGCAGTTCCTTGCCAACGACCCTGACTACTTCGGTGACCCGTCGCTGGCAGTGGGCTGGATAACCGGTGAAGGCGGCCTTAACTCGCGGCTGACACAGGTGGCCATTGTGGCCACGCCGGAACCTTCCACCCTGCTGCTGCTCGGCGCAGGACTGGGCCTGCTGGGCGTAGCCGGACGTCTGCGCCGCCGTTCCGCATAGCCACAAAACGCCAAAGAACAAGGCGGGCATCTGCCCGCCTTATTTTTTTGTGGAAATTTTAAATACAATCATGCATGTTATAGCGCCCGCAGCCATAAACATACACCAGTGTCGAATTATGTGTATTGACATTATTTGAAAACAGACATACTTTGCTCCATCGAATTATTTATTTTACAGGAGCCTGATCATGAGCAACCTCCAACGCCATCCCATCTGGAAGCGCCATTTCAAATCCGCTGCCGCACTGGGCGATTACAGCACCCGTGAGCTTTCGCGCAGACTGGGCAACGACCCCATAAGCAACCTTACCCAAAGACAGATACGTATGGTAATGATCATCCGTGACCATACCGAATCGGGCCGTCCGGGCATGCTGCTTAAAGAACTGGCCGAAAAAGCGGAGGTTTCCCCTTCTTCCGCCTCCACCATGGTGAACGCGCTGGTAAGAAAAGGTATCCTTGAACGCCGGAACTGTCCGGAAGACAGACGGGCGGTACGCATCTCGCTTTCCGGCCCGCTGCAAAGTTATTTACTGGCATCCGATCAGCTGCTTAATGAAAAGCTTGCCGGCATTTCATCCATCATCGGAGAAGAACGCATGCGCTGCTGGTCAGAAGTGGTGGATATCATCATCAGAGAACTGGAAACGACCCGATAGACGGGCACTCGTCGGGATTCCACAAACTTTTTTTATGGATTTACGTATGCATAACCATTGTCATCTGCGATCCGGTCATCCTGCACCGGCAACATCGCGCACAGTTCACGTCTCCGCGGTATTCACGGCATCGGTACTGCTGTGGTTCACCGTGCTGGCCACCTTTGCCTATGCGGCGCCCGGCGCCGGAGCACAAGGCCCTGCCCCCGCCGTCACCGTGGAAAAAGTTCAGGTGAAGGACGCCAACCCCCCGCAGGCATATGTGGGCAGGGTTGAAGCCATTCAGGCAGTGGACCTGCAGCCGAGAGTCGAAGGATATCTCACGGCAGTAAACGTCACCGAAGGCGGCATGGTAAACGCCGGTGACGTTCTTTTTGTCATCGAGCAGACAACCTACCGTGCCCGTGTCAACGCCGACGCCGCCGCCGTGGACAAGGCACAGGCTTCGCTGGACAGGGCCGAAAAATACTTAAAGCGCCTGCGTTCCACCCGTAAAAGCGGTGTGGCCGCGGCAGACATGGACGCGGCAGTCAGCGACCAGCTGCAGGCAAAGGCCCAGCTGCAGGAAGCCATGGCCGCGCTTGAGCAGTCCAGACTTAATCTGGGGTACACCACCATCACTGCCCCCATCCACGGACGCATCGGTCGTGTTCAGGTGACCAAGGGCAACCTTGTGACTCCCTCCACGGGAGCGCTGGCACGCATCGTACAGGTAGACCCCATCCGTGTGGTCTTTTCGCTGAACGAGCAGGATTATCTGGCCATGAGCCGGCAGGTGTCTCCGCTGCCTTCGGGCGAGGTTTCATTTTCCGACGTGGTTGTGCCGCGCCTGCGCCTTTCCGACGGAACGGTCTACCCCGCACAGGGACGCATAGATTTTGTGGATAACGAAATAGATGCCCGTACCGGCACCATTGCCGTGCGCGCGGTGTTTGACAACCCGGGCCAGCTGCTGCTGCCGGGCGGTTATGTAACCGTGGAACTGACCAAGGCCGCCGCAAAGCCGCGCCCGGTGGTACCGCAGGCAGCCGTGCAGGAAGACAAGGACGGCCGGTTTGTACTGGTAGTGGGAGAAGGCAACGTGGTGAGTGTACGCCGCATCGTCACCGGAGCAACCGTCGGCGCCAGTTGGGTTGTGGAAGACGGACTGCAGGGCGGCGAAACCATCATTGTGCACGGACTGCAGAAAGCCCGCGTGGGCCAGCCCGTGGAACCCAAGCTTGACGCCACCCGCGGTCAGGAGTAGCCCATGATCGCCAAACTGTTTGTAAGCCGCCCGCGGCTGGCGATGGTCATATCACTGGTCATCACCATTGCCGGTCTGGTGACCATGTTCACCATTCCCGTGGCGCAGTACCCTCAGATCAACCCTCCGGAAATCGTGGTTTCGGCCGCGTATCCGGGTGCCAGCGCACAGGTTCTGGCCGATACCGTGGCAGCGCCCATCGAGTCGCAGGTCAACGGCGTCGAAGGCATGGTCTACATGTCGTCCAGCAGCGATAACAGCGGCAACTACTCACTTACAGTGACCTTCGGGCCTGATGTGGACCCCGATATAGCACAGGTCAACGTGCAGAACCGCGTCGCGCTGGCAGAACCTGTTCTGCCCACGGAAGTCAAGCAGCAGGGGGTTTCCATCCGTTCGAAATCCTCAAACATGCTTGCTGTATACTCGTTTATCTCCCCTCAGGGATCGCATGACTCGCTCTATCTGAGCAACTACGTCAGCATAAACATCAAAGACGCGCTTACCCGCGTGAACGGCGTCAGCGACGTCACGGTGTTCGGTGCCAAAGACTACAGCATGCGCATCTGGCTTGATCCGGACAGAATGGCCGCGCTCAAGGTAAGCCCCGAGGAAGTCATTGAAGCCGTCGGCTCGCAGAACATTCAGGCTGCCGCGGGCAGTGTGGGCTCCGCCCCGTCTTCGCCCGACCAGCAGCTCACGTTCACCGTACGCGCCAAAGGCCGTCTGACCACGGTGGAAGAGTTCCGCAACATTGTCATCCGCAGCAACGACACAGGCGGCCTGCTGCGTCTGGGCGATGTGGCGCGCGTGGAGCTGGGCGCCAAGGACTACGGCACAGAGGCCACATTCAACGGACACCCCGCCATTGCGCTGGGCGTGTACCAGAGCCCCACAGCCAACGCTCTGGATACCGTTGAAAACCTGAACAAAGAACTCGACCGGCTTTCCAGATTCTTTCCCGAAGACGTGGAATACCGGCTGATGTACGACACCACGGACTATGTGCGTGCCGCGCTGTGGGAAATAATCCTCACCCTGCTCATCACCTTTGCACTGGTCATGGGCGTGACATACATCTTCCTGCAGGACCTGCGGGCGACGCTCATTCCCACGCTGACCATCCCTGTTTCGCTGCTGGGCACATTTGCGGTGCTCATGGCGCTGGGGTACAGCGCAAACACGTTCACCCTGTTTGCGCTCATTCTGGCCATCGGCGTGGTGGTGGACGATGCCATTGTGGTGGTGGAAAACGTACAGCGCATCATGTACGAGGAAAAACTGCCCGCGCCTCAGGCCACCATCAAGGCCATGGAACAGGTGACCGGGCCGGTCATCGCCACCACGCTGGTGCTGCTGGCCGTTTTTGTGCCCATTGGCTTCATCTCGGGCATCACCGGCAACATCTTCCGGCAGTTTGCGGTCACCATATCCACGTCGGTGCTGCTGTCTTCGGTCAACGCGCTGACGCTCAGCCCCGCGCTGTGCGCCATTCTGCTGCGGCCGGTGCGCATGCATCAGCACGGACCTCTGGCCGTGTTCAACACGGTGCTCAACAAGTGCCGCAACAGCTTTGTTTCCGGCACGGCATGGCTCATCCGCAAGATGGTCATCTCCGGCGTGCTCTTTCTGGCAGTGGCCGCGGGCACGTACTACATGATGAACAGTATCCACACCAGTTTTGTTCCCGATGAAGATCAGGGCGCTCTGTTTGTGGATGTGCAGTTGCCCGACGGAGCCGCAAAGCCCAGAACAGGCAATGTGATTGACGAAATCGGCGCACAGATGGAAACCATGGACGGCATGCAGGAAGTGCTGGGCATCAACGGCTTCAGCTTTCTGAGCGGCCGCGGGGCAAACTCCGGTCTGCTCATCGCCAACCTGCTCCCGTGGGACGAACGCAGCGATGCTTCGCTGCACGCAACGGCCCTGCAGGCCAAAATGACCGTGGCCTTCAACGCCATCCCTTACGCCAACACCCGCGTACTGCTGCCGCCGGCCATTCCCGGTCTGGGCATGGCGGGCGGCATAGACTTCCGCGTGCTGGCCACGCAGGGTCAAAGCCCTCAGGAACTGGCCGCCGCAGTGCGCTCCATGCTCATCGCGGCCAACAGCGACCCCAGAATAATGGCCGCGTTCAGCTCTTATTCCGCCAACGTGCCGCAGGTGTTCATCAAGCTGGACAGGGCAAAGGCGGAAAGCATGGGTGTGGCCGTCAGCAACGTATTCGCCACGTTGCAGACACAGCTCGGTTCGCGGTATATAAACGACTTCAACATGCTGGGCCGCGCGTTTCAGGTCAACATTCAGGCCGAAAACGACTACCGCAATGCGGTGGACGACATCAGCCGCCTGCACGTGCGCAGCGGTGACGGACACATGGTGCCGCTGGGCAGCATAGCAACCATAGAGACTGTGCTTGGACCGCAAAGCTACTCGCGCTACAACCAGTTCCCCTCGGCGCAGATAATGGCCATACCTGTTCCGGGCTTCAGCTCCGGTCAGGCCATGGATCTGTTCGAGGAACTGGCGGACAAAACACTGCCCGAAGGCTACACCTATGAATGGTCCGGCCAGAGCTATCAGGAAAAGCAGACGCAGGGACAGACCGGCATTCTTGTGGGACTGGCACTGCTGTTCGGCTACCTGTTCCTTGTGGCACAGTACGAAAGCTGGACAACGCCGCTGCCTGTCATGCTCTCCATTCTGTTCGCCTCCGGCGGCGCGCTGGCGGGGCTGATGATAGCAGGCATGCCGCTGAGCATATACGCCCAGATAGGGCTTGTGCTGCTGGTGGGGCTGGCGGCCAAAAACGCCATCCTCATCGTGGAATTCTCGCGCGACAAACGGCTTGAGGGCGCCTCCATCATGGAAGCCGCCACCACGGGCGCGCGTATCAGATTCCGTGCGGTGCTCATGACGGCGTTCTCGTTCATTCTGGGCGTGTTCCCCATGGTCATCGCCCAGGGTGCCGGTGCAGGCAGCCGTCAGTCCATCGGCACCACGGTGTTCGCGGGCATGCTGGCATCCACCATGGTGGGGATATTCTTCATCCCGCCGCTGTATGCCGCCTTTGAAACCATGCGCACCAGAACCATGGACTGGGTACACCGCAGGCGCGACGCCGCGCACGCAGAACTGACCGATACGGGGAGCAACAATGACGCATAACAAGGCATACGCCACGCCGCGCAGAAACGGTCTGCTGGCCTCCGCTCTGCTGACCATAGTGTTTGCAGGCGGCTGCGCCGTGGGGCCGGATTATACCGCACCGGAACTGGATTCGCCCGCCGCATGGCGCACGGAGGACGTTTCCGGCCTGCGGCAGACCAGAAACGCCACCACCGCGCTGTCGCAATGGTGGAAAGTGCTGGAAGATCCCATGCTGGACAGCCTGATGCAGCGCGCCGTGACCGGCAACCTTGACCTGAAGGAAGCCCGGGCCCGCGTCCGCGCCGCACGGGCCCGTCTGGGCATCAGCGAGGCGGACCTGTACCCCACGCTGGATGCCTCGGGCAGCCTGTCCACCGGCCAACAGTCTGAAAACGCGGGATACGACGGCAAGGAACGTGACCTGTACAAAGCCGGATTTGATGCCGGATGGGAAATAGACATCTTCGGCGGCACGCGCCGTGCCGTTGAAGCCGCCGGAGCCGAACTGGAAGCCAGCGAAGCCGACCTGCGCGATGTATACGTATCCATGCTGGCGGAAATAGCATCCACCTACGTGGACGTGCGCACCTACCAGACCCGGCTTTCCGTGGCTCAGGCCAACCTTGAAGAACAGAAAGAAACCTATGAAATCGTCGCCTCGCGCTACGATTCCGGCCTGAGCGATGCGCTGGGTGTGCAGCAGGCGCGCTACAGCCTTGAAAGCACCCGCGCCGAGATTCCCGCACTGCAGTCCAAGCTGGATGCCGCCATCAACCGGCTGGCATTGCTGCTGGGGCAGCAGCCCGACACGCTGCATGCCGAGCTTATCACCCGGCGTCCCATACCCATGCCACCGGTCAGTGTGGCCGTGGGCATACCTGCAGACGCGCTGCGCAACCGGCCCGACATCCGCATGGCGGAACGCACGCTGGCAGCCAGAACCGCTGAAGTGGGGGTGGCCACGGCTGAACTGTACCCCAAATTCCGGCTGGTCGGCTCCATCGGGCTGGAATCGTTTGCCCAGAGCAGCCTGTTTGAAAGCGGCAGTCAGGTCTACAGTTTCGGGCCGGGCATCAGCTGGCCCATTTTCCGCGCCGGAGCCATACGCCGTAATATAGATGTGGCTGAAGCCGTGCAGGAACAGTACCTGCACCGTTACCAGCACACGGTGCTGGCCGCGCTGAATGAAGCCCAGACGGCCATGACGGACTACGCCAAGGAACAGAACCGCCGTGACGCGCTGCAGGCAGCCACACTGGCAGCCCGCGAAGCGCTTGAACTGGCGCAGGACAAGTACCTGAACGGCCTTGTGGACTTCAGCGACGTGCTGGAAGCCCGCCGGTCGCTGCTCTCGTACGAAGACCAGCTGGCAGTAAGCAAGGGCGCCGTGGTGGACAGCCTGGTACGCATCTACAAATCCATGGGCGGCGGATGGCAGACCATGGAAGCACTGCAGCAGACGGCGCAGGACGCCGGAAGCAGTCAGCGCTGACCGTTGCAGGCAGTCTCAGACGCACAGACACAGAAAGGGCCGGAATATTCCGGCCCTTTTTCTGTCATGCACCCCGCAACGGCATCCGGCCGCACAGCGTCACGAAACCGGTGCAGAAACCGCAGGCCGCTCATACACCGCATCACCGGTTTCCCACGCGGCAACACAGGATTCCAGACGGGCAAAAGCAGCTCCGTCAGCCGGAAAAGGACGCACTTCGCTCACGTCCTGCAGTTTGGCCGCCTGCCTGATCATCTGCTCCAGACGGGCATCATCGTGTACCAGCAGCCATATGCGGCTTATGGAACCATCGTCCACCGGCGTGCACAGAATGCCTTCCACGTTGAACGCGCGGCGGGCAAAAAGACCGCACACATGCGACATGACACCGGGGTGGTTACGCACGGTAAGGCGCAGGGCAATAAGCCCCGCGGCGCTGTCAGGCTGCTGCTTCTGTACGGTCATGGCCGTCTCCTTCTATCATTTCTGTGTTGGCGGCGCCGGGAGGCACCATGGGAAAAACACTTTCCGAAACCGCCACGGGAATGTTCACAAGACAAGGCCCCGCCGTGGTCAGTGCGGCCTCCAGCATGCCCAGCGGATCACGGCTGGCGCCCAGATCAACGGCAGGCATGCCGAATCCTTCCGCAATACGCACAAAATCAACCTGTACCGAATAATCCGTGGCGAAAACCCGCCGCTCGAAAAACAGGTTCTGCAACTGCTGCACCAGTCCCAGAGCGTTGTTATTGGCAAGAATTATCTTGATGTTGCAGCGCTGCTCCACGGCGGTGGCCAGTTCCTGAATATTCATCTGCAGGCTGCCGTCACCCGTGAAGCAGACCACCGTTCTTTCCGGACAGGCAAGCGCGGCCCCGATGGCGGCGGGCAGACCGAACCCCATGGTGCCCAGCCCGCCAGAGGTAAGCCACTGACGGGGTCTGCTGAAAGGATATGCCTGTGCCGTACGCATCTGATGCTGGCCCACATCGGTGGTCACCACGGCTTCCGGACCCACTATTTCCGCCGTCCGTAAAATCATGCCGTAAGGACTTACGGGGTCGTCGGTGCGCGGCAAATCCAGCCCCCAGCCGTTGCGCAGCTCTTCCACGCGGTGCAGCCAGTTTTCGCGGGCGCACGGGGCAACCAGCGGCTCCAGCGCCTCCAGAGTTGCCCGCACATCGCCCTGAATACCCAGATGGGCAGAGCGGATTTTATCCAGTTCGCTGGCATCGATGTCGATATGAATCACCCGCGCCCGCGGGCAGAAGCTGTCCACACGCCCTGTGGCCCTGTCGTCAAAACGGGCACCCGCCACAATAAGCAGGTCGCACTCTTCCATGGCCATGTTGGTGCAGCGCGCGGCGTGCATGCCCAGCATGCCGAGTGAAAGAGGATGCTCCGAAGGAACGGCCCCGAGTCCCATAAGCGTCATGGCCACCGGTATGCCAGCCTTTTCGGCTATGCGCCTTGCCGCCGGTGCGGCACCGGAACTGATGACCCCGCCGCCCAGATACATCAGCGGACGCTCCGCCTCGTCTATCATGGCGGCGGCACCCACCACGTCTTCCATATCCGGCATCAGGGGAGCATCGGGCAGCCCCGGTCCGGGCCAGCTGTCTATCTCCAGCGTGGCCAGCTGCACATCACGCGGAATATCCACAAGCACCGGCCCCGGACGGCCGGAAGCCGCAATGCGGAATGCTTCGGGAATGACCGTGAGCAGTTCCTGCGCCGTGCGGACCAGAAAATTATGTTTGGTCACAGGAATGCTCATGCCATAGGTATCCACCTCCTGAAAGGCATCGGTACCTATGAGTGTGGTGGGTACCTGCCCCGTGATGCAGACAACCGGAACCGAATCAAGCTTGGCATCGGCCAGTGCGGTAAGGATATTGGTGGCGCCGGGACCGGAAGTGGCAAGACATACGGCAGGAACACCGGTGGCACGGGCCATGCCCTGCGCAATGAAGCCGGCAGCCTGTTCATGACGGGTGAGAATGTGCCGGATGCTGCCGCGTGCTGCCAGTGCATCGTACAGCGGCAGGCTGGCACCGCCCGGAATGCCGGCCACATGCCGCACCCCCTGTCGCTCAAGCATCCGCACAACGGCTGCTGCACCTGTCATGCGCTCCGGCCGGGCGGCAGGCTGCTGTTTTTCCGGCGCCGGACACTGCGTTTTGCTGCCATGCATGGCAGCCTTTCCGGCAGACGGCCGCGCTTCGGCGGCATGGTCGCGTGATCGGGAACGGCTCATGGAGACTCCTCCTTCGCTTTCCCCGGGCGGCTTCCGGCGACCGGCTGCAACAAGACAACCCCCGCCGGCTTGCGCCGGCGGGGGTTGGACTGAATACTGTGTATGTGCTCCTCCGCTACGGCGCGCTTATAACGACGCGAACGACGACGACTACGACAGAGACGACGACGGAAACAACGGCGCAGAGACCCAGTAGGGTCTGGGAAGAAGCAGCGTTGTCAGCGTAGCCGTAAGTCATTCGTAATCTCTTTTTTTCGCGTTGCCGCGTTCACGGAGCAGTGAAGCTGAAAAACCCTAATCCCGGCTTGACGTTTTCGTCAACAGGTTATTTGGAGCCGCATACAGTCTGTGAAAGACTGCACAGCACCCTTTCATCACCTGCCGGAATGCAGATGACGCCCCGCCGCAGATACGTTATCCGACATGCCGCGCCCGTACCGTGCCGCGGCCGGGCCGCTGCCGCAGAAATACCGGAAGAGCGTTCTGCCGGCAGCCGTAACGGCATGCCACGGCCAACGCCGCTGCTGTCCGCCGGGAAGGCCCGCCATACGCGGGTGGCGGATATGCCCTGCCGTCCCACTGCCCGCCGCGCGGTGCGGGTGTCTGCACACTCAGCCACCGCACCGCGGGGGGCATTGCCGCACCGCGGGTCTGCGCATCTACAACCTTACAGGCCCGCAGCCCCGCCGCCGTTCCAGCCCCCTGATGCACAGCGAAAGACCAATGGTCATCACCAGATACAAAAAAGCCACAACATTGTACGTTTCAAAAAACATGAATGTGGATGCGGAATACACCTTGCCCAGCTGCGTGATATCCTGAACGCCCAGAGCCGAAACCAGAGCCGAATCCTTGAGCATGGCCACAAAGTCATTAGCCAGAGGCGGCAGCACATTGCGCAGCGCCTGCGGCAGAACTACCTTGCGCATGGCCTGCCAGCGGCTCAGTCCCAGAGAACGCGCCGCTTCCATCTGCCCTGCGGCCACAGACTCAACACCTGCGCGCACTATTTCGGCAATAAATGCAGAATACCCCACCGTAAGCGCCAGGATGGCCCGCCATGTAAAATCCAGCGAGCGCACACTGATGCGGGCGGTCAGACCGGCTTCAATCAGCGGCGAAAGCAGCCAGTTGAGTGCATCCACCAGACCGGGGGCACCCACAAAGGCAATGTAGTACAGAATGACCAGCATGGGGATGCCGCGCACTATTTCAATATAAAACGTGGCCGCCTCGCGCAGCAGCCTGCAGCGCGAAACGCGCCACAGCCCGAGCACCAGCCCTGCCAGCAGAGACAGCGCATATGCGATGAATGATACATAAAGGGTGACGGCCACGCCTTTGCGGACCGTCACGAAAATAGCGGTATAGTCTGCATCGGCGGCCATGTTCCAGCATATCAGCACGGCAATGAACAAAGCGGCCAGCAGCCACAGAGGCAGGCGTTCAAACAGGCCCCCGCGGCGGCCTGCGGCAGTACGGGATGATGACATCGTTCTCTTACGGATACAGCGGAACGGCTTTGCCCGGGCAGAACCGGCCGCTGCACGTTGCGTTACCTGTATTCGTAAAACCACCGCCGGCTCAGAGCGTCCAGCGTGCCGTCCTTCTTCATGCTGCCTATGGCGGCGTTGAACGGTTCCACAAGATCCGAGCCCGGCGTCATGATAAAGCCGAACTGCTCCGAACCAAGCGGACCGCCCACAACCTTGAGCTTGCCGGGGCGTGCGCCTATGTAGCCGCGTGTGGACGAGGCATCCATCAGCACCATATCCACATCGCCGTGGATGAGGGCCTGCACGGCCGGTCCGAAGGTTTCAAAAAGCTTGATACGGGGGTTGGCCTCGTCGCCGTCCAGCACATCGTACACGGCCACATAAAAATTGGTGGTGCCCGGCTGCGAGCCGATGAGCAACCGCTCGTCGGCGCGGAAGGTCTGCGCATCGGCAAAACGCTGCTCGTCGGCGCGCACCAGCATAAACTGCTCACTGGTCAGGTAGGGTTCGGTGAACTCAACCTGCTTTCGGCGTTCATCATTGATGGTTATGCCGTCCATGCCCACGTCGTACTGTCCGCCGCGCACGGCGGAAATCATGGTATCCCAGGATGTGACGTGCCACTGCACCGTACAGTTGAGGCGACGGCATATTTCATTCACCGCATCATACTCAAACCCGATGCCGTTGCCGGTCTGCGGATCGATGAAATTGAGCGGCCGGTAGTCGTTGCCGGTCACGGCATGCACCGTGCGCCCTGCGAGATCGGGCAGCCCCTGTGCCGCACATACGCCGGCTGTCCCCGTCAGCACGGCGCACAGCAGCACCAGAACAGTCTTCAGCTTCCGGATGGCTGTCTGCATACAAGCGTCCTCCTGCGCGTTGATGGTCTGATGAAGTATGCGGGCGCCGCCATGCTTGTCAATGCCGTGCCGCCATGCATGTCAAAGCCATACCGCAGGATACACGCTGCGGCGTTATACTATGCACGGCCGCATGAATGCTGCTATCGTCGGTCATGCGCATCGCCCTGCTTGACAATGCCGCGGGCTGCCCGCCGCATACCGCCCCCTGTACGGGCCCCATGCCCGCGCTGGCTGATGCCTTGCGGCAGATGGGTCATGCCGTGGCGCTGTATGACAGTCAGGGGGTGCTGCACCAACCCTCCGCAGAACCGCCCCGCAGAGCAGACCCCGACGCATGTCCGTGCCCGCCCGACACACAGGCCGCCGCAACGCCTGCACCAGAACAACCTGCCGCAAAGCCCGCCGGAGAGGCCTGCTCCTGCGTACTCTCCGAAAGCACCCGCTTCCTGCCGCCACAGCAGGCAGAAGACATGCTGCGTCTGCCGGACGGCGCCGATGTGATACACGCACTGCAACCCTTTGCACCGGTGCAGGGCAGCATCTGCCTGCACCACGTCATGTCCTGCACCACGCACCCCGCGGCACAAAGCGAACCGGTATACGCCAGCGCCGCGCTGGGCCGTTTTTGCAACCATCCTGCAGGGGCCGTGGTACACTGCGGCATCGATCCGCAGCAGTACTTTTTCAGGGCGGATAATGACGGGTACCTGCTCTATGCCGGTACCCGCGGCACGGGGCAGACGGCACAGGAGCACATGCAGGACTGCCTTTTGCCGCAGCACAGTTTTCTGCTGGCCGCCGGTCTGGCCCGCGCAGCAGGACTGCCGCTGGTGGTTGCAGCTCCCGCAGAGCAGTTTGCCGGCACTGCCGGCAACGCGCACGTCAGCTTTGCCGGCAGTCTGACACACGCAGAGTATGCACAACTGCTGGCGGGAGCCAGAGCGCTGATTCACCCTGCGCTCACCCCCGACTGGACCGGCATGGCCGTTCTTGAGGCGCTGGTTTCCGGCACTCCTGTGCTGTGCACGGCCACCGGCGCATTGCCCGAAGTATGCAGCCACGGGGTGACGGGATTTTTTTTCCGCTGCATGGACGACGCCCGCATGCAGCTGCGGCACATGGACAGCATAAACCCCTATGACTGCCGGATGCATGTGCTGTGCGGGTTCACGCACAGACATATGGCAGAACGCTGCCTGAGCCTGTATGCACAGCGTTTCCGGCAGGCATGCGAACGCGCCCGCGATGCCGCACTTTCCGCAAGTACAGGGCGGCCATCCTGCACCGGCAGCTTTGCCGTTTAGCCCGTTTTCCTCCCCTGCCGCGCCTTCCGCGCCGCATTGACGAACCCGCCTTCGTAGGCCTAGAAGAGTCTTTCACCCGCGCTGCACACAGGCAGCGCATTTCAGTTTTACGAACCCGAGACATACTCACATGGAACCGTCCGAGAATACCACAGAGGCCCTTGTCAGGCAGCTGACAGGGAGCATCCGGCCCGCAGGCTTTTTTTCCAGTGCAGGCAACAAAAACACGCAGAACGGCGCCGCCGCCGCATCGCCGCGAGCTATTCTGTGGGCTGCGCGTACACTTGACGGCGGAGCCGTGGAAGTGACTCCGCTGTTCAACGGCCTTCCGGCAGACCCGGCGCTCAAACTTGCCAAGCGCGTGGAGCGCATGCGCTTTCTTGCCCAGTACTGGCCGGAACCGGCCCTGTACCAACGCGATGCCATGCCCACAGTGGCCCTTCAGGGCGCAGCCACGGGCTATCCGCAAAACAAAGCCGAAAACATGCGTGCCTATCTGCCGCTTATTCCCGCCTATCTGGCCACAGGGCAACGCCCGAAAGCGGAAACCGTGGTGGAGTATCTGGTGCAGAACGGCGCGGGGCTGAATGAAAAGCTGCGCATGCTGCTGAACAAGGTGGCTGTTTCGCTGCGTAAAGGCGGCGAACCGCAGAATGCGCTGGACTGTTACATGGTGCTGCGCAAATTTCACGGCGAAGACGAACATCTCGACTTCAACATCGCCCGCACACTGTTTGATATGAAGCGATACAAAGAATGCCAGGCGGTGCTGCAAAAAGCTGTCAGCACCAACCCCGGTTTCCGGCCCGCAGCCGTGTTCCTGCAAAAACTGGAACGGATTCCTGCGCTGCGGGGCTGACCCCCGTCAGGACAACCGCCTCCGGGCGGTTTTTTTCATCTGCCGCTTGCCACCTGCGGCTTCAGCTGTCAGGCTGCGGATATCCATGCCACGCAACCGCCGCTGACCGTCACTGACTGCCTGCAACAGCCGCCCGAGCCCGGCCCCCCGCGAGCCACGCCGCAGACGATTTTCCGGTACGGATGCAAAAACACCCGAGGGCATCATGCCACATTTTTCCTGCCAGCATGGCACCGCACCGGCAGAATTCGACTCCTGCCAGCCGCGTCCGGCGGCATTTCATGAATTCGCGGCACCGGCGCCCGCCGTTTCCACCCGCGCGTGCACTCCCTGCAACGGCTGCGGGTGGTGCTGTCTTGATCATCCCTGTGATGAATCCGTTTACCTGCACGGCTACACAGACCGCTGCCCCGAACTTTGCTGGAGCAAAAGCCGGAACCGGTACCTGTGCCGGCTGGCGGCCGATGCGGTGCGCGGCCGGAGGTTCCGCGACAATCTGCGCATGGGCGAAGGCTGCTGCGCCCCCCAGAACCCGTGGCGGCAGAACGTGCGGCAACGCTAGCCCGCCATATGCATAAAAAACACCCCCGCGGCTGCCGGAAGCAACTGCGGGGGCGTGTGAAAGACAATGTTCCGAACTGTTATTCCGTGCCGATGGCCTCGATAAGTGCCTGTGCACGGCGGGCGAGGTGTGTCACCTCAGGCTTGGAAATCTGGTCGTCGGCCCCCACCGAAGTGCCCTTGTGCCGCAGCTTGTCTGTAATCAGCGATGAGAACAGAATAACAGGCAGCATGCGCAGCGCGGGGTCATCCTTCACGCGTTTGCACAGATTGTGTCCGTCCATGCTGGGCATTTCAATGTCGGTGACAAGCACCTGCACATAGTCGGTGACAGGACGGCCCTCTTCTTCGCCTTTTGCTTTCAGTTCCACCAGCCGGTCCCATGCCTCGCGGCCGTTGTTCACGGCCTCCACCTCAAATTTAGCTTTTTGCAGCAGGTCCTTGAGCATCTCGCGGATCAGACCGGAATCATCGGCGATGAGAGCTCTGTAGCCGGTGTTCGCCTCCCAGTCCACGGCTTCATCAAGCTTCAGGGCAAGATCGGGGTTCATGCTGGCCACAATACGCTCAAGATCAAGAATGAAGATGATGCGCCCTTCCATCTTGACCACGCCGGTAATGGAATTGTTGGACAGGCTGGCCACATACCTGTTGGGCGGTTCCACCTCTTCCCAGCTGATGCGGTGAATGCGGTTCACCCCTGAAACCTGAAATGCCGTGGTGACATTATTGAATTCCGTCACCACAACCTTGGGGGGTTCTTCTCCCGCACGCTGTTTACCCAGCCACATGCTCAGGTCCACCAGCGGAATGATCTGGTTACGCAGGTTGAATGCCCCCAGCACCGAACGATGCTGCACCTCGGGCATTTCCGTCACCTTGGGCATACGGATTATTTCCAGCACTTTGGCAACGTTTACACCGTAATACCCCCTGTAAGGCGGCTCATCCGGATTGTTCGTCACTTCATCCAGATAGAATTCGACGATTTCCAGTTCATTGGTGCCCGCCTCAAGCAGGATATTTGTCTGCGACATGGTTTCCTCCGGATGAAATCAGCAGCGGGGCTGTCAGCCCTTTTACAAAGACTCCAACAATTTCTGGGTCTCGTCAATAATACTCTTGGGTGTGGAAGCCCCGGCAGTAAGTCCGGCCGCACCATACCCGCGTATGGCGTCCAGAGGCAACTGGTCCGGCGTTTCCACATGGTATGTGGGCACACCCTGAGCCTGTGCCACCTCGGCCAGCCGCCGCGTGTTACCGCTGGCAAATCCGCCCACCACCACCATCACATCCACACTGCGCGCAATGGCTATGGCTTCGTCCTGCCGTTCGCGGGTGGCATCGCAGATGGTGTCCAGCACGGGCACATGGTCGCCGAAACGACGGCGCACCCATTCTATCACACTTGTAAAGGCATGTTTATCCTGCGTGGTCTGGGCTGCCAGAAAATAATGCCGGTCATCTTCCAGCGGACCGTTCTGCAGTTCCTCCAGCGAACCGAAAACCACGGCGCCCTCTCCGGCGTAGCTCAGCAGTCCCTGAACTTCAGGATGGTCATGCTCGCCGAACAACAACAGCGTACGGCCTTTTTCCCGCTGTCTTGCTATGCCCAGCTGCGCACGCTTGACCTTGGGACAGGTGGCGTCCACCAGATCGACCCCCGCCGCGGCAAGCGCTCTTTCCGTTTCTTCGGGAATACCGTGCGCCCGTATGACGACCCGCTGCCCGGAACGGGCTTCCGCAGGGTCGGTATAACAGCGCACGCCCTTTTGCTCGTAGCGTCTGAGCACCTGTGGATTATGAATGATAGGGCCGAGCGTGGCTATATCTTTCGCGTTATTATCAAGTTCCCTGTCCAGTTTTTTCAGGGCAAGTCCCACGCCCATGCAAAAACCGGCAGTGGCCGCACGTTTTACATGCATTGATCGTCTCCCGCGGGGGCGGTCTGAACACGGCATGCACCGTCATCCAGCATGGGCGCGCCCTGCGCCCGCCACCGCTCAAAAAAAGTATCCAGCAGATGGTCCAGCCCTTCCCATGTCAGGCACGAGGCCAGATGGTTGCGCAGCGCACGCGCTCCGGGAAACTGCCGTACATAGCGGGGCACAAAAGTCCGCATTTTGAACAGCGCTGTTTTGTCGGCGCACAGCGCCCTTGCCAGCGCCACATGCCGACGTATGATGCGCACAGTCCTTTCAGGGTCGGGCTGCGGCTGCTCACCGCCGGACATCATGGCGGAAAAATCTTCGAACACGGCAGGATTGGCCAGTGCCCCGCGGGCAAACATGACTCCGTCCACCCCGCTGGCACGCATGCAGCGCACAGCATCTCCGGCGGTAAACAGGTCGCCGCTGGCAATGACGGGAATAGTCACATGCTCCTTGAGACGCGCCAGCGCATCCCAGTCCGCCGTCCCGCTGAATCCCTGCCGGGCAAACCGCGGATGCAGGGTAAGCCAGCCAGCTCCGGCGTCCTCCAGCCTGCGGGCAAGGTCCATGCAGACCTGTGCCCCCTGTTCCCAGCCCAGCCGGAACTTGAACCCCACACGGCCCGCCCCCGCCACGGCCGTCATGGCACGGGCCACGCGGACAGCATTGGGCACATCGCGCAGCATACCCGCGCCGCAGCCGGTTTTGACCACCTTGCGCACAGAGCAGCCCATGTTGAGGTCAAACCAGCGGTATCCCTTGTCCACCAGTTCGCGCATGGCCGCATCCATGATGGGCACCTCGTTGCCGAACAGCTGCAGCACCATGGGCGCGTCCTGCGGACAGGTTTCCAGCAGAGCATGCGTACCCGGACTCCGGTATACCAGCCCCTTGGCGCTGACCATCTCGGAACAGACAACACGCGCGCCGAATTCACGGCACAGCAGGCGAAACGCCAGATCGGTGAATCCGGCAAGCGGGGCAAGCCACGGGGCATCACCGCCGGCGGGCAGCACCGTCAGCCCGTCAGAAACCACGGGCTGTGCAAAACCGGACGGCACGCCGGGCACCACTGATGCCGCATCAAAACAAGACTCGCGGGAAACCTTCATCATGTTCATTCCACAAAATATCAGATGCGGCCCCGCGGGGCAGTATAGCCCGCATTGCCGCCCTGCATCAGAAAAGCGGGGACGTCCCCCGGAAAAAATGTCAGGCGTTCCACCCCGATGCAACGGGCTTCGGCGGCAAATCCGCCCGTAAGCGCCACCATATCCACATGACCCAGCACGGACGGATGCTCCGCATACAGTTTAAACGAAACAAGCCCGCCACCGGCGCGCACGTCCGCCAGTACCTGCCCCGCACCGGAAGAAAAACCCGCCGGTCTGAAAGCGGCCAGCATTCTGGTCATGGCAGCAGAAGGCGTCTGTGTTCCGTACACAAAAATTTCCACCGCATCAGCACGGGGCAGCCGCCACGGCGCCAACCACAGCGCGCCCTGCCGCATGACGGGCAAAGCACGGACAGCGCCCAGTGCGTGGACCGCCTCCATAAAAGCCAGCGCCAGTTCCGGAAACCGGCACAGCCTGTCACGGAACAGATCGCGGGAATCCTTCTGCGCGCAGGGCTGCGTATCAGCCGTTTCCGTTTCGCGCAAGCGCAGCCAGAACGCATCACGCGCAGCCCTGTACCGTGCCGCCAGCTCGCTGTCGCCTGCCCCGCCGCCCTGTCCTCCGGCCCGGCCCTGTATCGTGCGCAGCACTATTTCAGGATGCAGGCTGGTTATGACAAATTCCAGGGTATCGCCCGGCGCGGCCGCCACTTCCAGACGCGCCAGCAGGCGCTGTCCGTCCACCTCGACCCAGGCATGGCCGCCGTCCGCGGCGGAAACAACCGTCCCGCACAGCCGGTCACCCACACGACGCCCCTGACGGAAGACAGCGGCTCTGCCTCCGCGCGCGCCGGCGCCGCCACTACCCCCGCGGCCTCCGTATTGTCCGATACGCACCATGCGCTTCTCTCCGCGTCATCAGCCGCGCGGCGGGCGCAGCATCGTGCCGGTAAAAAAAAGCGGCTTGCGCCGCTGCAAAAACTGCATCATCACCGCCTGATCACCCCGCGGAACCGTTGCCCAGAATCAGCTCCACCTCGTCTGCGGAAAGCCCCGTGGAACGGGCCAGCTGATCCACAGTACGCCCCTTGCGCCTGCCGTTCATAATTATCTCACGCAGAAACTGCGGACTGCGGCTTATGCCTTCGGCCTGCTCCATCAGTCTGCGCAGGTCGGCCGCCCGCTGTTCCAGCCTGATATCCAGCTGGCGCAGCTCTTCCTGACGCTGTGCAAACGACTCCACAAGCTCCTGTTCAAGCTCGGCATTAAAATGCAGACGGGCCAGCAGTTTTTCATGGTTGGCCTGCAGCTGGCTGAGCACGTTTTCCGAGCGGCGCAGACGGAAAAAAAAGATCACCAGCAGGCCGAGGAGAAGAATTTCCGCCACGGTGACAAGAACAAGCGCCAGAAGTGATAACTGCATGACAAAGCTTTCCGGAAAAATCAGACTTCAGGGTGCACGGAACAACAACGCCCGCCTCTGGCCGCCGCGTTTGTGGAACGCGCCGCAGTGGCGGGCCGTATCAGACCTTCACGTTGACAATGTTTCCTGTCCAGGGGCTTTTCTTCTGCTCCTGCTCCGGTGACTGTTCGCCGGAAGCAGTCTCCTGCCGCTCCTGCTGTTCTGCCGCGGCCTGATTGCCGCTTTTGCCGCCGCCATCCGGTTCGATCCTGCCTTTACCGGACTTCTGCGTTTTTTCCACCTGGCTCTGGCCGCGCTTGAGCGTTTCCGCAACCGACTGCTGTGCAACGGCCTGCTGCGTTTCCGGATGTGCCTGCTCGTTGTGCGTTATCTTCTGCACATGTCCCATCTGGACGAGCAGCACCGGAAGGCTGCTTTGCAACGACATATTATTTCACCAGATAGTTTTCTATAAGCAAGTCCTGAAGCTGACCATTGTCCAGATACTGGTTGATTACGGCAAGCAGATCGCTTTTCAGCGTTTCCACGTTGGTTTTTTCCGTCAGGAACAGAAGCGATTTGTTGCGCAGGTAATAAAAGATTGCATCGCGCAGAACGACTTTCTTTGTGCCGATTTCCCACGAAAGCCTTTCGCTTTCGGTAACGGCGGCAAACTTGCAGACCAGAAAACGGATATTTCCCTGCTGGTCTGTCTGTTCAACCCAGAAAGGCTCCCACGCAACCACATACTCCGGCTTTGCAGGTTCTTCTTCTTTCGGGGGGGGCAGCTCACCCGCCTTGCGGACAATCTTTTTTTTGACCACGGGCTGCGCCTGCTTTTCTGCGGGCGGTTCGCCCGATGGCCATAACAGAAAGATAAGCAGCCCGACGAGCAGAAGCAAGACGGCACCGCCGCCTATCTGCACACGCCTGTCGCGCAGCAGCGCAGCAGCGCTGAATCCGCTTTTTCTTTTTCCGCCGCCGTCCGCGTCGATATCCAGCGAACCGTCACCGCCGTCATCGGAAGGGGGCTCTTCCACCGGCTCCTCTTCTTCTTCCAGAAAAGGAGCATCCTCAAGGTCAAGTTCAACCTTTTCGTCACCGCCCGCAGACGCATCCACAGGCTGCAGCTCTTCGGTGTCAAGCTGGGTGCTGTCGCCGGCCTCGCCGCCCAAAGGGTCGTCGTCTAACATCAGCAACATGCATCGCGCCCTCTACCCCATGTCCGTTCCGCCGTCCGGCAGGCGGGGCCTTACGGGAAAATCTTGTCGATTTTCTGCTTCATGGTTTCCGCAGTGAACGGCTTGACGATATAGTTGGAAACCTTGGCCTGAACAGCCTCGATGATGTTTTCCTGCTGTGCTTCTGCCGTTACCATAAGAAAAGGCAGGTCAGCGAATTCTTCACTGGAGCGGACTTTGCGCAGCAGGTCGATGCCGGTCATCTGCGGCATATTCCAGTCGGAGATGATGAAATCGATTTTATCTTTGTTCAGAACATCCCATGCGGTTGTTCCGTCATCGGCTTCCACCACGTTGTTGAACCCGAGCTGACGCAGGATGTTTTTGATGATTCTGCGCATGGTCGAAAAATCGTCTACCACCAGCACACGCATATTCGGATCATAAGGCATGCTCGTATCTCCTTGGTATTAAACGGCGCCCTGAGTTCCAAACTGTTCATGAAACTGTTTGCGGAGCCGGTTGAGAGCCTGAGAATGAAGCTGCGACACTCTGCCTTCGGTAACACCCATTACTTCGGCAGTTTCCCGCATGTTCAGTTCATCACTATAATATAGCGACAATACCAGCTTTTCCCTTGGTGTCAATTGATCTATAAGCGAAGCTATGCGCTCGATCAGCTCTTGTGTGGCTGTAGAATGGAAGGGCTCGCCCTCAAGATGGTCTCTGCCGTCTGCGGCAAAGGTCTCCTGAATGGCATCAAGACTGATACAAAGATGATTCTGCAATGCTTCCAGGCCACTACGCAGGTCTTTTTCCTCAAGCCCCGTGGCCTTCTGCAGTTCTTCTTCCGAAGGACGCCGCCCTTTTTCGTGCTCCAGACGGTTTATAGTGTCTTCCAGCAGCCGCACGCGCTGCCGCAGACTTCGCGGAAACCAGTCCAGCCTGCGCAGCTCGTCAAGCATGGCCCCGCGAATGCGGTTTTCGGCATAGGTGTCAAACTTGATACCGAGCTTGGGCTGGAATTTGCCGAAGGCTTCCATAAGCCCCAGCGTTCCGGCACTGATCAGCTCGTTCAGTTCGACACTCTTCGGCAGTTTGCCCTTGAGCCGCAAAGCCAGAAACTTGATCTTGGGCGCATAGTGCCTGACCACCTGTTCCTGTTCCGCGGGGGTGAAGTCGGGCCACGCGGTGGCACCGGACTCCAGCCGTTCCCAGGGCTGATTACCTGAAGAGGAGCTTTTTCCAGAAGAACTTGATATTGCCATCTAAGCTCGCCGATACGTCCCATGTTTGCACTGTTTCAGCCACTTTCTGCACGGCAAGACTCGCCGGACTCCGGCTGTCGAGGACGCAGAACGGCGTCTGCTCCACCACTGCCCGCCGCACGGTTCTGTCGCGGGGCACATACCCCAGCAGATCCAGCGACACACCGCTGAGAAAATGATCGCAGGCCTTGTACAGCCGGGAAAAAACCTCGCGCGCGGCCTTCATGTCGCCCGCCATGTTCACCAGCACCTTGAAATGTTCCACGCCGTGATTGAGCTTCATCACCTTGATAAGCGCATAGGCATCGGTCAGCGATGTGGGCTCCGGCGTCAGCACGACAATGCGTTCCTGCGCGGCGATATTGAAATACAGTACATTATCGTTGATACCTGCTCCAGTGTCCACTAGCAGATAATCAACAGAATCTTCAAGAACGTCCATGGCCTCCAGCAGGTCAAGCTTTTGACCGGTGGAAAGCGAAAGCATTTCGCCCACGCCCGACGAAGCCGGCAGAATGCGGAACCCGTAAGGCGTCTCGCACAGAATGCTGCCCAGATCCGCCCCTTCGTGAAACAGGTGAAACAGGTTTCTGGGCGGCGCAAGCCCCAGCACCACGTCCACGTTGGCCAGCCCGAGGTCGGCATCCAGCAGGACCACGCGCTTGCCCATGCGGCTCAGGCAGCAGGCTATGTTCACAGACATATTGGTTTTACCCACCCCGCCCTTGCCGGAGGTGACGGAAAAAACCAGAGGTAGTTCAGCACTCATCAGCTATGCTCCAACAGGTTCACGTTCGCCTGCACAAAAAATCAGCGTTACAGAAAAATGCCGTCAGCGTGCGGCCACATCGCCCGGCAGCTGTTTTTTAAACACCAGCCGCCAGATCATGGTTCCGCGCGCGGACGCCAGAGAATTCTTCAGGCCGGAACCGAATGAAAGCGCCGTCACCGGCAGGCCCGAAGCCGCCGGAACATTTATCAGCGCTCCGAAGTTACAGGCTTCGTCCAGCTTCGTCCAGACAAGGCCGCACGGCAGTCCGCACGCGTACTGCCGCAGAAAGAAACTTATCTGGGCATCGCCGTACAGCGGCGACATCACCAGCTGCACCGCTGCGGGCACCTGTTGCTCCAGCACATCCAGACCGGTCTCTTCCAGCAGACTGCGCAGCGTTGCGCCGCGTCCGGGAACAGGAGTATCCACAAGAATCTTGTCGTATCCGTCCAGTTCACCCAGCAAGGCAGCGGCGTCTGCCGGGCCGGAAATTTCATGATAGCCCATGCCGCACAGTTCGGCATAATGGCGCAGCACCATGCGGCCGCTGCCGCGCTGGCTGTCCGCATTCAGCACACAGATGCGCACCCCCGCATTCTGTCGCCGGAGTGCCAGCGCCATGCGCACCACGGCACTGGTTTTACCCACGCCGGAAGGCCCGCATACTATCTGCATTTTCTGCGGCCAGTCCGCCCCGCCCCAGCCTTTCACCGGCACCACGGCGGACAGCGGCTCAAGTACAGACAGCGAGGGCGCACCGCGCAGCCTTCTGTACAGGGCCAGAATCACATTGTCCTCAACGCCTTCGCGTTCCAGATATTCCAGCGCCACCCGCTGGCGGGGGGCAAGCTCGTCAAGGCGCAGGGCGGGCTTCATCAACGCCATGATGTGCCCTTTTATCTCGTCCCATTCCCTGTGCCACTCATCCCATCCGGCCGGAGGCGTATGATCACCGGCTGCGGGTTCGTCCCGGCCCATGCGGGGTGCGGCTGCGGCTTCACGCTCCACCCCCACGGTCATTTCGCACCATGTGACCCCGTCACCGGAACAGTCGCGTGACGACAGAATGACCGCCTCGGGGCCGATCTCCGCCTTGATCATATCCAGCACTGTTTTGGCGCTGGGGCCTTTGAATGTTCTCACCTGCATCAGTCAAGCACCACGTTTGCCACGGCGGTCAGCCGTATGTCAGCAGGAATTTCCGCCTGCGAAATAACAGGAACTGTGGGCAGAAACCTCTGGAGCAGCTGCGCCAGATGCGGCCGCACCACCGGAGACGACAGCAGCACAGGCTGCCCGTCGGTACCCACGGCTCCTTCCACGGCGGCATTCACCCGCTGGATGAGCTGATGCGCCCTGCCGGGGTCCATGGCCAGATACGCCCCCCCGTCGGTATGACGGATGGCCTCCTGCAAAGTTTTCTCCACGCCGGGGTCCAGTGTCACGATGGGCAGCTGCCCCTGGCTGTCCATGTAGGGCTTCACGATGGTCCGCGCAAGCCGTTCGCGCACGTATTCCGTCAGCGTATCGGCGTCCTTTACGCCCGGGCCGTAGTCTGCCAGCGCTTCCACAATGCTGAGCAGGTCGCGTATGGATACGTTTTCGCGCAGCAGATTCTGCAGCACTTTCTGCACCACACCCAGCGACAGGATGCCCGGCACCAGTTCTTCCACCGCCTTGGGCGAATGTTTGGCAAGGTTGTCCAGCAGGTTCTGCACTTCCTGACGGCCGAGGAACGAACCGAGATTGCGCCGGAACACTTCGGTCAGGTGCGTGGCAATGACGGTTGCGGGGTCCACCACGGTGTAACCGGCCAGCATGGCCTCTTCCTTCTGCGACTCGGGAATCCACAGCGCAGGCAGATTGAATGCCGGTTCGCGCGTTTCGATACCCTTGATGCGGTGCCGCGCGTCGCCCGGGTCCATGGCCAGATAATGGTCGATGAGAATCTCTGCCGAGGCAACCTCGTTGCCCTTGATAAGCAGCGTGTACTGACCGGGCTTGAGCTGCAGGTTGTCGCGCAGGTGCAGCGAGGGGATGACAACCCCCATATCCAGAGCGAACTGCCGGCGGATGGAGCGGATGCGCGAGAGCAGGTTGCCGTCCTGTTCCTCGTCCACAAGCGGAATAAGTCCGTAGCCCACTTCCAGTTCCAGCACGTCCAGCGGCAGCAGAGCCTGCACCTCTTCCGGGCTGTCCAGCGCACCGCCGGGGGCGCCGCCCTTGACACCGGCCTTGCCCGCAGCACCGCTGCGCTCGGCCACATCGTCGCTGGCACCGCCGACCACTCTGGAGATAAAAAACAGCAGCGAAGCAAAAATGACAAACGGGATGAACGGCATGCCCGGTACCAGTGCAAAAACAAGCAGCACGCCGGAAACCAGTTTGAGCGCGCGGGAGTTGAACGTCAGCTGGCCTATGAATTCCTCGCCCATTTTGGCTTCGGAAGCGGCACGCGAAACAATGATACCCGCAGAGGTGGAAATGATGATGGAGGGAATGGTGGAGACCAGACCGTCACCGATGGTCAGCAGCGTGTACACGGTCATGGCGTCCTGCCATGTCATGTCCTTCTGCAGCACGCCGATGAGAATACCCCCGATGATGTTCACCATGGTGATGAACATGCCCGCGCTCACATCGCCCTGAACAAACTTGCCGGCACCGTCCATGGCGCCGTAGAAATCAGCCTCCTTGCGGATATTCTCACGCCGCCGCGTGGCTTCCGTCTCGTCTATGAGTCCGGCGTTCAGGTCGGCTTCGATGGCCATCTGCTTGCCGGGCATGGCATCAAGGGTAAAACGTGCCGCCACTTCCGCGATACGCGTGGTACCGCTGGTGATAACCATTTTGTTCAGAATGAACAGAATAAGAAAAATCACGATACCGATGATATAACTGCCGCCGACAACAAATTCGCCGAAGGACTGGATAACGGAACCGGCCGCATCTGTGCCTTCGTCACCGTGCAGCAGAATAAGACGGGTACTTGCCACGTTAAGAGCAAGACGCAGCAGCGTGGTAACCAGCAGAAGCGAAGGAAAAATGGAAAATTCAAGCGGGGAAAGCATGAACATGGAAGTCACAAGCACCAGCAGCGCCAGCGAAATGCTGAGCGACAGCATGATGTCCATGACAATGGTGGGCATGGGAATGAGCATGACGAACAGAATCACCACCACGCCGCCGGCGAGCAGGACATCGCCGTGCTTGGAGAAGCGCTCGTAATCTATTCTGGGTGCTGTTCCTACATCCGCCATTGTTTTGACGCTCCGTTCCGTTTACCGCCCCTGCGGGCGGGCCTTGAATTTCATCAGTGAAGCCAGCAGCGAAGCCACTGCCTGATAGAGTTCCTCAGGGATCATGTCCCCCACCTCCACCTGCCTATACAAGGCCCGTGCCAGCGGCACGTTCTCCCGGATGGGCACCCGGTGCTCGCGGGCCACTTCCTTGATGCGCTCGGCCAGATGATCCACCCCTTTTGCCAGCACCACAGGCGCAGGAGCTTCCACGGCATCGTAGCGCAGCGCCACGGCATAGTGCGTGGGGTTGGTCACCACAACGTCCGCTTTGGGCACATTCTCCAGCATGCGCTGGGCCATGACCTCCATCATCTTCTGACGCTGCTGCGCTTTCACCGCGGGGTCGCCTTCGGCCTGCTTGCGTTCGTCCTTCACCTCATCCTTGGTCATTTTCAGATTTTCTTCATAATCCCACCTAGTGTACCACAGGTCGGCGATGGCTATAACCAGCATGGGCAGCATGGCGTACTTGACCATTTTCATGCCCATTTCCAGCATGTACACCCCTATGGCGGTGGGTGTGGCGTAAAACAGCGGCAGAAAGTGATGCATCTCGTTGCGGATGACAATGTACGGCGCAATACCGATGACCGCAGCCATCAGTATGCTTTTGCCCAGCCGGATCAGTGTCTGCGGCGATATGAAAAGACGTTTCAACCCCTTGATAAGGTTGAACCGCGCAAATTTTGGTTTAAAAACTTTGGGCGCCCACAGTTTGCCCACCTGCAGACGGATGACCACATACGCCACAAGCGCGAGAAACAGCATGATGGGCAGCAGCATGAGCGCCAGCTTGCCCGAAATCCAGAGCAGCAGATCATAAACGGCCTGCGGTGTTGCCTCGAACATCACGGCATTGCGGAAAAAATGTTCGTACAGCCCCATCATCTCGCTGGCGATATGGTCCATGTACACATACAGCGCTATGGTGCCCGCCATGGTCACAAAGGTTTTGGGCACCTCCTGCGATTTGGGCACATTACCTTCACCCCGCGCTTTACGCCTGCGTTTCGGGGTGGCTTGTTCTGTTCTGCTCGGGTCTTGCTGCGGCATGGTGTCCGGCTCCTACAGCGGGCTGATCAGTTTGAGCATGTTGGTCATCTGCGGGCCCAGCCCCAGAATGAAATCCTGAACCTGATGCCGCATGATCGTGAACAGCAGCCCCATGAACAGAAACCCCACTCCGATCTTCAGCGGAAACCCGATCATCAGCAGGTTCATCTGCGGTGCCGCGCGCCCCATGAGTGCCAGCGCCAGTTCCACCAGAAACAACGCGGCCATGACCGGCGCGGCAATATGCACGGCCATGACAAACATGCCCCCCGCCAACGTCAGCATGTTGTGCAGCGAGGCGTGTCTGAAAACCAGCTGACCGGGCGGCACCAGCGCAAAGCTGTCCGTAAGGCCTTTGAGCATCACCAGATGCCCGTCAAGCACCAGAAAAATAAGCAGACTGACCATATACATGAAATGTGAACTGATGCTGGTGCTCTGCCCCGAAAGAGGGTCTGCCACACTGACCATGGTAAACCCCATCTGAAACCCGAGCAGTTCGCCGCCGGTCTGGATACCCGCAAAGAAAAAACGCACCAGCAGCCCAAGCATGATGCCCATGATGATTTCACCCGCAAGCATAAGCGCAATGCCGAACGGATGCCCCGGCAACAGGCTTCCGGAAAAGGAAAGATGCGGCCACAGCGCCAGCGTAAGCACCATGCACAGCGCACCTTTTACCAGCCGGGGTGCCGAATTGCCCCCGAATACCGGCAGCAGAAAAACCACAAGGCTGATGCGCATGAGGGTAAGCAGAAAGCTGAGGAAAGAGGCTTCATCAAAATTGAAGAGATCCATGCCGTCTCAAAAAGCAAAAAACAGACCATCGCACCGCAGCCGGACGCAAAAGCCCGCGCAAGGCCGGTAAATGCCGCGTACGGCCTTTTGGCAAAGGCGGCAGGGCAAGGCCGTGTCAGCCTTTCGACGGCACCGGCACAAACACGTTGCCCCTGCCGTCAGGTGCGGATACTGTTGCCAAGGGCCGATGTTTCTGGCACTGCCTCAAAAAACCGAATACGGAGGCGATATGGATTTTCTGCCCATACGGCGAGCGCTGCTGAGCGTGACCGACAAAAGCGGGCTTGTGGAATTTGCCACGTTTCTCACACAGAACGGCGTGGAACTGGTTTCCACCGGCGGCACCCAGCGGACGCTGACCGAAGCGGGACTGGACGTCACCCCTGTGAGCAAGGTCACCGGTTTTCCTGAAATAATGGGCGGCCGCGTCAAGACCCTGCACCCGCACATCCACGGCGGCATTCTGGCCGACAAGGACAACCCCGAACACCTTGCCACTCTCAAGGAGCTGGGAATCCGCACGTTCGACCTCATCTGTGTCAACCTGTACAACTTTGCGGATGCCGCCGCCCGCGGTCTTGACCTGCGCGGTGCCGTGGAGGAAGTGGACATCGGCGGGCCGTGCATGCTGCGCGCCACCGCCAAAAACTTCCATTCCATGCTTGTACTGCCCGACCCTGCCGATTATCAGGCAGCCATGCAGGAAATGCGCGACAACGACATGCGGGTGGGACTTGCCATGCGTCAGGCCATGGCTGTCAAAACATTCCGCGCCACTTCCGCCTATGACGGCATGATTGCCGGTTATCTGGGCAGCAAAACGGCTTAAACGCCGGACGGAGACCCGCCATAGCAACCAAGGTTCTCGGCAATACTCAGGGGCTGAAGCCCAGTCAGGTCAAGGCGCTTTCGCGTCTGTACACACGCCGCTACCCTGCCGAGGGCGGCTACACCACGGAACAGGCAAGAGAACTGGCCGCCCTGAGCCGCAGCATAGGCCGTCAGATAGGGCTGATGCTCGACAGACAGGGCAGGGTTTCTCTGGTTATTGTGGGCGATACGGGCTCCATCTATATTCCCGAGCTTCCCCGCGCCCGAACGGGCGCGGGCAGGCTGCGGGGGCTCAGGCTGCTGCACACCCACCTGACTGACTCCCTGCTTTCGCAGGAAGACCTCATGGACATGCTGTTTCTGCGTCTTGACGACGTGGGCGTGCTCACCGTGGACCAGCACGGCGGGCCGGCCAGCTTTCAGCATGCGCATCTGCTGCCCGGCGGCACACAGCCCTACATGGTGCACGACCCGCAGGGGTGGGACAGGGTAATAACAGATTTCACCGCACAGGCGCAGGCGCTGGAAGAAGAACTTTCGCGCATCACCGCCGATGCCCGCGAAACCGGCAGCGAATCCGGCAGGGCAGTGCTGGTGAGTGTTTCTCCCGACCCGCGTTCCGTGCAGGAATCGTCGCTGGCCGAACTGGCCGAACTGGCCGATACCGCCGGGCTGACCGTAGCGGGCACCATGGTGCAGCGCGTACGGCAGCTCAACTACAAATTCATTCTGGGCAAGGGCAAACTGGCCGAACTTGAAGTGCTTGCGCTTACGGCAAACGCCGGAGTCATCCTTTTTGACGGAGAACTGTCGCCCGCGCAGCTGCACAACCTTGCCGATATCACCGAACGCAAGGTTATAGACCGCACCCAGCTTATTCTGGATATTTTCGCCCAGCGCGCTTCCACGCGTGCGGGCAAACTGCAGGTGGAACTGGCCCAGCTGCAATACACACAGCCCCGCCTGACCGGAAAAAACCGCGCCATGGACAGGCTGGCAGGCGGCATTGGCGGCCGCGGCCCCGGTGAAACCAAACTGGAAACCGACCGCCGCAAGGTGCGCGAACGCATAGCCCGCATCAAGCAGGACCTCAAAGCTCTGCGCACCCAGCGCGGTTTCACCCGCGGCCGCAGAGCCAAGGCGCGTGTGCCTGTGGCATCGCTGGTGGGGTACACCAACGCGGGCAAATCAACGCTGCTCAACACACTGACCAATGCAGACGTGCTGGCCGAAGACAAGCTGTTTGCCACACTGGACACCACAACCCGCAGACTGCGCTTTCCGCAGGAACGCGAACTCATCGTCACCGACACGGTGGGTTTCATCCGCTCGCTGCCCAAGGAACTCAAAGAGGCATTCCGGGCCACTCTTGAAGAACTGGAAGCCGCTGATCTGCTGCTGCATGTGGCCGATGCCGGACACCCCGAGCTGGAAATGCAGCTGCGCGCGGTGGAAGAGATTCTGGACGAGCTGGAACTGCAGGATATTCCGCGGCTTCTGGTGCTCAACAAATGGGAAACGCTGGACGATGAAACCCGTCTGGCCCTTGCCGCCCTGTACCCTGCCGCCATCCGCGTTTCCGCCAGAACACGGCTTGGCCTTGATGACCTCACCGCAGAAATCATCAGACGCATAGACTGGGAGCGGATGCTGTAGCCGGCCCCTGCAGCCTCCGCGTATTAACCGCCGCACACAACCGTAAGCCGGGGCCTGCACGGCAGAACACGCTGCGGCATATTCCGCACAGGCCGCAGGCCCCCGCAAGCGGAGCTAACACGCCGCTGGCGCTGCACTATTTTATTTTCACATTTTTATTCTTTTTTTACAGCACGTTAAAAAACCATACTGTAAAAACACATCGTTACAATTGCAAATACCCTATGGACACAGTAACAACACTGTCATAAAGTATTACCAAAGGCATCCGGATCCGCGGCAGTGGTTATGGCCGCGCACAGGAATAAGACCTTTTGCAATATACAAACGGCAAATTGAGTTGCCAGTGTATTGAACCGTGCCTTCAGGTTCGTCGATGCACAAGGCGCTGCATCAGAACCACGCCGTTGTACGGCCCGACGCACAAACCAGGCTGGAACCCGGACTTGCCCAACTGCAACGGGAGGGTGCTTCTGGAAGAGATGCAAACACATAACGGCAAAGTGAGTTGCCCATAATGGAAACCAACGACGCAAGTCAGTATACGAAGCGTGTGCAAAACCCCTGAACAGCATTGAAATGTCAGGGCCTTCCGGTCACCGGAACGCACACGCTTCTTCTTTTTGATACTTCCGGTCTGACTCCTTAACCGCTCCGTTTTTCGCGTTTTCACGCTCTGTCCCGCTTTTTCACACCTGCACAATGGTTCCCTCAGCCTTCCCGCCCGCCGCCACGGGCAGAATTTCCGGGCTGCGGCATTATCTGCGCCCATCGCCCCATGCCCTGCATCGCCGTAACGGCACATATACCCTTATGGGGTATTGTCAAAAACAGGAAACAGTCTTATTTTCTGTGCCTTGCATCATGCTGCGGTAAGTGCGCACACACCTTGCCAATGCATAAAAAAAAGCCTAAGTCCTACCTGAAAAGTAGGCTTACTCCGGCACACAGTGCCTTTTTTTGAACAGTTTTGCCGCAAGGATACAGGCGACAGACGGTATGCGGTCATCATGCCGCGGCAGCAGGATTCCTGTTGCGCCGCTGCCGTTCAATTCACGCAGACCGGAGGAATTCATGCCCCAGAATATCGTCGTTATCGGCGCCGTTGCGCTAGGTCCCAAAGCCGCATGCCGTTTCAAGCGGCTGTGCCCCGAAGACAACGTCATCATGATCGACCAGTCCGACCGCATCTCTTACGGCGGCTGCGGTATTCCCTACTATGTTTCGGGCGAGGTCAACACGCTTGAAGAGCTGCAGATGACCCCCTACCACACCATCCGCGACGCCGAATTTTTCCGGGTGAACAAAGACGTCAAGGTGCTGGCCCGCACCAAGGTCGAATCCATCGACCGGCAGGCCAGAAAAGTACTCATCAGAGACCTGACCACAGGTGAGACAGCAGAACTGCCCTACGACAAGCTGGTGCTGGCCATGGGCAGCGCACCCAACCGTCCCCCGTTTGAAGGCATTGACCTTGAAGGCGTGCACACCTGCACCACGCTGGACGACGCGCAGGCCATCCGCGAAGCCGTGGCCGCCGGTTCCGTAAGCGGTGCCGTGGTTGTGGGCGGCGGTTTCATAGGCCTTGAAGTGGCTGTCTCGCTGGCCGACATGTGGGGCATCAAAACCTCTGTGGTGGAAATAGCAGACCAGATTCTGCCCGGTTTTCTGAGCGGCAACATGGTCAAGATTGCCACACACGATCTGCGTAAAAATGACGTGGACGTCTTCTGCGGCGAAAAAGTCATCCGCATCGAAGGCGAAAACGGCAAGGTTGCCCGTGTGGTCACCGACAAACGCACCATTGACGCCGAACTGGTAGTCATGGCGGCAGGCATCCGACCCAACACCGAAATTGCCCGTGCAGCCGGTATCGAGCTGAACGAACGCGGCGCCATTATCGTCAATGACCGCATGCAGACGTCCGACCCCGACATCTATGCCGGCGGCGACTGCGTAACCGTGCCCAATCTGGTTACCGGCAAACCCGGCTTCTTCCCTCTCGGCTCCATGGCCAACAGACAGGGACGCGTCATCGGCACCAACCTTGCCGGCGGCGATGCCCGGTTCCCCGGCGGCGTGGGCACCTGGGCCGTCAAACTGTTTGAACAGAACGCGGCCGGTGCGGGTCTGACCATCGAGTCGGCCCTGCGCGAAGGATTTGATGCGGTCAACGTGCACGTGGAAGGCTTCGACCGCGCTCACTTCTACCCCGAACACACCGTCATGGCACTGGATCTGGTTGTGGAACGCCCCACCCGCCGCGTACTGGGCATTCAGGGCACCAGCAGTCTGGGCGACGCGCTTGTGGCCCGCATCAATGCCGTGGCGCCGCTGCTGCAGAACAAACCCAAGCTGGAAGACATATCCAACCTTGAAGTGGCTTACTCGCCGCCTTTCGCCTCTGCCATGGACATCATCAACACCGTGGCCAACGTGGCGGAAAACGTGCTTGAGGGCCGCAACCACACGCTGGACCCCGATGAATTCGCCGTCATGTGGCAGAACCGCGAGTCGGGCAGCTGCACCTTTGTGGACACGCGTCTGGCCTCCAACGCTGAATCGCTGGTGGAAAAATACCCCGGTCAGTGGCTTTCCATTCCGCTGGAAGAAATGGAGCAGCGCCTCGACGAAATACCCGAAGACAAGACCGTGGTGCTTATCTGCAACACCGGTCTGCGTTCCTTTGAATCGCAGCTGATCATGAACCGTCACGGCCGCAAAAGCCTGAGCGTTCAGGGCGGCATGGCTTCGGTGACCAAGCAGGGCAACGAAATCTGATCCGCCCATCCGGCATCACCGCGGCGCGGCCATACGGCCGCGCCGCTTTTTTTCATGCCTTCCGCCGCTTGCCTGTACAAAAGCATACGGCTACAGTGCGCGCACAGAAAATTTCAGGAGAACTCATGCCGTTTGCCACACCATCATGGGATGCACAGCTGTTCACGGTGCTCAACAATGACTGGCGCACACCGTTTCTTGATGTGTTCATGCCGCTTGTTTCAAACAGTGCCCTGTTGTGGGGCATAGCGGCTGTCATTGCTCTGGGAGCGGCTTTCAGAAGCACCCCGCAGGGACGCCGCCGCATTCTGGCGGGCCTGCTGCTGGTGGCGGCCACGGCAGGCATATCAGACCTGAGCTGCGGAGTGGTAAAAGACACCTTCGGGCGGGTAAGGCCGCTCAACGCCCTGCCGTCGGTTCATTTTGTGGAGCACGGCCAGTGGACACAGCGCCCCGCCGGTTTTGTACAGACCAAACCCCGCGGGGCCTCGTTTGTTTCAGCCCATGCAGCCAACAGCATGGCCGCCGTGCTTGCCGGATGCGCCGTATGGCCCGCCCTGCGCTGGCTCATGCTGCCCCTGCCGCTGCTTATCGGCTGGTCTCGTGTTTATCTGGGCAAACACTACCCCAGTGATGTCATCGGCGGATGGCTGACCGGCATAGCCGTGGCGCTGGTGGTGCTCCAGTGTCTGCGCATGGCGCAGAGCGCCCTTACGAAACGGCGTCAAGCCTGACCAGCGCCTGACCAGCCAGAGCGCCCGCGGTGGTGCACAACAGCCGCCGGTCTTCAAACAGCTCGACAGACGATGCATCACCCTGCAAAGACAGCAGCCGCGCCCGTGCCTGGCTGATTTCGTCCGGTGTGCAGTGTTCCGCCAGATTTCCCAGCGCCCATGCGGCCAGTCCGCGGCCTTCACCGTCCTCGTCATCCAGCGCGCGTACCAGTGCAGGCACCGCCAGCCGCATGCGCGCCGGCTCCGCCTGTGCCAGTCTGCCTATACCCCAGTATACCCCGCGCCGCAGGGGCGGATGGTCAAGAAAGTTGTCGTCGTCGCCTGTCTCGCGCACATACGAAACAAGCATTCTGTCATATTCCGCAGCCAGACGGGCGTGACAGGCCATAATTTCCCCCATGGCCTCGGCAATGCCCCAGCCTATGTTTCCGGACTCCTCATTCATGTGCCACAGCAACCGGCGCATGAACACGCGGGCGTCTTCCATGCCCTCGTCCGCCATACGTGAAACGGCAATGCCCAGCGCCGTCACGGCGCGCCATTTCATCTCACCGCCCGACAGCAGAAAAGAAAGCAGCGGCCCCACAACCTCCGCCGGCGGCAGTGCCGTTATCTGGTCCAGATTCCCTTCCCAGCCGTCATCCGCCAGCAGACAGCGGATACGGGTTTTCAACGCGCGAAACTTTGCCATAGAGCGGCCCTCCTGACGCAAATCGTAATCATTCCCTTGTGATTGACAACAGGGTAGCATGTATCCTTGCAAGGCTTATCCGCTTTCTATATAGTCCTTCAAATGTGAAAAAGAGCACAAGGAGCTGCTTTGTTCCGGTCTCAGGCGTCAGCAAGTGCCCGAAGCGTTCTGCCCGCTCCCCGTTCATACGGGGGGACTCTTACGGCCGTGGCTTTTGCCTGCGTGCTCGTGTTTTCCGCTCACGGCGCAGCGGCTGCGGCAACCACAGCCGGGCAGACAGTCACCGTGGCCATGTTCCAGCGCATTGCCAGTCTGGACCCGGCACACAGCAGCCTGTACGAACCCCACAGCATCGCTGCCAATGTTTTTGAAACACTGGTCACCGTTTCGCGCAACGGCACCGTGCAGCCCGCTGTGGCGGAATCGTGGAATGTGACGCCCGACGGCAGGCGCTGGACCTTTACCCTGCATGAAGGCCGCAGCTTTCACGACGGTTCTCCCCTGAACGCCTATGCCGTGGAATACAGCTTTCAGCGGCTCATGGATCCGGCGCACCCGCAGTACACCCCCTATCCCGACTGGAAACGGCTGCTGTTCGGTCAGGTCAATTCCATACGTGCTCTGGATGACAACACGCTGGAAATAGAACTGGACAACCCCTATGCCCCGCTGCTGCATAATCTGGCAACGCCCGGTGCCAGCATAGTCTCGCCGCGCTCGCTGCAGGAGATGCACGACGGCAGAACCGCCATCCCTGCCGGTTCAGGGCCGTTCCGCGTGGCGTCATATTCGCCCGAGGCAGTCACCCTGATACCCGCCGCAGGGCATACCCCGCCGCCGCGCTGCAATGTCCGCTACGAATACTATGCCTCCAGCAGCAGCGCTCTGGAAGCGCTGCTCTCCGGCAGGGCCGACATTGTACCCGGCCTGACAGAACAGGATGAAAAAACGGCTCAGCGGCTGGGTGCCTACACCATCATCAGACACCCGCAGCTTTCGGTCATTTTTCTGGCCTGCAACGGTGCCAGTGAAAAAATGCGCTCCCCCGAAATCCGCCGCGCCGTATCATTGAGCATCAACAGAAACAGTCTGGCCACCGTGGTGCTGGGCGCCAACGGCATGCCCGCCACAGGGCTGCTGCCGCCGGAAATGTGGGCCAAAGACCATTCGCTGCCTCCGTACGAATACGCGCCGGATAAAGCCCGGCAACTTCTGCTTCGCAGCGGCTACCCGCAGGGCATCAGCCTTACGGCGCTGCAGCTCGACGCCTCACGGCCTTTCATGCCTTCGCCGCGGCTTTTCGCCGTCACGCTCAAATATCTCATGGCCGGAGCCGGCATAACGCTTTCCATAGAAACCCTGCCCCCCGATGCTCTGCGGGAACGCCGTGCACAGGGCGACTATGATCTGTTCATCAACGCATGGGTTGCCGATACGGCAGACCCCGACAATCTGTACAGCACGCACCTGTATGCAGGGCCGGACAACCCGCTGCACAGGGTACACATACCCGAGCTGGACCGGCTGATAGAAGAAAGTGTTTCCACCCCCGTACGCGGCGAAAGAGCGCGGGCCTACCGCCGCATACAGCGTATAGAACGTGAACAGCTGCCGTGCATACCCGTCATGCACAGCAGCCTGCCGGTCATACTGCGCCGCGGAATTTCCGGCATGCGCATTACCACGGGCTCGTACCTGATCTTTCGCAACACCGTAAAAACAGCGCCTGCAGACCGCGCTCAGCAACGGCCGGCACCATGAAGATCAGCCTCAGCATTTCATCCATCAGACTACGGGTCATTCTTGTAACCCTGCTTGTGGCGCTTGTGCCTGTCTGCACCATGACCGTGGCGGGGCTGCTGGTCAGCATGCAGCAGACGGCATCCGCCCTGAGTCTGCAAAGCCGCACGGCGCTGGATAAAGTCAGCGCCGCCATATCCAGAACCACGCGCGAAGCGGAAAACGTCTCGCGTCTGGTTGCCGGATTCAACACGCTGCAGGGCAACCCCGAGCCTGACTCCCTGCGCGACATGCTGTTCTCGCGTCAGCACTTCTGGGACAAGGGCTTTGTGGAGGTTTTTGACGCACAGGGGCGGATACTTGCGCGCAGTGTTCCGCTGCGCACGGCCAACCGCCAGTGGATGACCCCGCCGGAAGACCCGCTGGTCATGCAGGGCATTCTGCTGCACACGGCATCGGACATTGTACGCACTCCGGCGGGTCTGGCCGCGCGAGCCGTCGCCCCCGTATACCGGCCGTCGTCTCTGCAGGCCATCGGCGCCGTGGTTACCACCTTTCCGCTGGACCGCAGCATGCTCCAGCACATCAAAGAACAGACACAGGCCGACATTACCCTGCATTACCCCGACCTCCGGGTGGAAAGCACTCTGCACGACGCAAGCAAGCTGCCGGTGACACATGACTGGGACAACACCTACGATGTCATGCGCAATGCCGAAGGCCCTGCACAGTACGAGGCGCAGATAGCCGGTTCGACTTATGCGCTCAGCAGCATTCCGCTGCGCAACAACGCCGGCGTGACACAGGCGGTGCTTTCCGTGGCGCTCAACCGCAACATGCTGCGGCAGTATCTGCACGACGCCGTGCAGACACTGGTGCTCACCCTTGTTCTTGCCCTTGTCATGGCAGCGGGGCTGGGCATGTGGACAGCGGAAAAACTGACCCGCCCCCTGCATGAAATGGTACAGGCCATCCGGCGCATGGCAGGCGGCAACCTGAGTGTACGCGTGTCCGAAGGCGGCTCCGACGAGCTGGGAGAACTGGCGCAGTCGTTCAATAAAATGGCCGGACGTCTGGAAGAGCAGCGCGCGCACCTGCTAGACGCCCTGCACGAGCACGAAGAAACCACCCTGCGGCTGGCCAATGCCAACAAAGGGCTGGAATACGCTAACCGCGAACTGCTGTCAGCACGTGAAGAATACCGCAAAATATTTGAAGGCTCCGTACAGGGTATTTACCAGACCACGCTGGAAGGCAGGTTCATCAAGGCCAACAGAGCACTGGCCAGAATGCTGGGCTATGGTTCCGCCGAAGAACTCATCGGCACGGTGACCGATATCGGGTCGCAGCTGTATGTGAACCCCGCAGACAGACAGCGGTTGAAATCACTGCTTTCCACACGCAGCAGTCTTTCCGATTTTGAAACCCGCTTTTACCGCCGCGACGGCAGTCAGGTACCTGTGTCCATTTCCGTCAGGCTTGTTTATGACGAAAATGACCTGCCGCAGTATCTTGAAGGCGCACTGACAGATATTACAGAACGCGAACGGCGCCGCGAGGCCGAACAGCAGCGTGAAGCGGCAGAAGCCGCCAGCAAGGCCAAAAGTGAATTTCTTGCCCGCATGAGCCACGAAGTGCGCACCCCTCTGAATGCAGTGGTGGGCATGGCCGATCTGCTCTGGGAGTCGGACCTGACGCCGGACCAGCGGCTGTATGTGGACATTTTCCGCAAGTCAGGCCAGACCCTGCTCGCTCTTCTCAACGACATCCTTGACTACTCAAGGTTGGAGGCAGGACGCCTGACGCTGGAACGTCTGCCGTTTTCTCTCCGGGACACCCTGACCATGACCGTAAACATGCATGCGGCGCAGGCCGAAAGCAGACAGCTGTCTCTCTCGCTGCATGTGGACGAAACACTGCCCGACAATTACTGCGGTGATTCGCTGCGGCTGCGTCAGATTCTGGGCAACCTGCTCAGCAACTCCATAAAGTTCACCCGGGAAGGCTCGGTGGAAGTACATGTCGGCCCTGCCCCCGGACAGCAGGAACTGACAGCGGGTGAACCGGTCATGGTGCGCATCTGCGTGCGCGATACGGGTATCGGCATTCCGGAAAACGTGCAGCAGACCATTTTTGAAAGCTTCACGCAGGCTGATTCTTCCATCACGCGGCAGTTCGGCGGTACAGGGCTGGGGCTTTCCATCTGCCGTATGCTCACTACCATGATGGGCGGGCGCATCTGGCTGGAAAGCACACAGGGACAGGGCACAGCCGTGTATGTGGAAATGCGGCTCGACCTCCATGACCGTTCCGCCGCGGAAACGCAGCCCGAAGAATGTGCCATGCCGGTACAGGCCGCACCGCTGCGCATACTGTGTGTGGAAGACAGCGCCAACAACCGCCTGCTGTTCAGAATGTATCTGAAAAACACCGGCCACGAGGTGGACGAAGCGGAGAACGGTGAAGAAGGGCTGCGCCTTTTCATGCTCAACAGCTACGACATCATATTCATGGATCTGGAAATGCCCGTCATGGACGGCTACATGGCCACCACCGCCATACGCGACTATGAACAGCGCCACCGTATGCCCGCCGTTCCTGTGGTGGCGCTTACCGCTCATGCGCTGGAAGATTTTAAGCAGCGTTGTCTTGCCATGGGCTTTACCGATTATCTGACCAAACCCTTCCGTAAGCAGCAGCTGCTTGCCATGCTGGAACGCAATACGGGAGCCCCCGCACCGCAGTATCAGGCAGACGGTGCAAAGCTGCCTGCCCCCGAAGAGCACACGGCGGGGCAAAATGCGGAAAAATTGGCGGAACAGACTGCCGAAGAACAAGCTACCGGCGAACAGACTGCCGAAGAACAGGCTGCCCGAAAACAAACTTCCGGAAAACAGCCCCCTGCAGCTGCGCAGCACACCACAGAACACATGACAGACAGGCAGGCCGACAAATCCGCCACTACGGTGACGACGGACAGGCAGGCAGAGCAGACATCCGGGCAGCCGCCGGCAGGTGCGGCAGGCGACACCGCAACCACCGGTCAGTCCGGACAGGGCACCGCCGCTGCGGACGCCGCACAGGAAGTCACCATGCTGGAAAACCAGCGCACCGGCCATACCGTCATCCCCCAGACAGGCAGGCAGCAGACAGAAGGCACGACGGACAACGACGATACGGAGCCGCACCGCGAAGCCCGAAAAACGCAGCGGGAACCATCACAGTCCCCCGCACACAAAACATAATGCCGGAGGTCATCCCCCTCGCCTGCGCATGCACCGGCACATACAGGCTGCAAAAACAAAAAGGCTTCCCCCGACGGGGAAGCCTTTTTCATACGCATACGCCGCACTGCGGGCCACGGCGCATGCACCGGAAGAATCTATGGCAACCCGTGCATGAACATCAGGCTGCGGAACCGTCACTGATTTTATCCGTCAGACCGTGCAGTTCGGCAGTCAGCGCGGCGATATTGCGGATACGCTGCACGGAGCGGGAAATGCCTTCAGAAGTCTGCGCGCAGATTCTGTTCACCGCGGCAGTGGCTTCATTCACTTCCTCGCAGGCGGCAGACTGCTGTTCCGCGGCCGTGGCAATGGAAGTCACCTGCACGGCCGACTCTCCCACCAGTGCGGTGATGGCTTCCAGTGCGGCACCCGCCTCGTTGGTCAGCGCATTGTTGTGGGCCACGGCTTCCGAAACCTTGTTCATGCTCTCCACGTTGGCTCCGGCTCCGGCCTGAATACCTTTGATGGCCTCGCCCACCTCGCGGGTTGCCTGCATGGTTTTTTCGGCCAGTTTACGCACTTCGTCAGCCACCACGGCAAAACCGCGTCCGGCGTCACCTGCGCGTGCGGCCTCGATGGCGGCGTTCAGCGCCAGCAGATTTGTCTGGTCGGCGATATCGGTGATCACGCCCATAATGTCTCCGATGCCTTCCACGCGATGGCTCAGTTCGCCCAGAGTCTCTTGCATACGCGTGGTCTGCACATGGACGTCGTTGGTGGCAGTGATAACCTGCTGCACCACGGCAAAACCGCTTTCTGCATCGGCTTTGCTCTGCGTGACATTACGCGCCGCCAGCGAAGCATTGCGCGCCACTTCCGCTATGGTGGCAGTCATCTCCTCCATGGCGGTGGCCGTTTCCTGCGAACGGGCATGCTGGGACTGCGCCCCTGCCGCAATCTCGTTGGAATCACTTTCAAGCCCCGCCGCTTCCACATTCAGCTCGTCAACAATGGCAGCCACCTGCGACGTAAGATCGTGCATCATGTTAAGCAGCGATGTAATGCGTGCCCGTTCCTCTTCGGCTTCAAGAGTCGCCTTCCTTGCCTGCTCCGCCTTTTCATCTGCCTGCGCGCTGTGTTCCTCGGCTTCCGTCATGCTGCGCCGCAAACTGTCCACCATGGTATGCACAGAAACAGCCGTTTCGCCCAGTTCGCCGGAAAAACGTGTGGAATCAATGCTGCAGCTGTAGTCTCCTGCGGCCACTGCACCGGTGTAGGCTGTCAGTTCGCCCAGCGGACGGATAATGGAACGCATAAGCAGCAGACACAATGTGACTATAAGCACAATGATTCCTGCTGAAACACCGATGATGCACCACTTGAGAAACGCTATGGTGTCCTTGAAACGGTAGACTTCGTTATCGTAGGCTTTGTCTTTTATTGTAGTCAGTTCGCCGAAATATTTACGCGACTGCTGCGCCAGCGGTGTGGCGGACTGACCGTATTCCGCATACTGCAGATGCCGCATCCCCTCAGGAATGGACTGCATTTTTGTGGCAAAGCGCAATCCGTCCTGTACAAAAGCAAGCGCAGCTCTCTTTGCCTTGACAACAAGCTGTCGCTCTTCTGCACCCACAGCGCCGCCTTCAAGTATCACAAAGTTTTTTTCTATGGCTTCAATGCGCTTTTGCAGCTTATCTATATCTTTATCTGCGTCACTACCAAGCATTATATTCCGGGTAAGACGGCTTACATAGTTAATGTCTCTGTTTATGGCCGTTGTGGCAACTTTACCATCCAGTGTATTTTCCTTCATGCTGACAAAAGATCCGTGCAGCTTGGCCAGCGTACCCACAGATAAACCGAGAATGCAGAGCATGGAGACTATACAGATAACAATGATACCTGTTATCTTGCCTTTAATGGTCTTGAAACAATTCACGATGCCTCCCCCTTTGAAAGCATGAAAGAATACCCGCCACAGTGCGGAAGAACAAATCCGTATATCAAGCAAATTAAATGCCACCGGCACTGAACACCACAGACGTTCGTCTTTACAACGGTTATGTGCTGTGGACGTTTTTCTGCCGGCAGAATAAATGCAAACAAAAGTTTGCACTATGCAAACTGCGGGCTACACACGCATGCAGCAATGCGCTGGCGTGCGCCATGCGCGCGGCTGCGGCACCCCGCAGACACTAAAAAAGCTGCCAACCGGAGATAACACCGGCGGCAGCCTGAAGCTGTGCGTAAACCGAAAATGCAGGTCAGCTGCGGATAATTTCCGCCACGGTTTCAGCGGCCATGCGGGCACCGCCGCGGCGTTTTTCAACATATCCGGCAAACCGTGCCGCCACTCTTGTCTTGGGGGCCGGACGTCTGAGCAGACGCAGCAGTTCCTGCGCTGCCTCCTCCGGCCCGCCGGTACGCTGCACAAGCCCCTGCTCCATTATATCGTCGCCCACCCAGTAAAAATTACTCCAGTGCGGCCCGATAACAGGCACGATGCCGTGTGCCAGCGGTTCAAGAAAATTCTGTCCGCCCAGCGGGCGCAGACTGCCGCCCACAAAGACACCGCGGGCCAGTGCGTACACATGGTCCAGTTCGCCGAAAGCATCCCACAGAACCACCGTACCGGGCGCCACGGGTTCACGCACGGCAGAACGCAGCACCCACGGCATCCCCACCTCGTCAAGCCGGACGCGCCAGCGGGCCACCCGCTCCAGATGGCGCGGCACCAGCGCGATGCAGGTGCGCGGACGTTCTCCGGCCACCGCCCGCAGCAGATATTCCGCATCCTCTTCTTCCTCGCGGCGCACAGAAGCCAGCACGGCAACTGATGTTCCCGGCCTGAACACCGTACCCAGCAGCGGGTTGGGTCCCTGCGCTGCGCCCTGCGGAACTCTGTCGAACTTGATGTTGGGCATCACGCGCACCCGCCCGTGGCCGAACAGCACCGCATAACGGGCCGCATCGTGCTCCGACATGGCCAGCACGGCAGCCGGAGGCACCGCGCGCAGAAATCCGTCAAAATTGAGATAGCCCGCAAGACTTCCCGGCGTCATGCGTCCGTTGACAACAACATAGGGTACACCGGCCTGCGCACAGGCCGCCATCAGCGCAGGCCACAGCTCCGTTTCAAGCAGCACCACGGCACGGGCGCCCGTAAGCTGCAGCGCGCGGCGCATCACGGCGGGTTCGTCTAAAGGAAAAAAGCGCACTTCCACACGCATGTCCGGCCGGTGCTCCGCACACCAGGCCGCGGCAGAATCAAGAATACCGCGCCCCTGCACCGTGCATGTGGTCAGCAGCACGCTGCCTGCACTGCCCTGCGGCAGATGGCGCAGCAGCTGCCACGCAAGATACGATTCACCGACCGATGCCGACTGGATCCACAGATCTGCCTGCGGGGTGCGCCCGCGGGGTGCCAGCCGCTCGTCAAAACCGTGCCGCAGCCGGCGGTGACGTGCCAGCAGGGGGCGGCACAGCCGCCATGCCGCGCCATACAGCGAAAGCAGCAGACGGTGTCTTGCGCTCAGGGTCATGCCTTCTCCTGTTGTTTGCCGTGGGCGGCCAGTCCCAGCTCGATAAGCCGCCCGATCAACCCGTCAAAGGAAATGCCCACGGCAGCCGCTTCCTGCGGCAGCAGGCTTGTGGCCGTCATGCCCGGCAGCGTGTTCACTTCCAGCAGGGACAATGCTCCGGCAGGCGTCAGAATAAAATCTGAACGGCTGTAACCGCGCAGCCCCAGTGCGCGGTGCGCCCGCAGCGCGTATTCGCGCACCTTGGCCGTAACTTCTCCGGGCAGCGGCGCGGGACACAGTTCTTCCGCCTGCCCCGGAGTGTATTTGCTGGCATAATCAAAAAATCCGGCGCCCAGCGGACGGATGAGAATGGGCGGCAAGGCTTCGTCGCCCAGCACACCGCAAGTCACCTCCACGCCTTCCACGGCGGGTTCTATAATGGCCTCGCCGCCGCGGGTGAAAAGCTCGTCAAGCGCGCGGGCAAGCTCGCCCGGGCAGCTGACGCGGTGCAGAGCAAGGCTTGATCCGCCGTTGTTGGACTTGATAAATGCCGGAAAAGCGAAAGGCGGCTCCCAGTCCGCTCCCGGATGCGCCGGCAGAAAAACCCATTCCGGTGTGGGCAGGCCGTTTCTGACAAACACTTCCTTTGCCGCGGCCTTGTTCAGCGCCAGAAAAGACCCCGCAGGGCCGGACCCCTGATACGGCACGCCGGCCGTTTCCAGCAGCGCCTGCACAAGGCCGTCTTCTCCCGGTTGCCCGTGCAGGTTTAAAAAGGCGAAATCATGTGCCTGTGCAGCCTCCAGAAGGCCCGCAAGCGTCCGGCAGGGGTCAAAAAGAGTAACCTGATGCCCCAGCCGCTCCAGCGCGGCGTGAATGCCCCGCGCACCGGAAAGCGATACGTCCCGTTCCTCAGACCAGCCCCCGGCTATCAAAAGAATACGCATTGAAATCTATCTCCAGTCGCTCTGCAAGAGCGCGCTCAATATCTGCAGCCTGTTCCAGCGACAGGGTTATGTACTGCCTGCTTTTTTCCGTTCTGCCGTAACGCACCATAAGGTCGTCATACCGTTCGGCAAGCGACACGATACGCTCGTGGCGTACGCGTTTATCGGCATATATGATGACGCACGGCAGAAAATGCCTGTCAAGCGAGATGCTCCACGGCCACCACACATGGTGCACGACACCCTGTGCTATGGCGGGGTTGCCGGTTTCTTTCAGCACCCATGCAGCCCCCAGCTGTGCGTGGTTGCCGCCGTGCAGTATGGTATATATTTTCGCGAGATCATGCAGCAGGGCGCTGGCAAGCACCGTGTCGGCGCAGACATTCATACCGCTGCGCCGCGCATGCAGGGCTATGGTGTGCGCCACCTGCGCCACGGCCTCGCTGTGCTGCCGGATGTGGTCCGGCATGGCGTATTTATTCCACAGCAGCCGGCAGGCTGCCGGTTCCGGCACGTTCCAGCGCGCATCCGCGGCAAAAAACCGCGGCGGGGTTTCTTCTTCCCGCAGCGGTCTGCGTTCCGCGGCCTGTGTGCCCGTTTTCATAACTGCAATACCTCGCTCGGCAGCCCGTGCTGCATCTTGCTTTATTCCGGTGTACCAACACGCAGATAAAAAAGCAAAGCCGCCGCCCCCGTGCGGGCTGTCTGTATGCCCAAATCATCACGAATCCCGCCAAGTTGACAGGTAAAGGTTCTTGAGCGTAGCTACTAGACTGTCACGCGTACCGGTGCCGCGGCGTCGGGCCCGCCGCACCGCGGCCCTGCCGCAACGCGCGGAAAAAACGCCCTTCTGCCGTTCCGTGCTTCTGCGGCCCCCGCACCTCTAGAGGAAGGAAGGATACCACGTGAACTTTTCCAATGCGTTCAAAGATCCTGTGCTGTGCCGCGGGCTGCTGGACCGGCTTCGTGCCGAGACAGACGCCCCGCTGCGTTTCATGGAAGTGTGCGGCACACATACCGTGGCCATATTCCAGAGCGGTCTGCGCCCGCTGCTGCCGGAACAGGTCGTCCATGTGTCCGGCCCCGGGTGTCCGGTCTGTGTGACCCACGAAAGCGAGATAGCCGCCTATCTGGAACTGGCGGAACGCGACAAGGTGATCATCGCCACGTTCGGCGACCTTATGCGTGTTCCCGGCCCCGGCGGCAAAACACTTAAAAGCGCACAGGCCGCCGGTGCCCGCATCGAAGTGGTCTATTCACCCGTGGACGCACTGTCACTTGCCGCTGCCCACCCGCAGTCCACGGTGGTTTTTCTGGGCATCGGTTTTGAACCCCCCACCCCCGCCGTGGCCGCCACCATCAAAACCGCAGACCGGCAGGGGCTGAAGAATTTTCAGGTACTTTCCTTTCACAAACTGGTGCCCCCCGCTCTGGGCGCGCTGCTTTCCGACCCTGACTGTGCAGTGGATGCTTTTCTGCTGCCGGGACATGTTTCCACCATTCTGGGCACGGCCCCGTACAACTTTGTGGCCGAACAGTTTCACACCCCCGGCGTGGTGGCCGGTTTTGACCCTGCCGACGTTCTGCAGGCGCTGCTGCTGATGGTGCAGATGCGCCGCCGAGGCGAATACGCCATCACCAACCAGTACAGCCGCGCGGTAAGCGACAACGGCAACCCCAAGGCGCGCAGCATCATGTACGAGGTATTCCGTCCTGCAGACGCGCTGTGGCGCGGCATCGGCACCATACCCGACAGCGGGCTGGTGTTCACCGACGCCTACAGACAATTCGACGCCATGGAACAGCAGGAACTGACCCTGCGGGACGTGCCCAACACACCCGGATGCAGATGCGGCGATGTGCTCAAGGGCAAAATGCAGCCCGACAACTGTCCGCTGTTTGCCAAGGCCTGCACACCCGCCCGCCCCGTGGGACCGTGCATGGTTTCCACCGAAGGAAGCTGCGCCGCCTATTTCAAATACAATATCGGGAGCTGACCCCATGACTGCAGAAACTCTGCTGCTCGATTACGGAAGCGGCGGCCGCGCCTCGCAGAGGCTTATCGCCGAGCTGTTCTTCAAGCATTTTGACAACCCCTATCTGACGGCCATGAACGACGGTGCCGTGCTGGACATCCGCGGCCCCGTGGCCATGTCCACAGACAGCTATACCGTTGACCCGCTGTTTTTTCCCGGCGGAGACATAGGCACACTGGCCGTGCACGGCACAGTCAACGACGTGGCCATGATGGGCGCGCGTCCGGCATACCTCAGCTGCGGCTTCATTCTGGAAGAAGGTCTGCCCATGGAAACACTGGAACGCATTGTCACTTCCATGGGGCTTGCCGCGCGCGAATCCGGCGTACTTATCGTTACCGGCGACACAAAGGTTGTTCCCCGCGGCTGCGTGGATAAAATTTTTATCAACACCACGGGCGTGGGCGAGATAATCGCCGACCCCGCCCCTGCCGGCGACAAAGCCCGCCCCGGAGACGTCATACTGGTTTCGGGCACCATGGGTGACCACGGACTGACCATCCTTTCGCACCGCGAAGGCCTTTCCTTTGCCACCGACGTGGCCAGCGACTCCGCACCGCTGGCGCGCATGGTCGAGCGGCTGACATACGAAACAGGCAGCATACATGTGCTGCGCGACCCCACCCGCGGGGGGCTGGCCACCACACTCAACGAAATCGCCGCGCAGTCCGGCATGGTCTTCACCATTCGCGAAGAGGATATCCCCGTGCGCGAATCGGTACGCAGCGGGTGCTCGTTTCTCGGTCTCGACCCGCTGTATCTGGCCAACGAAGGAAAACTCATCTGCATACTGCCCGCCGATAAAGCACAGCAGGCGCTGGAAATCATGCGCCAGACCCAGTTCGGCGGCGACGCTGCCGTTATCGGACAGGTGCTTGCCCCCGGCGACGGCCCGGGCAAAGCCGGTCAGGTGGTGATGCAGACCCCGCTGGGCGGCCACAGACTGCTGAACATGCTGGAGGGCGAACAGCTGCCCCGCATCTGCTGACAGCCGTCTGCGGTGCACCCCGGCACCTGTTGACGTACCGCCTTTTTTGATGTGTACAGGCGGTGCCGTCGGCACGACATAAACAATTTACAGAACGCCGGACGGTCCTGTCCGGCGTTCTCAATTATGGTGCAGCATGCGAACCAAAATCCTTCTGGCGGGCAACTATGCTCCCGCCCTGCTGCTCTTCAGGGGCGAATTCATCCGTGATCTGGTGCGCGCCGGTCACGAAGTGGTGTGCACCGCGCCGGAAGACGACGAAAAAACCCGCGACGCACTGGCACAGATGGGGGTGCGTTACCGGACGGTTCCGCTGAAGCGCACCGGTATGAACCCGCTGCGCGACTGCATCACATTCCTTTGCTATCTGTGGACTTTTCTTGAAGAACGTCCCGATGTGGTGCTCACCAGCTCCATCAAGCCGGTCATCTACGGCGGACTGGCGGCGTGGCTTGCCCGCGTGCCCCGCCGTTTCGGCATGATCACCGGACTGGGGTACGCATTTTCGCACAGGCAGGGCCTGCGGGGACTGCTCAACAGGCTTGTCAGGGGGCTTTATGCTCTTGTCATGCCCCGGTATCAGGCCGTTTTTTTTCTTAATCCGGACGACAAAGCCCTGTTCGACGCTGAAAAGCTGACCCGCAGCACCACGGCCGTGGTGCTGAACGGTGAAGGCGTGAACCTTGACCATTATGCCTGCCGCCCGCCGCAGCAGGACCCTGTGGAATTTCTGCTGGTGGCGCGGCTGCTCAGGGCCAAGGGCGTGCCGGAATTCTGCGAGGCCGCACTGATGCTCGCCCCGCGTTATCCTCAGGCACGGTTCCGCCTTGTGGGCTGGCACGACAAGGGGCCCGATTCCGTCTCGGAGGCTGATATCGCCCGCTGGACGGCAGGCGGCGTGCAGTATGACGGCCCCGCGGACGATGTGCGCCCCGCGCTGCACAGCGCCTCGGTGTATGTGCTGCCCTCTCACCGCGAAGGCACTCCGCGCTCCACCATGGAAGCCATGAGCACCGGCCGTCCTGTCATCACCACAGATGCACCCGGCTGCCGTGAGACCGTAAAACACGGCGAAAACGGCTTTCTGGTACCCGCAGGTGACACTGCGGCACTGGCTGCCGCCATGGAAAAATTTATCACACAGCCGCAGCTCATCGCGCCCATGGGCGCCCGCAGCCGCGCCATGGCCGAAGAACGGTACGACGTACGCGAAGTGAACCGCATCATATTCCGTACCATGCGCCTGCCCGAAGCAGCCAACGGCCCCCGCCCGCGCAGGGTGACGCCTCCCGCGCTCAAACGGGCCTTTGATCTCGGGCTGGCTGTCCCCGCTTTCATCCTGCTGCTGCCGGTCATGGCCGCCGTTGCGGTTGCCGTGCGGCGCAAGCTGTCCAGAGACGTGTTCTTCCGGCAGATACGCCCCGGTAAAAACGGCAGGCCCTTCACCATCATCAAATTCCGCACCATGACCGATGCGCGAGACTCCCGCGGCAACCTGCTGCCCGACGGCGAACGCCTGACAGACTTCGGCCGGTTTCTGCGCGCAAGCTCGCTTGATGAACTGCCTGAGTTGTGGAACGTGATACGGGGCGACATGAGTCTGGTCGGCCCGCGGCCGCTGCTGATGCAGTATCTGCCGCTGTACACACCCAGACAGGCGTCACGCATGGATGTACTGCCCGGCATAACCGGCTGGGCGCAGGTCAACGGCCGCAATGCCGTGGACTGGGACGACAAGCTGGAAATGGATGCATGGTATGTGGACAACCACACGCTCTGCCTTGACATCCGCATCATCTTAATGACCGTCATAAAAGTCTTCCGCCGTGAAGGTGTGGCCAAACAGGGGCACGCCACCACGGATACGTTCACCGGCAGTGCACGGAACGATGACGGACGCTCTGCCAGATACGGCCGCAACCATGAACAGTAACCTGTGCTTCATGCGGCGCCGCGCCACCGGCAGCTACGCAGGCCGCATATCCGCCGTTTTATCCGGTGCCCTGCGCAGGATGCCGCGCCGCACCCGCCTGAGCGTGCCGCAGGCACGTCTTCCTTCCGCGCCGTAACCTTCCTACGGCACACAGACTGCCATATCTGTTACTCAGCACAGAACATTCTCAGACATGCTGCATAATTTACAACAGGCATTGTAACAACTGCCCTGATAGACTATAACAGCACCGCTGTTGCGTTCCATATCACCCTCACAGGGGAGAATTTTATGACACAGACACAAAAACGCATATTCCTCTCGCCGCCGCATATGGGCGGCAGCGAGCTTGATTTCATACATACCGCATTTGAAAGTAATTATGTCGCACCGCTCGGCCCCATGGTAGATGCCTTTGAACGCAATTTCAGTACGTTTACCGGTATTCCCCACTGCGCCGCCCTCAGCAGCGGCACCGCCGCCCTGCACCTTGCCCTGCGCACTCTGGGCACGGGTCCCGGCGATATCGTGCTGGCGTCCACACTGACATTCATCGGCAGCGTAAGCCCCATCACCTTCACCGGAGCGCAGCCTGTTTTCATCGACAGCGACACCGAAACATGGAACATGAACCCCGACCTGCTGGCCGAAGCCGTGGCCGGATACGCAGCTGCCGGTCGCATTCCCCGTGCGGTCATAGTTACCGACCTGTACGGACAATGCGCCGACTATGACAGGCTGCTTGAAATATGCGCCCCTCACGGCATTCCCCTGATCATCGATGCAGCGGAATCGGCCGGTGCGCGCTACAGAAACCGTCATGCCGGCACAGGCGGCTACTGCTCTGTCTTCTCATTCAACGGCAATAAAATCATCACCACTTCCGGCGGCGGCATGCTGTGCACGGACAATCCGGCCGTGGCCGAAAAAACCCGCTGGCTTGCCCAGCAGGCACGCGACCCCGCCCCCTATTACGAACACAGCGAGATAGGCTACAATTACCGCATGAGTAACATCTGCGCCGCCATAGGGTGCGGTCAGCTGGAAGTGCTGGCACGGCGCGTGGCCCAGAAAAGAGCCATATGCGAACATTACCGCAGGGTTCTGGAGCCGCGCGAGGGCATCGCCTTCATGCCTGAAGCGCCCTACGGCCAGAGCTCGCGCTGGCTTACGGTCATAACGCTGGATCCGGCCCGCTGCCGGTGCACGCCGGAAGGACTGCGCCGGGCACTGGAAGACTGCAACATCGAATCGCGCCCCGTATGGAAACCCATGCACATGCAGCCGGTATTCAAAGACTGCAGGGTGTTCGGCGGCAGCGTGAGCGAACGTCTCTTCCACACCGGTCTGTGCCTGCCTTCGGGTACCGCCATGACCGGACAAGACCTGACCCGCGTAACGGATGCCATCCTGCGCGCGCTTGACGGACAGCCATGCGAATAGCACTGCGCACCGCCAACTTCTACATCATGATGTGCGTGGACCTGCTGTGCTTTGCAGCCGCGCTGTACGCCGCCTATATGCTGCGGTTCGACTTTTCCATTCCCTATCTGCATGTCGAACGCATGAAAGGACTGCTGCCATGGGTACTGCCCATGAAGCTCGCCGTGTTCGTGGTATTTTCCATGTACCGCGGCATGTGGCGCTACACCAGCCTGCGCGACTCCATCCTGCTGCTGCGCGCCGCAAGCGTGCAGAGCCTGCTTGTCATCGCAGGGGTGGCATACCTTACCGGATTTGCGGGCTATTCACGCGCCGTCTTCGGCATGGACTTTCTGCTTACCTTTCTGTTCACCGGCGGCGCGCGTCTGGGTATCCGCATTCTGTTCTCCCTGCGCGAGACAGGGCGCTTCTGGCTGCCCATGACGGGCCGCACCGCGCGCAAGGGAGCCAGAAGGGTCATCATAATCGGCGCCGGCAGAGCCGGAGAACGGCTGGTCAGCGAACTGAACCGTGATGTGTCGCTGGGCTACTTCCCCGTGGGGTTCGTGGACAACAACCCCGCCCTGAAAGGCAGAACCATCCACGGCCGTCCCGTCATGGGCACGCTGGACCGCCTGCCCGAAGCCATTGTCTCCACCCGTGCCGAAGAACTGCTCATCGCCCTTACGGAAGCTTCTTCCGAGCAGGTGCGCCACATAGTGCAGGCCTGTTCGGAAACGGGTCTGCCCTGCAAAATACTGCCGCCCATGAACGAAATTCTGGATTTCAAACGCGGCATAAAAAACATGCGCGAGGTCAACTACCTCGACCTGCTGGGCCGGTCGCCGGTGGAACTGGATACCGGAGCCATCAGCCGCTACCTGCAGGGCAAATGCATTCTGGTCACCGGCTGCGGCGGCTCCATAGGATCAGAGCTGGTCAGGCAGATTATCCGGTATGCTCCCGCCCGTCTGGTGCTGGTGGATGCCAGCGAATTCAATCTGTATAAAATACAGATGGATCTTGAACACGTACACGGCTTTCACGACTATGTGGCCGTACTGGGCAATATCCGCGATGCCCACCTGATGCGCACCACATTTGCCGCACACAAACCAGAGGCTGTCTTCCACGCCGCGGCGTACAAGCATGTGCCCATGCTTGAGCGTAACCCGTGGCAGGCCGTGCAGAACAATATTCTGGGCACCCAGACACTCATGCAGGCCGCCCACGATGCCGGAGTGCAGCGTTTTGTGGTGGTCTCCACCGACAAGGCGGTACGCCCCACCAACGTCATGGGGGCTTCCAAGCGGGTAACAGAACTGCTCATGCGCAGGTTCTCCGGCAGTTCCACACGGTTTATGGCCGTGCGCTTCGGCAATGTGGTCGGGTCGTCCGGCTCCGTTGTGCCGCTGTTTCTCGACCAGATTGCCAGAGGCGGCCCCGTCACGGTCACGCATCCCGAAGTAACCCGATACTTCATGTCCATTGCCGAAGCCGCGCAGCTTATTCTGCAGGCGGGCACCATGGCGCAGGGCGGCGAGATATTTGTGCTGGATATGGGGGTACCTGTCAAAATAGCAGATATGGCCAAAGACCTTATCCGCCTTGCCGGACTGGAACCCGAAGTGGATATTCCCATTGTCTTCACCGGTCTGCGCGAAGGTGAAAAACTGTACGAAGAGCTGATTACCGCTGACGAAGGCGTGGTGCGCACCGAGCATGACAAGATTATGGTGCTGCGCTGCTGTGACAGCGCCCAGATATCTGAAAGCGCCCTGCAGGCTCTGGAACAGGGCCTGCAACAGGCCGTGCAGGCAGCACAGGCGCACGACGGTGCAGCAGTGCGCAGAGCGCTGCATGTGCTGGTGCCCGAATACACCGAAGTTGAACATACGCACACAGAGACCGGCGCGTCTGGCGCGCCGGAACCTGCCGCACTCCGGCCGGAACCTGCGTGACGTTCGCTGCCCCGCAGATACAACAAACGGCCCCGGCATGACGCCGGGGCCGCTTTTTTATAATCATGAAATATAAAAAAATATCACACGTTGCCCGCAAGGGGTATGGCCGGAGTGCCCGCCACCACACTGCCTGCGGACACATGGCGCAGAACAGTGGCCCCCGCGCCTATGACCGCACCGTCGCCTATGCTGACCCCCGGAACAACGGTGGCTCCGGCTCCCACAAAAACACCGCTGCCCAGCCGCACCCCGCCGCACAGCGTGACTCCGGGCGCCACATGGCAATGTTCGCCCACCACGCAGTCATGGTCGACAACCGCACGGTGATTAATGATGGAATTCACCCCCACTCTGACCGACGGCGCCACCACAGCGCCTGCAAGCACCTGCACGCCATCCGCCAGCACGGCATCCTGCGCTATGACGGCCGCCGGATGACACACCGTCGCAAAACGCCAGCCCCCGGCTGTCAGGCGGGCATGGACATGTGCCCGCACATTGCGGCCGCCCACATACCCGATGCCGTTCAGCAGTGCGACGTTGCCGCAATTGCAAAAACTGCCCAGCTGCGCGGCCGGTTTCACTTCCAGACCGCAGAAAACCGTTCCGGCACGTGCCGCATCATCGTCCGCGCAGAAAAGCACACGCCCGCCGCCGGCACGCGCCGCATCAAGCAGCACTTTGCCGTGGCCGCCCGCACCAAAAAGAACAAGTGAATCCATGATAATCCAACCGCCAGTACAGAAAATGCAGTGAATGGACGCAGCGCCCGTAATGGTGTATCAGTCGCCGGAACAAGACCGTGCTTCCCTCCGGCGCTCAAGGACGCGGAAGGAGGCAGCCGGAAGATACAACAGAGTCCGCAGCATACGCCCTGCGGCAGGTGTCCGCAACTCCGGCACATCACACGTCCGACAGGAGACAACGCATGTCCAGATATACCGAACTGCTCCGTCAATTGCAGGAGGCTCCCCGCACATGGCTCATAACCGGCGTGGCGGGCTTCATAGGCTCCAACCTGCTTGAAACCCTGCTCAGCCACGGCCAGACCGTCACCGGTCTTGATAATTTCATGACCGGACACAGAAAAAACCTCGACATGGTGCGCGACGCTGTCACTCCGGAACAGTGGAGCCGCTTCCGGTTCATCGAAGGTGACATCCGCTCGCTGGAAACCTGCCGCGAAGCATGCGCCGGCGCGGACTACGTTCTGCATCAGGCTGCGCTCGGTTCGGTACCGCGTTCCATTGATGACCCGCTGCTGACCAATACCTGTAACATCGACGGCTTTGTAAACATGCTGGTGGCCGCACGCGATGCGGATGTCCGCAGATTTGTCTACGCCGCTTCCAGCTCGACCTACGGTGACGAGCCCAACCTGCCCAAGCAGGAAGACCGCATCGGCAGGCCGCTTTCGCCGTATGCCGTTACAAAGTATGTCAACGAACTGTATGCAGACGTCTTTGCCAGAACCTACGGCATGGAATGCACCGGACTGCGCTATTTCAACGTATTCGGCAAACGTCAGGATCCTGAAGGCGCCTATGCCGCGGTCATCCCGCTGTGGTTTGCCGGTCTGCTGCGCGACCAGCCAGTATTCATAAACGGTGACGGCGAAACCAGCCGCGACTTCTGCCACATAGACAACACTGTGCAGGCCAACCTGCTGGCGGCCACCGCTCCCGATCCCGAAGCAACCAATACTGTATACAACGTGGCCTTCGGAGAACGCACATCGCTGACCGAACTGTACGGCCTCATCCGCGAGGAAGTGGCGCGCCACAATCCGCAGGCGTCAGAAAAAGAAGCACAGTACCGCGATTTCCGCGCGGGCGACGTGCGCCACTCTCTGGCTGATATCAGCCGTGCCCGCACCCTGCTGGGCTATGATCCGCAGATTTCCGTCCGTCAGGGGCTGCGCATTTCCGGCGACTGGTACGCAGCAAACCTGTAGCAGCCTGCCTGCATAACAAGAACAAAGCCACGCACGGTGCCCATAGGCCCGTGCGTGGCTTTGTTCTTATTTTCCTCTTCCCGCAAAAAGGTGATTTTCCGGCCCGTTGCGCCAGCGTCAGGGCCGGAAAATCAATGGGGAGGGGAGATTTTTCATCCGGCAAAGCCGGAAACAAGAACCATACGCCGCTAACGGTGCAGCGTGGCGTACAGTTCCTGCGCGGCCGTGTTGGCAGGGTCGCGGCGCAGCAGTTCTTCAAGCTGCCCTGCGGCGTCCTCTGTACGGCCGACGGAAATATAACAACCCGCCAGAGAAACGCGCACTGCGTCCTTTGCAGGGTCCACTTCAAGAAAAGCATGCAGTCTGGGAATGACATCGTCGATACGGCCCAGCACATAGCCAAGCTGCACCAGACCGTGCACGGCGATCATATTGGCCGGATTCATATCCAGCGCCTGCGCGAAATGGCTGAAAGCGGGTTCATTTTCGCCGCGTTCCATTTCAATCAGGCCCATGCCGGCCAGTGCCTTGTCGCCGGGTTCGATATCGGCGGCTTTTTTGTACAGCACCAGCGCATCGTCAAACAACCCGCGCTGCACGGCAATGGTAGCCAGCCCCAGATACGGGTCAGGATGCACACCGTTACTGCCCGCAGCCTTGCGGTAGTATTCCTCGGCTTTATCCAGCTCACCCATAAACAGGTAGCACTCGCCCAGTTCCTTGTTGATCTCGTAATCAAGATGATTGCTCATGGTTCCCCTCCGTTCGAAAACGGCAACCTGTTCCCTTTTTTCTGCCGCTGCAAGAGTTAAGCAAATTCCGGGCCGACGCGACCCCGCGGAGTTCAGGGAACTTTTTTCCTTTGCCACGGAACAAGCAGGAACCGTGCCACCCTGCAGAATCACAGGCAGATACGCCCCGTGCGCCAAAAGAGCAACCCCTCTGCCGCCGGCGACGGTCACCAGTGACCAAATATTGACACCATGGCCGCAAAACTGCGCAGAAATCATATTTAAAATATATTTTTCAAACAGTTAACAATCATGGAACACACCTTGCTTTGTGCAGATGGCAGCGTCCGGCTTTCCGGCGCATGGCTTCATCGGAGGCAGACACCATGAAAACACTTTTCGGACAGCACATGGAAGTGACCGCCAAGGTCATGGACATGCAGCTCAAGCGCCAGAACGTCATCATGAGCAATATGGCGAACGTGCGCACGCCCGGGTACAAGGCCCGCGAACTGGACTTTGAAAAAGACCTGCAGGCAGCACTTTCGCTGGGTACGGAAGGCAAGATAGCCCGTACCCATGAAAAGCACGTACCGGCGACCTTTGACCCCGAGACTTTCGGCCCGGAATGGACCAAGGCGTTCAGACCGCGTGTCGTCCACGGCGAAGATCAGGTCGATCTGGACAAGGAAATGGCCAAGATGGCCAAGAACACCCTGCAGTACAACACGCTTTCCACCATCATCAAAGGCAACTTTCAGGGCCTTAAAGACGTCATCATGACAGGGCAGAAATAATGGATTTCATGACAGCACTCGACATCGGCGCATCGGCACTCAGTGCGGAACGCACGAGCATGAACATAACCTCCATGAACCTGGCCAACGCAAAGACGACCAGAACCATAGGCGGCGGGCCATACCGCCGCAAGGCCGTTGTCATGGCTGCCACAGAGGTGGACGACCCCTTCAGCAAGCATATGCAGAGCGCGCTTGACCGCGAACTGCGCGGGGTGCGCGTACAACACATCGTGCGCGACAACCGCCCTTTCCGTCAGGTGTACGAACCCGGACACCCCGACGCCGATGCCAACGGCTACGTTAAATACCCGGACATCAACGTGGTGGAGGAAATGGCCAACCTGATGACCTCGCAGCGCGGGTATCAGGCCAGCGTGTCCACCATCGAGGCTGTCAAAAGCATGTACACCAAGGCACTGGAAATAGGCCGTTCATAGGCGGGGTAACGCATCATGACCATTCAGAGTATCGGCCTGAAGGCCTACAGCAACGCGCTGTCAAACTTTACCAAGGCAGAACGCAGCATCCAGTCGGGCAAACTGACGCCGGAACCGAGAGTGGAGCGCTCCTTCAGCGACACCATCAACTCGTCGGTAAAAAAAGTGAACGACATGCAGAGTGAAAAAAGCACCATGATCCAGTCGTTCGCCTCCGGCGAAACACAGAACGTGCACGAACTGATGATAACGCTGCAAAAGGCCAGTGTTGCCGTAAAAATGACATCCGCAGTACGCAACAAAGTGATGGAAGCGTACCGCGAACTGAGCAAAATGCAGTTCTAAAACCGGCTGATTCCCGCTACTTATTTTTCCGGAGAAACACATGACCGCGCTCAATTCCGCCGTGGATAAGGCAAAAACTTTCTGGACCCGCATCAGCATGTCGCAGCGGGTGTTCATCGTCGGCCTGACTGTGGTCGTGGTGGGCATATTTTTCGGCCTTATCTTCTGGATAAATCAGCCCGACTACAGGGTGCTGTATTCCAAGCTTACCCCGGAAGACGCCAACAGGGTGGTCACCGTGCTGCAGGCGCAGAAGGTCAGGTACCGGCTGGATAACGGCGGCAGCACCATAATGGTACCCGCCGACCGCGTGTACGACATGCGGCTTATGGTTGCCGGTGAAGGTTCAGTGGTGGGACAGGGTGTCGGCTTTGAAATTTTTGACCAGATCAAGGTCGGTCAGACTGATTTTGTTCAGAAAATCAATTACCAGCGCGCCCTGCAGGGCGAGCTTTCGCGTACCATAGCTGAATTTCCCGCTGTGGAGAGCGCCCGCGTGCATCTGGTCATTCCGCACCGCAGCCTGTTCATCGAAGAGCAGATGCAGCCTTCCGCTTCTGTGGTGCTGAAGCTGCAGGACGGCAAAAAGATGGACGAAAAGGACGTGCAGGCCGTCGTCAATCTGGTCACCATGTCTGTGGAAGGGCTGGACCAGGGCAAAATTTCCGTGGCGGACACTTCGGGCAAGATTCTGTACTACCCCAAAGACGAACAGTCGCTTGACGGCATGACCTCCACCCAGCTGGAACACAAGCTGACCATGCAGCAGAATTTCGAACGCCGGATCGAAGAGCTGCTCTACCCTGTCATCGGCCCGGGCAAAGTCATTGCCAAGGTCAATGCCGATCTTGATTTTTCGCAGAAAACCATCCGCAAAAAGCTGTTTGACCCCGAAAGCTCTGTGGTACGCAGCGAAATACGTACCGAAGAGGCCCGCAAAGGCACGTCAAACGTCAATGCCGGCGTGCCGGAAGCGAACTTCCGCGGCGACGGCATGTCCGGCGGCACCAGCACGGAAGACTCCAACCGTGAAACCCGCAACACCAACTACGAAATAAACGAAGAAGAACAGAATATCATCGCTCCCGTGGGGCAGCTTGACCGGCTGAGTGTTGCGGTTATCGTCGACGGCACGTATGAAAAGAACGAAGAAACGGGCGAATGGACATATGTGCCGCGCAGCGACGAAGAGGTGGCGCGCATCCGCCAGCTGGTGGCCAGTGCCGTCGGGTTCGACCGTGCCCGCGGCGATGTGCTGGAAGTCAGCAGCATATCCTTTGGCGGGCCGGAAGCCGACACCTACATGTCGCTGGCCGAAGTCATCATGGACTACGCGCTGCGACTGGGTAAACCCCTGCTGAACGCGCTGCTGGTCTTCCTCTTCCTCGTCATGGTGGTGCGGCCCGTGGTTCTGGCCCTCATACGGCCCAAGGTCGAAGGTGAAGTGGTCGAAGGCCTGGAAGGTCTGCCCACCGGCGAAGAGCGTCTGGCCCTTATCGAGGGCGAAGAAGACATGGACGCCATGGACGCCCTGAAAAAAATCGACGATATCAAAGCCCATGCGCTGCAGCTTTCCGAACAGAACATGGAACAGGCAGTGGGTATTCTGAAAAGCTGGCTGAAGGACAGCGAAGGAGCCAAAGTTGGCGGAGCAGCTTAAGGGTCCCCGTAAGACCGCGATTCTCCTCCTTGCCATGGGGGACAAGTTCACCTCTGAAGTCTTCAAAAGGCTGGACCGGTCTGAGATCACGGCCATATCCAAGGCCATGGTCGAACTGGACACCGTGCCCAAGGAAGAGGTTGAAGAGGTGCTGCGCGAATTCCATTACGCCCTTGTCACCGGCAAGGAGCTGATAATGGGCGGCGAAGACGCGGTAAAACGCATGCTGATGAAAAACCTCGACAGCGATACGGCCAAGTACATCATGGACGCGCTGTCGCTGGATACCGGCCCGGCTCCTTTCAGAGAACTGGAAAACGTCAGCCCGCGTATTCTGGCTCAGATACTGCGCAACGAACACCCGCAGACGCTGGCGCTCATTCTGGGACACCTGCATGCCGAACAGGCCGCCGAGCTTATCAGCAACCTGCCGGCAGGTGTGCGCCCCGAAGTGCTGATGCGCCTTGCCAAACTGGAAGCAGTGCCCGAAGACATGCTGATGGAAGTGGACAAGGTGCTGCAGACCCAGCTTATCGCCATGGGCGGCAAAGAAGGCAAAAAAGTGGGCGGTGTCCAGTCCGTTGCCGAAATACTCAACGCCGTGGACCGTGCCACGGAAGAAGAAGTGCTTTCGGAAATCGAGGAAGAATCCTCCCAGATGGCAGAAGATATCCGCAACCTCATGTTCGTGTTCGAGGATGTCAATTCGCTGGACGACAGAGCCATCCGCGAACTGATGAAGGAAATATCCAACGAGGACATGACCATGGCTCTGCGCGGCGCCTCCGACGACCTGAAGGAAAAATTCTTCAAGAACATGTCGGAACGCGCGGCCACCATGATCAGAGAAGATCTGGAAATCATGGGCCCCACCCGCCTTGCCGATGTGGAAGGCGCACAGCAGAACATAGTGAAAACCGTGCGCAGGCTGGAGACGGAAGGCCGTATAGCCATCGGACGCGGAGGCGGAGATGTCTTCATCTGACGAATCACCGGCAAAACGCTGGGGCACCATATATATGGGGCCGGGCTCCATGAGAGAACGCACCCTGAGCCAGCTGGAAAGCGGGCGCAATTCTCCGCGCTGGGACGAAGATACCGAAGCGGAATATCTTGCCCGTGTTCGCGCCCGCGCGGAAGAGAAAGCGCGCATCATACTGGAAACAGCACATTCCGACGCTGCACGGCTGCGTGAAGAAGCCCGGCGGCAGGGATACCAGCAGGGCATAGAACAGGCACAGCAGGAACTGGAAGAGTTCCGCGCAACCATGGGCGATTCGGTTTCCGCCGTGCTGGGAGCCATTCAGGCCCAGTGCACTTCCGTATTCAACGCATGGCGTCAGGATCTTGTCACCCTGTTGCGTGCCTGTGTACAGCGCAGCGTCGCCATGCAGCTTTCGCAGCAGCGCGAAGCCGTGCTTGAGGCCATGTTCACAAAAGCTGCCGAAGCTCTTGATTCGCGCCGCGTGCTGGTTATCCGCTGCAATCCGGAAGACACCCCCGCGGTGGAGGATATTGTGGGCACCGCCAAGGAGCGCATGGCGGAACTGGAACGCTGGACTGTGAAGCCCGACGATTCCGTTCAGCCCGGCGGACTGGTCATCGACAACAACGAAGGCATGGCAAACTGCACAGTGGAAAGCAGGCTTGCCGTTGTGGATGAAATACTCTCGCAGCTGGAACTGCCCGCGGACGACCCCGGTCAGGCGTGACCCGCCGTGCGGTCGGCATACATCTTTTTTTCCGGAACAGATTCATGCACCCCAAAGCCTGTCTTGAACTTCTGCACGATGTGCAACTGGTGGACACCTACGGCAAGGTAAACAAGATTGTCGGCCTTGTGGCCGAAGGCTGCGGTGTAAAAGCGCCTCTGGGCGCCGTGTGCCACATCATTCCGGAAGACGGTTCCGCCCCGCTGCCTGCGGAAGTCGTAGGCTTCCGCGACGGCAATATTCTGTTCATGCCGTACGGTGACATGCGCGGCGTACAGTCGGGCAGCCTCATACGCAACACCAGCATGCCGCCGTTGTTTCCTGTGGGCGAATCCATGCTGGGGCGGGCGTTCGATGCTTTCGGGGCACCGATGGACGGCAGCACCATGCCGCCGGTGGCCGGACACAACCCCATTTATGCACAGCCACCCAATCCGCTTTCGCGGCCGCGCATAGACGAACCCCTTGATGTGGGCGTGCGCTGCATCAACAGCCTGATAACACTCGGCAAAGGCCAGCGTGTCGGCATCATGGCCGGTTCTGGCGTCGGCAAATCAACCCTGATGGGCATGATGGCCCGTTACACATCGGCTGATGTCAACGTCATTGCCCTCATTGGCGAACGTGGCCGCGAAGTTGTCGAATTTATGGAAAAAGATCTTGGTCCTGAGGGCATGGCACGCTCGGTGCTCATCATTGCCACCAGTGACCAGTCGCCGCTGGTGCGCATGCGCGCAGCCTACGCCGCCACAGCCGTGGCGGAATTTTTCCGCGATCAGGGTAAAGACGTGCTGCTGATGATGGATTCCGTAACACGTTTTGCCATGGCTGCGCGTGAAGTGGGACTGGCCGTGGGAGAACCGCCCACCACAAAAGGCTACACCCCCACCGTCTTCGCCCAGCTGCCCAAGCTGCTCGAACGTGCCGGAAGAAACCGGCACGGCACCATCACCGGCATCTACACAGTGCTGGTTGACGGCGACGACTTCAACGAACCCATAGCAGACGCGGTGCGTTCCATTCTGGACGGGCACATTGTGCTCACCCGCGATCTGGCGGACATGGGGCACTATCCGGCCATTGATGTGCTCCGCTCCATCAGCCGTCTGCGTACCGACATCTGCCCTCAGGAAGTCATCGCCGCAGGCCGCACCCTCACGCGTCATCTGGCCACTTTCCGCAAGGTCGAAGACATGATCAACATCGGTGCCTACGCACAGGGTTCCAATCCGGACATTGATCAGGCCATCGGCATGGTACCGCGCATCAACCAGTTTCTGCAGCAGCAGGTGCAGGACAAGCAGGCCATTGACGCCTGCTATGCCCAGATGCTGGAGCTGGCAGGCCAGCCCGCGGCAGCATCATAACCCGCGCCGTCTGCGCATGCTCAGCACGGACTGCATGCTTGCGTTATGCCATGACTGTGCAGCCTGTACACATCCGCCCGAGCACCCGCGGGCGCACTTGCCCGATCACTCACGGGCGCACTCGCCCGGGCACTTGCGGGCGCACTTGCGCTGCCCCTTGCGCGCAGACTTACTCTTCAAGCCGCAGCCCTTCCAGTTCCTTGCGCAGCCATATACCGGCAACGCCCTGTGCCGCTCCCGGACGCCGGACCACAAACACCGGAGCCGCAAACTTCACCGCATGAAAATCAAGCGGCAGCACCACAAGCCGTCCTGCGCGCACGTGCCTGTCCACCAGATGGCCCGGCAGCGACGCCCAGCCCGCATGCCGCAACACCAGCTGCAATGTGGCATATGTGGATTCCTGCAACCACACCGGCCCGCCGTGCCCCGCCCAGTCGGGCTCTCTGTCACCTGTACGGCTGGCAACAACAATGTGCCGGTAGCGCATAAGGTCACGCCGCCCCACCGCAGGCAGTGCGGCAAGAGGATGATGCGCTGCCGCCACCGGCACATAAGGCATATGCCCCACCAGTACGGCATCTATGGCGGCCGGAGTGCCGCTGACCGGCATCACAATGCCCAGATCGGCGCGTCCTTCGCCCACCATCTGGGCCACATCGCCCATGGCGCCGTAATAGGTTTCCAGCTGCACAAAAGGAAAACGCTCGCCAAAGGCCGCCAGCACGTCCACAAACCAGTCCACCGGCACGGCGTCGTCCACAGCCAGACTCAGTCTGGCCTCTTCACCGCCGGCAATGGCCACGGCACGTTCCAGCAGACGGTCGCATTCGCCCAGTACGGTCCACGCCTCACGCAGCAGAGTTTCTCCCGCCGGAGTAAGCACCGCCTTGTGCCCCCTGCGGTCAAAAAGCTCTACCCCCAGATCGATTTCCAGATTGGACACCGCGGTGCTGACGGCAGACTGCACCTTGCCCAGTCTGCGGGCCGCAGCGGAAAAAGAACCGGTTTCCGCCGCCGCGCGGAAAGCCTCAAGCTGATCAAGAGAAAACACGTCGCCTCCATTTTCTATCACAAAATTAGATAGACTCTATCTTTACACCCTCACTCAATGTGATAGTTCATACCCACATTCTGGGCAAGCGGCACTGCCGGTATTCATCGCTGTTTCGTTCTGATCTGCCCTGATTTCCCGTCCGGTCCCCGTACATGGCTATGCCATGCGGACAGGAAACTCCTGATCAGACTTTCTCCCGAAACTGAAGAATTCCGGCAGGCCCCGTTGCCCTGTATTTTTGTGTCCGGAGGTCAAAATGCGCACACGCATGGATCGAATTCGTCATACCCTGCTGTTTGAAGCAGTTCTCATGGTTCTGCTCATTCTCATTCTCCCCCCGCTGCTCGGTGTTTCCGTACAGAAAATCGGCGGGTTGAGCGTGATTATGAGCATGCTGGCGATGGGATCCAACTTCGCCTACAACGTGATGTTCGACAAAATACTGCTGGCACTGGGCAAACCCCTGCTGCCGCGTCCTTTCATCACCCGTGCCGTTCACGCTGTATGCTTTGAACTGCTGTTCGCGGCGCTCACCATTCCCGTCATCATGTGGTGGCTCAATTTCACCTTTATCGAAGCCATCATCTACGATGCCGGTTTTCTGGTGGGTATCCCTGTGTACGCTTTTCTTTTCAATCTGACGTACGACACGGTTTTTCCGCTGCCGCAGCACCCTGTGCCGGCTGAACAGACCAGCTAGCGGACCCTGTACACGCTGCCCGACAGCCCGTGCCTATGCACGGGCTTTTTTTTCGCCTGCCGTACCGGACCCACATTTTCCGGCCGCAACTCTTCAGGTACAGCTCTTCACACGCAGCTATTCAGGCGCAACTATTCAGGCACAAATCCGGCCGCAGGCAACCGTAAAAAGCACTGCCGCAACGGGAACGGGAACGGGAACGGGAACGGGAACGGGAACGGGAACGGGAACGGGAACGGGAACGGGAACGGGAACGGGAACGGGAACGGGAACGG